>JAFYTM010000001.1 GCA_017558865.1 Lachnospiraceae bacterium
CCGTTTGAGCCATTGATCGGCGGTGTGAGATTTGCTGATTATAATGACCTGGAAAGTGTGAAAGCACAGATTACAGATAAAACCTGTGGAATTATTATGGAAACTGTTCAGGGAGAGGGCGGTATCTATCCGGCAACGGAAGAATTCTTAAAAGGTGTGAAGGCACTCTGTGAAGAGCATGATCTGATTCTGATCCTGGATGAGATTCAGTGCGGTATGGGAAGAACGGGTCATATGTTTGCATGGCAGGGGTATGGTGTAGAGCCGGATGTGATGACCTGTGCGAAAGCACTTGGCTGCGGAGTGCCGGTAGGTGCATTTGTATTAGGTAAAAAAACTGCATATGCTTCTCTGGTGCCGGGTGATCATGGAACGACTTATGGAGGCAATCCTTTTGTCTGCGCGGCAGTCAGCAAAGTGTTTGATTTGTTTGAAAAAGATCGGATCGTGGAAAATGTTCGTGAAACAGGTGCATATCTGGAAGAAAAATTGAATGCTCTTGTGGATAAGTACGATTTCCTGAAAGAGCGTCGTGGAAAAGGTCTTATGCAGGGCGTGGAAGTGAACGGAAGACCGGCAGGTGAGATTGTCAGCAGGGCTTTGGAGAATGGTTTGATCATTATTACTGCCGGGGGCAATGTGCTTCGTTTCCTTCCGCCTCTGGTGATTACGAAAGCGGATGTAGACAGCATGATCGAGAAGCTGGAGAAAAGCTTTTAGGAAAGGGAAAGAATGACAACAATATTTCAAAGAATCCTTTCATTGTTGATTGTGCTCCTTTTGGGGATGCAGATGGTGACGGTTGGTATGAAAAGCCAGTCAGAGGAGATGGAGGTTGTCGCAGAAAGACCGCTTCTGATCTGGTATACGGATCCTGATATTCAACTCTATATGGAGGGAACAGCTTCAGAGGTTTCTGCGAAATATGGAATCGAAGTATCTGCAGAGCTGGTATCTGAGGTGGATTATATTGAAAATATCAGTCGGGAATCCGTAAAAGAGCAGATGACAGGACCGGATATATATGTGACATCTTCTGCACTTCTGGAAAAGGCAGCTTTGGCAGGACTTGTGAAGACAAGGGATTCCGAAGGAATGGCAGAAAACTATTCTGAAAAAGCAGTGCAGGCGGTCACTTACGATGAAAAGGTGACGGCAAATCCATTCTATATTGAAACCTGTTTTCTGGTGTATAACAGTAACTATGTGACGGAAGAACAGATTCCGGATACGATAGAAGATATTCTGGTCTATGCTGAGAATTTTGAGACCGGTGAAGGAACCGAAAACGTAGAGAGTATTTTCAAATGGAATGTAGCGGATGTGATTGCGAGTTATATGTTTTTAGGGGCATATACGGATCTTGGAGGCGTTCATGGTGATGATAAATCACAGGTGTCCATGGATCTGGATCAGATCGAAGAATGTATGAACTATTACCAGAGTCTGAATGCCTTTTTTGCGATTGATGCAGATACCGTCACATCAGAAGAAGTTGTTCAGGAATTTGTGGATGGAAAGATTGTATTTACGATTATGAATGTTCCTATGCTTTCAGAACTGGATCGTCGGTCGGAAGGAGAAGTACCCTATAAGGTGATGACTCTTCCTGACCTGACGGAGGAGCTGGCTTCCAGAGGACTATCTGTTACCAACAGTGTAGTAGTAAATCCATATTCAACGAATGTAGAAACGGCAAAAGTCTGTGCACGTTATCTGACAGAAGACAGAGTGGATCAGCTCTATGAAGTTACTGGTAAGCTTCCAGCCTATACGAATTTTCCAGGAGAACCGGATGAGGCATATCGGGTGATCTATGAAGCTTATGAACAGTCTGCAGAAGTTCCGAAGATTATGGAGCTGTCCAATATGTGGCTGCAGCTGGAGGTGGTATTGGCAGATATCTGGCGTGGAGATTCGCCCGCAGATAAGCTGCAGGAATTTCACGAACTTTTAAAGGAACAGTTAGATTAAATATACGCATAAATATCCAGTCATAGGGGTACACTTTATAAAAAGGAGGTTCTCTATGATTGGATTTTTTATTGCACTGATTTCGGGTACACTTATGAGTGTGCAGGGGGTATTTAATACAGAAGTGACGAAACAGAGCAGTGTATGGGTGTCTGCTTCCTGGGTTCAGTTTTCTGCACTTTTGACCTGTCTGGCGATCTGGGCGATATTTGACCGGACCAGTCTGCTGATGATTGGAAAAGTAAGTCCCCGATATATGCTGCTTGGAGGTATCTTTGGAGCATTTATTACGTATACGGTGATTCAGAGTATGTCAGCTCTGGGACCGGCAAAGGCAACGATGCTGATTGTGATTGCACAGCTTACCGTTTCCTGGCTGATCGAGTTGTTCTCTCTGTTTGGGGTAGATAAAGGAAATTTTTCCTGGAGAAAGCTGATGGGTCTTCTGATTGCTGTAGTTGGAGTTATTTTGTTTGAATGGGAAAGTTAAAGATTGCACTTGTGTTTCTGGTTCGAGTCCGCTAAAATAAAAGCAGGACATAGAGCTTCAGCTTTTCTTCCGGAAGGGAAGAAGCTATGAGATATGAAAAAAGAGCAAAAGTATTTTTAAGTACGGTATGTATTTTCCTGTGCTGCGTCCTTAGTGGATGCAGTCTGTCTTTTTGTGGATGGACATTGGGGAAAAAAGAAGAATTGACGTTAGTTTGTGGGGAGAACTTTTCTGATAAAGTTACAACAGATATCTGGATCTCGGAGGAAGCAGAGACGGATACAGTGGTTATAGAAGACACCGGAAAGGTGAATCTGAATACTGCCACGCTGGAGGAATTGATGACTCTGAATGGTATTGGAAAGACCCGTGCACAGGCGATTCTGGAGTATCGGGACCAGTACGGTTCATTTGCAGCGGTTGAAGATATTATGTTAATTCCTGGGATTAAGGAAGGCATATTTTCAAAGATCAGAGAAAACATCACCGTTCATTGAGGAGAATAAGATGGGACAGAGGGTATTAGTCGTAGATGATGAAAAATTGATTGTAAAAGGAATTCGTTTCAGTCTGGAGCAGGACGGAATGGAAGTGGATTGTGCCTATGATGGAGAAGATGCAGTGCGAATGGTTCAGGAGAATCCGTATGATATCATTCTTCTGGATGTGATGCTTCCGAAGCTGACCGGATTTGAGGTGTGTCAACAGGTGCGGGAATTTTCCAATGTTCCGATTATTATGCTGACAGCAAAAGGAGAGGATATGGATAAGATCCTTGGTCTGGAATATGGTGCAGACGATTATATTACCAAGCCTTTTAATATTCTGGAAGTGAAGGCACGAATCAAAGCGATCTTGCGCCGGACAAAGAAAAAGGCTCCGGAACCGGAGACTCGTAAAATTGTGGAGAATGGAGATCTGCGTCTGGATTGTGAGAGCCGCAGACTGCACATCGGAGGCAAGGAAATCAACCTGACAGCTAAGGAATTTGATCTGCTGGAGTTGATGGCACTGAACCCAAATAAAGTATACAGCAGAGATCATCTTTTGAATGCAGTATGGGGATACGATTATCCGGGAGATGTTCGTACGGTGGATGTGCATATCCGAAGACTGCGTGAAAAAATTGAACAGAATCCAAGTGAACCAAAATATGTACATACCAAGTGGGGAGTAGGATATTACTACCATCAGAGTTAACATATTTTGCATTGTCACAGGAACAGCACTTTTTTGTATGGATCATATAGATCGTATGATACAAAAAGGTGCTGTTTTTTTATGCTATTTTGAGGGTTTTTAGTTGCTCAGGAATAAATGTAGTGTAATGCGTAATTGAAAATAGAATACAAAAATGATATAATTTTGTGTAATAGTAAGGTGTGAGAGAAAGAGGAGAAGCATTATGACCCTGGGAATTGATTTAGGAACAACCTATTCAGTGGGAGCGTACATTGATGACGAAAATATCCCACAGGTTATTATAAACAGCGAAGGAAGCAGCATGACTCCGTCAGTCGTATTGCTGGATACCGATGATGAAATTGTAGTAGGTGATGTTGCGAAAGATAACGTGATCATTCGCCCGGATGATGTCATATCTGTGATTAAAAATGATATGGGTAAAAAAATCATCGTAAAAGAAGCAGGGGATAAAAAATATACACCGGAGATGATTTCCAGTTTTATCATTCGTAAAATCGTTCAGGATGCGGAACAGGCAGTTGGTGAAAAAGTGACAAATGTGGTGATCACGGTACCGGCATATTTTAAGGATTCTCAGCGTAAAGCAACAGAAGATGCAGCTACCATTGCAGGAGTTCCGCTTGGCGGTATGATCAATGAACCAACAGCAGCGGCACTCTGTTATGTAAATAAGAATCATATAGAAGATGAGCGTATTCTGGTATATGACTTGGGCGGCGGAACCTTCGATGTAACGATATTGAATGTAAAAGCAAGTGATCATATCGAAGTGATGAGTACGGGAGGACTTTCTAACGCAGGAGGACGCTTTTTTGATCAGGCAATTGTAGATTACGTGCGTGATTATATGGAAGAAAAGCATGGAATTGATTTGGAAGATGATGAGTATCTGGATGATTTGCAGGAACTGTATTTAAAGGCAGAGAAAGCAAAAATGCAGTTGAGCAATAAGAACACAGCAGTCATTACTTTGAAAATAAATAGAATTAGAGAAGCAATTGAGATTACCAGAGAGATGTTTCAGGGGATGATCAGCAATACCTATGAAAAGACAGAGCGGAAAATGAAAGAAGCGATTCTCGCAGCAGGATTACAGCCGGAAGAGATAGATAAGGTATTGTTAGTGGGAGGTTCCAGTCGTATTCCATATATTGCAGAGCGTATAGAACAATTTATCGGAAAAGAACCGTCTAAAGAAATCAATCCGGATGAAGCGGTAGCAATCGGTGCCGCATTGTATGCAAAGACCAATATAAAAAATAAAAAGCCGACCCAGTTTACAGATGTCTGTTCTCATAGTATCGGGGTAGTCGTTATCAATGATATGGGACAGGAGGAGAATGAGAAGATTATTCTTCGCAATTCTCAGCTTCCGATCGAAAAACAGGAACGTTTCCGTACTGTAGTAGCAAATCAGAAAAAGATAGATCTGAGTGTAACGGAGGGGGAGTTTAAAGAATTGACGGATGTTACCGTCATTGGCAATTTTGAAATTGAACTTCCGCAAGGGACACCGGCAAATTCATTGATTATTTTGACAATCAGCCTGGATATCAGACAGTTGATCCATATACATATCGCATTGCCGGATATCAATTTTGAGCAGGAATATCATATGAGAAGAATTGCGAATATGGACGAAGAAATGGTTCAGAATGTAACCGGTATTTTAAGGGATGTAAAGGTAAGCTAAAGGGAGTAAACGATGGAACGGGCAACAATTGACGAGTGGTTCGCGCAGGGAAAAATAGCCGAACTGACGGAACGGTTAGAAGAAACCCTGGAAACGGATTACGAAGAATATGCCATGCTGAAGCTTGGACAGTGCTATTTGCTCAGTGGGGACGAGAAAAAGGCAAAAAAGATTTTACGAAGACTAAAAAGGCTTTTTCCAAGTGGTGAATACTATAAAGAGGAAGAGGAACTGCTTGAGGCAATTAACAGCGGGAATCTGTTGGATGTAGTGGGACAGACAAAACGGGTTAAGAAAAAAGAAGTAGTGATTCCGGAAAGTATAAAAGAATATTTTGAAAATGTAGTTGGTTTACAAAGTGTACAGATAGAACTGGATGCTTTTTATAAGCTTCTTCGTTTTCAGAAGGAACGAAAAGAAAGTGATTTTCATGCGGATTTGTTAAAATCAACACATTTTATTATCAGTGGTGCCAGAGGCTGTGGCAAGACCATGGTGGGTGAGATCATAGCAAATCTGCTTTATGATTTTGGCGTTCGGGAAGAAAGCCGGCCGATCTGTACGGAAGCGCGTGAACTGGTGATTGCCTATGAGAATGATAAGACAGGCGGAATATCCAGACTTTTTGAAACAGTAACAGATCGAACGATTATCGTAGAGAATATACAGGATATTTTTGGAAATAACAATGAAGAAGAGACTTCTGCAAAGCAGCTTTTTGTATGTCTGGAAAAAGTTTTAAGAGAGAGAAAAGAAGAGATATCGGTTATCCTGACGGGTACGAGTAAGGCTGTAGAGAAGATGAAGATCGTCAATAATATGCTGGAGGATACGATACATACTTGCATAGAGATTCCGCCGTATTCGACGATGGAGCTTTTGCAGATAACAGAAAAGCTGGCTGAAAAAAAAGCGCTTTTCATCCATGAAACCGGAAAAAAGGTATTGATTCGTAAGATCGATCTGGAACGCAGAAGTCCGGAATTTATGAATGCTATCTCTGTGAATCGATATCTGGATCAGGCGGCAGTGCGTATGGCACAGCGTTTTTATGAAAAAACAGAGACGACGGAAGCCGATATGGTTTATCTGATGGCGTCGGATTTTGAGATGGAGCTGGAAGAGGAAAGTCTGGAAGAATTGATTACTGAATTAGATGCTCTGACAGGGCTAAAGAATGTCAAAGAGCAGATCAGGAAGCGTATTACGAGTGTATTGGCAGAGCAGGAGGCACAGGATGCAGGTGCACATCGTAAAGGCGGTCATGGAAGTCTTCATATTCTCTTTACAGGCAATCCGGGTACTGGTAAGACAACCGTTGCCCGTATGCTTGGAAAAATATATCAGCAGCTGGGGATTCTGCCAAGGGGAAATCATGTGGTAGAGTGTACCAGAAGCGGACTGGTCGGTTCCTATCAGGGACATACGGCAAAGCTGGTAGAAGAACGTTTTAAGGAAGCAGCAGGAGGTGTGCTGTTTATTGATGAAGCATATGCTCTTTGCAGAGATGCACAGGATACTTTTGGGCATGAGGCCGTGGATGAAATCGTTGCTCAGATGGAGAACCATAAAGACAGTATGATGGTGATTCTGGCTGGATATGACAAAGAAATGAAGGAATTTCTGAAAAACAATTCCGGATTTGGCAGCCGCTTCCGTAATCAGATCGAATTTGAAGATTACACGGTAGAAGAAATGACAAAGATCTTCCGGGGCATGGCAAAAGGGAAAAATATGCAGCTGAACCATGATACTGCGGATGTATTGCATCAGATGCTGGAGGTAAAATCAAAGATTCCGGATTTTGGGAATGCACGTGGTGTTCGTAATCTTTTTGAAGAAGTGGTAGAGGCTATGGATGAGCGACTGCTTCGTATGCGGAGCATGGGGATGACACTTACGCAAAATCAGTTTGACATTATTTGCAGGGAAGACATCGAAGCAGTCATGGATAAAAAACTGGATGGCGAGAAGAGTTTAGACGAATTACTGGATCAAATTAAAGGCCTGACAGGATTATCCGGAGCAAAGCAAAAAGTGCAGGAAATGGTGGATGATATTCAGGTAAAAGAACTGATGAAAGCACAGGGCTTGCAGACAGAGGAGCAGGGAACCCTGCATCTGGTATTTAAAGGAAATGCAGGTACCGGTAAAACAACGGTGGCAAGGCTTTTAGGTAAAATCTATACGAAACTCGGTATCCTAAAGAAGAATGTTTTTGTTGAAGTAAGTCGGGCAGATCTGGTGGCTAATTATAGTGGACAGACAGCGACAAATGTGATTCGTAAACTTGATGAAGCAGAGGGTGGTATTCTCTTTATCGATGAGGTCTATACGCTCATAAATGGAAAACAGGATGAATTTGGAAAAGAGGCAGTCAACACATTAGTGGCAGAAATCGAGAACCGCCGTGACCGGTTAATGGTCATTATAGCGGGCTATGGAGAGGAAACCGATGCGTTTTTGCGTGAAAATCAAGGTTTGGGCAGTCGGTTGTCGAATGAAATCCTATTTGAAGATTATACGGATGAAGAACTGAGAGATATATTCTGCTATATGGCAGAAAAACGGCATATGGTTTTGGAAGATGGTGTCCGGGAGGCAATACAAAAGCAGATAGGTGAGACGCGTAAAAAGGTAAAAGACTTTGGAAATGCCCGTGGTGTCCGTAATATTCTGGATCGAATTACACTGCGCAAAAATTCGAGAATCGCAGCCATGCAGCGAAGAGGAGAGACCCCGACAACAGAGGATTTTATAACTATCAAGAAAGCAGATATTGGATGATTGACAGGAGGTGAGTGTATGGAACAGGGACTCATGCAACAGAAAATAACGAGTAAGAAAACAGTTGATACTTCTGCCAGGATAATGCAGCTGGAGCAGAATGGAGTGTTTTCTGAATTTTCTCAGGAGAAAAAGAAACTGCGTGTTCCAAGGACCAGAAAATACATAAAACTGATGAAAAAGATTGACCAGTTAACTGAGAAGGATAAAGAGATCATAGAAATGGTGCAGTCCATGCCGGTGCAGAATAAATTGCTGGGTATTTTATCTGAATGTGGGATCACAGGCTGTATCATCCATGCCATTGACAAATGGGGCAATATACTGGCGCATTTTAAAAGTGAAGATGAAATGTCACCGGATCTGCAGGCAGGTTATCAGGTTTATAAGCAGTATAACGGCTGTGTTTCCGTAGAGGTATATACGTATACGTTTTGTGTAATCTATGATGATGGCACAGTAAAATTTATTGAGAGAGATATATCTTCATAAGAATCCGTGAACCCTGTATGGGTTGGAAATAAAACAAAAGAAAAGGAGTCATAGATGGGAATCTTTGATAAACTAGGAGGCTTTTTAAAAGGCAGCAGCGAAGACCGTAAGCCCGGAACAGACAGAGAACGGGCGGAGGTTGTTTTGCAGAAGCTCGGAATAAACAAAAATCAGAGTGACAGTGCAGTGCTGGAACGGTTGGGTGAAAAGCAGATGGAATATCTGGAACGAATCGACAGTGTGTCAGATGTTACAAGACGCGCACAGCTGAAACAGACATTGGAAGAAATGGAACAGGCAATCGCAGTTTATACAGAACTTGCAAAACGTGCAAA
This sequence comes from Lachnospiraceae bacterium, assembly GCA_017558865.1. GTDB lineage: Bacteria > Bacillota > Clostridia > Lachnospirales > Lachnospiraceae > Hominiventricola. Next base: position 8,978 of record JAFYTM010000001.1, read on the forward strand.
AAGCGGAATAAAGCGCGATACGTTTGGAAAAGAAAATTTTGATGCATTGAAAAATCAAAAAGAAACTGCAATGGAAAAATTAAAGGCAGAACCGATTGTAAACGGCAAGACAGAAGAGGAGTTGTTCGATGAAGCACTGGCGCTTATGGCAACACCTGATTATAAAAAGGGTGTAGAGCTGATGCGTAAGCTGGCAGAGAGTGGCTATCACTATGCACAGCGTCAGATGGGTAAGATGTATGCGGAGGGCAACCGTGTAGAGAAGAATGAAATTCTGGCAGAGGAATGGTTCCGTAAAGCAGCAGAACAGGGAAATGTAGATGCGTTGTCTAGTATGGGTGTTCTGTATATGAACAGAGGCGACTATGGACAGGCAAAGGCATGGCTGGAAAAGGCCGTTGATTTGGGCAGTGCACCAGCGGCACACAATCTGGGCTGGATGTATGAAAATGGTCAGGGCGTTGTGCAGAATGACACTATGGCAGTAGAGTATTATCAAAAAGCAGTCAATCAGAATTTTGCATATTCACAATATAATCTGGGCTGGATGTATGAGAATGGACGAGGAGTTGCACAGAATCATAGAATTGCCTTCGAATTATATTTAAAAGCGGCAGAACAGGGGCATTCGGATGCACAGCTTAATGTGGGAGTATATTATTCCGAGGGAATTGGCGTAGCGCTTAACGAAGCACTGGGAGCAGAATGGTATGAAAAAGCTGCCAATCAGGGAAATATAAGTGCCCAGTCAAATTTGGCACTTTTGTATGCCAGTGGACGTGGAGTAGCACAGAGTGATGAGATGGCAGCAAAATGGTTTGAAAAAGCAGCGGAACAGGGAGATACGCAGTCGCAATGTAACCTTGCGTTCTTTTATGAGAATGGCCGCGGTGTGATGCAAAGTTATGAGATGGCAGTAACATGGTATCAAAGAGCAGCGGAACAGGGACATCCTCATGGGCAGTGCAATTTGGCTCGAATGTATTTTTGGGGTCAGGGCGTTGTACAGAATTATGCAATGGCATATGATTTGTATCAGAAGGCTGCCAATCAGGGACATGCGCAGGCACAGTATAATCTCGGTGTTATGTATGAATATGGAGATGGGGTTGCACAGAATGATACCTTGGCAGCCGCGTGGTATCAGAAGTCAGCAGAACAGGGAGAGCCGTATGCACAGTGTAATCTTGGAATTATGTATGAACACGGTCGTGGAGTAGAACAGAATCATGTACTGGCATTTGAATGGTATCAAAAAGGAGCCATGCAGGGAGAGATGAATGCACAGGCGAATTTGGCAAGCATGTATTTATTTGGTCGGGGAACCCTGCAAAATGATGTGTTAGCAGCAGAATGGTATCAAAAAGCAGCAGAACAGGGACACGCTATTGCACAGTATAATCTTGGTGTTATGTACAGCAGAGGCCGTGGCGTACAGAAAAATGAAGCAATGGCAATCGAGTGGTATCGTAAAGCAGCAGAACAGGGGAATGAGCAAGCGATAGATGCTTTGAAAAGATTATAAAACTTTTGAGGGTTTTACATGGTAAAAGAAATTAAAAGATAAAAGAACAAAAGAAAGGAAAATAAAATTATGGGACTTTTTGGAAAATTATTCAGTGGAGAAAGTGATGAGGTGTTAGCATTAAAGGCTTCTGCAGAAAAGGGAGATGCTGAGGCACAGTATGAATTGAGCAATCGTTATGCGTGGGGGAATGGAACCAAAAAAGATTTTAAAAAATCATTTATGTGGTTAGAAAAGGCAGCAGAGAATGGTTGGGCACAGGCACAGATTGATCTGGGAATTGCTTATCACAATGGATATATGGGTCAGAAAAATTATGCCAAAGCATTCCAATGGTATCAAAGGGCAGCGGAACAGGATCATATGTGGGGCTATCACAATATGGGCGTCTATTATAACAATGGTTATTATGTGCAAAAAGATTATGTTAAAGCACGGGAGTGTTTTGCAAACGCAGTAAAATTAGGAAATGTAGCATCTTTGTATGAGATAGGAGTATTATATACAGAAGGAAGAGGTGTGGAAGCGAACTTTGAGGAGGCTGCACTGTACTATTCAAAGGGTGCTGAATTAGGAAATGCAGATTGTCAGAATAATTTAGGATGGGCTTATCAGAATGGATGGGGTGTTCCTAAGGATGTGGCAAAAGCGGTTACCTGGTATCGTAAAGCGGCAGAACAGGGACATAATCTGGCAATTGCTAATTTGAGAAATTTAGGTATCAATGCATAATGAAAGAGTGTATGTAACATAGACTTGCCTTTAAGGGCATGGCAATAGGAAAGAACATTTCCATTTGCCATGCCCCTTTCAAATACGAAATTGAAAAAGAATATACAATTTGATATAATTTTATCAAATTGAGTAAAAATGCACAAAAAGATGTAAAGAACGAGGGGAAAACATATGCAACAGAGACAGAGCAAGTCGGCGTCCGAGACCAAGAAGAAAAGTAGTATTTCAAAAATAATGCTGCAGCGGGATAAAGATCGCTGGAAATCACAGCAGAAACAGGCATACATCGATGAACTGAAAGAACCGAGGAGTAAGGAATATTTACGTCTGCTTGCGAAGTCATCAGAGCTTTGTGAGCAGTTAACAGATATAGAGGAAGAGATTGAACAATTACAACAGGAAATAGAACGGGAAGTAAGGCAGGAAACAGCTTCGCTTCCTGTTTCTGATGCTTGTGAAGAGGTACAGACAAAGAGGAGCAGCCCAGCCTGGATGAAAGCAGGGGGCAATACTGTAAATGTACTGCAGAAGATTCAGGACAAACAGCAAAAACTTTTACAGATGGAAAGACAGCGGAATGAACTGGCTGAAGAGTTTCAAGCGGTGCAGAAAGCATTTATAGAACAGCTTCCGGTACCGGATAAGCTGATAGGTATGATTTATCCAGACTGGAGTATCGATATTTTGATGCAATATGGAGTCATTGCCTGTCCGGGTACGTCTTTTTCTTCTCCGCAGGAATTGATCGCTCAGGTAAAGCCCAGAACAAAAGAGGAAGAACAAGCATGGCTGAAAGGAAATGAGGTGTATCAGACTTATTATTGTGAGGAACTTTTGATTGTTGAAATATATATAGACGCTGCCTGTGTTGTATATAAAGATGGGACAACAAAAGTAGTTGAGTAGCAGGGAGAAAGAGCATGTTAATTGGAATTGATTTAGGAACGACTTATTCCGCGGTATCTTATTTGGATAAAAAAGGAAATCCGCAGATTATTTTAAATAGAGAAGAAGAGCCGACGACCCCTTCTGTTGTCTATGTGGATGGAGATACGGTGATTGTTGGTAAAACAGCAAGAGAAAAGGCGTTTCGTTTTCCGGAAAAAATATGTAAATGTATTAAGCGTTTGATGGGATTTAAAGAAATTGCCTTAGAGCAGGAAGATACGAAATATACACCGGAGACGATTTCAGCCATTATTATTAAACGTTTATTGGAAGATGTATTGACTCAGCAGAAAGAGAACATTCATGGGATTGTAGTTACTGTGCCGACTTATTTTAATGAGATAAAACGAACGGCTACGAAGCAGTCTGTAAAAGGTGCGATTGAAGCATTAAAGTCTGATCCAGAGTTGTCTGGACGCGTGGATAAGATTGCATTTATTGCAATTCTTGACGAGCCGAAGGCTGCGGCATTGTATTACAGCCATAAAATAGAACGAGAAAAAGGAAAGGTTATGATCTATGACCTGGGCGGCGGTACTTTTGACGCTACCCTTGTAGAACTTTCTGACGGCAGGGTAACTGTCATTGCAGAAGGCGAAGAGCATGAAGCCGGAGGAGCTTTTTTTGACGAAAAGATTTTAAAATATGTCATGGATGAAGTAGAAAAAAAATATCTTGTTGATTTGAAGGCAGAACAATACAGCACAGAGAGAGCTAAAATTCTGCTTGAAGCAGAAAATTGTAAAAAGGAGCTGTCAAAGGAAAATGTGAATGCGGTCAATATGACAGTCAGTATTAAGCATAAATCTGTGGATGTCAGGATTACAAAGTCACTGTTTGAGGAGATGATCGAGTCTTATGTCTATCGTACGATAGATACGATGGATGAGATGCTCTATGAAAAAGAAATTCATCCGTCTGATGTAGATGAAGTGGTATTGGTAGGAGGTTCCAGCCGGATTCCATATGTCAGAGAAGTATTAAAAGAATTTTTTGGAAAAGAGTTATCCGAAGCCATTGACCCGGATAAAGCGGTGGCGTATGGTGCAGCATTATATGCGGGTATGCGATATCAGGAACAGAATATAGAAGATATAGAAGAGGAAGCAGAAGTAAAAGTTCCTCTTCAATTAGAAGATGTGTGCGCACATTCGATTGGTCTTTTGATTACAAAGGATACATCGACAAAGGAAAAAGAAGATTACATACTAATTGAAGAGAATACTCCGATTGTAGCAGAAGCAGAGCAGGAATTTGATACAGCCTATGCAGGACAGACTTATATTAAAATCGAATTGACAGAGGCAGGACACAAATTTACAGAACAGGAGATCAAGCTTCCGGATCGTTTGCCGAAAGGAACAAAGGTAAATGTAAGAATACGTGTGAACAGTGATCATCTGATAGAAGTTGCCATGCACATTCCGTCGATTGACTTTTTAGAGGAATACGAAGTCCCTCGTATGAACAATTTGAGTGAAGAGGAGCAGAGAGAAATGTCAGGTCTGATTGCAGCAAAGACATTAGGATAAGGGAGTATGGTTATGATTCATGAATACTACAGTAAAGGTGAATACGGAAAAGTAATTAAATTATATAAAAATGTACAGCCGGGTGAAGTGATGGATTGGAATATAGTGAATAAGGTTGCGGAAAGCTATCGCAGGCTGGGTAAAATAAAAGAAGCGATTCCGTGGATGGAACAATTTGTGGAATTAAAACCGGAACGTCGTTTTTTGGAACGATTAAATGAAATGTATCTGCAGACCGGTGCAGAAAAAGAAAAATGGAGACGTTTACTGGATTTGTCAACAGGTAAGTCCAGAGAATGTACAGCAGTTGCACATTATTTCTGTGAAAAAGCGGAAGGTGCCGATGAAGCCCGTTTGGAAGAACTGGCACAGAAAATGTTGGATGAAGTCATCAGTTATCATGATGCTGTTTATTTTGAGGCAGCTGAGCAGTTAGACAGAACCTATTATTTAAAACAGATTATTGCCAGAAGTGAAAATGAAGCAAATAAAAGAAAAGCAGAAGCAATGCTAAACAGCAGTGACAACACCGTTAAAAAGGCAGCAGCTGCAGCACCGTCCCTGCAAAGAGTAAAACGGGAGATTCCTCAAATCGTAGAGGAGCTTTTTGCTGACATGGTGGGTGTGGATGTTATCAAAGAGGAAATCGGTGCACTTTATCAGCATTTACAGGTGAATCATAATGAGATTGATCGGATCGCTGTACCGTTTAACTTTGTAATCTCAGGACAGGCAGGAAGCGGCAAAACAAAACTTGCCAATATTATTACTGAGCTTTTGTATAAGGTGGGTATCTCAGCGCGCAGAGAGCCGCTGGAGATCAGTGCCATCTCTCTGCTGGAGAGTATGGAGGAGATCTTAGAAGATGCACCTCCAGTGATCATTATCAATAATTCGGAGTATCTTTGGAGTTCAGCAGTGCAGCCACAGAAAGACGGCGCAGAAAAGAATCAGATATGGTTATTATTAGAGCAGTTATTAGAAGAGGCATGTCTGGGACATGAACGTTTTTTCTTATTCCTCGGTGAAATGACTGCTATGGACAGCTTGATCAGTAATAATTCAAAAATTAAAAATTATGTGACGTATTTAAAAATTCCTGTATACTCCGGGCGGCAGCTGCATCAGATTGGCTTGCAGATGATCGAAAAGGATGGATATGATATTTCTGATGATGGAAAAGAGCAGTTTTATCAGGAGCTTCGCAGGAAATCTGTATTAGGTGATTTCGCAAATGGTCATACCATTCAGCAGGTTATCATTGAAGCGAAAAAGAATCTGGCATATCGCGCAGTCAAAGAGGGCGGAGCACGTTGTTATGAAGACAGAGACTTTGTGATGCAGGATAAACAGGAAGAATCTTTAGAGGAATTGAGAGAAGAATTAAATTCCTTTATTGGATTGTCCACTGTAAAAGATGAAGTGAATGAAAAAATTGCACTTTTTGAAGAGAGGGAGAAGAATCGGAAAGAAGGAAATGAAGATGAAGAGGCAGTATCCTTAAATACGTTGCTGCTTGGACCTCCGGGAACCGGCAAGACTACGGTAGCACGTTTATTAGGTAAGATTTATGGTCAGATAGGCATTTTGCCAAGAGGTGATATTTTTGTAGAGGTTACAAGAGATGGTTTGGTAGCAGGTTATACCGGACAGACTGCATTAAAAGTAGATGAAGCAGTGAAAAAAGCGATGGGTGGTGTACTGTTTATTGATGAGGCGTATAACCTGATCATGGGCGATAACGATGAGTTTGGTAAAGAAGCGTTTACTTCCTTACTTACCAAAGCAGAGAATTATCGTGACCGTCTGATGATTATTATGGCAGGTTATGAAGAACCCATGCGTCAGCTCCTTGCTGCAAATGAAGGTATGAAAAGGCGTTTTCCGCATCAATTGCATTTTGAAGATTATGATGAAGAGGAATTGATGGAGATTTTCTGCTTTATGTTGGAAAAACGACGTTATTATTTACATACAGATGCAGAGAATGCAGTGAAAAGGCTGATTAAGAGTAAAATGGGCCGCAGTGATTTTGGTAATGCAGGTGAAATCCGTAATATGCTGGAAGGTATGATACAAAAACTGGCAGTGCGTGTATTAAATCAGAAAATTGAGCAGAGTGTGGATCGAAGAACGATTCGTAAAATTGATGTAGAAGAATATATCGGTCGTGAGACAGAAAACGAGAAGACCCTGGACGATTATCTGGACGAACTGAATCATCTGACTGGCATGGAAGGCATAAAAAAGCACATTATGGATGAGATTAAGTCCAGCAAGGTCGCGCAGGAACGTGCAAAAAGAGCAGGAGTCGCATACTCACCGGGCAATTTACATATGCTGCTTGTTGGAAATGCAGGAACAGGTAAGACTACCATTGCCAGATTGATTGGTAAGATTTATGGGAAAGCAGGTCTTGTCAAAAATGAGGATGTCTTTGTAGAAATCCGCAGGGAGACGTTAGTAGCAGGATACATGGGACAGACCGGAACAAAAGTGATCAAAGAAGTAGAACGTGCCAAAGGTGGAATTTTGTTTATTGATGAAGCCTATAATCTGGTAAATGATGATCAGGATACGTTTGGTAAAGAAGCATTGAATACGCTTTTGGCACCGATTGAGAATAACCGTGATGACTTGATGGTGATTATGGCAGGCTATGAAAAAGAAATGGATGAGCTGTTAAATCGCAATCAGGGATTACGCAGTCGTTTGAATACCAAAATGATTCTGGAAGACTACACAATAGAAGAGATGGTTCATATTTTCTATAAAAGAGCAGAACTGGAAGGCTATCAAATAGAAGAGGGATTAGAAGACTGTGTTGCCTCCTATTTGGCAAGGGAAAAAGAAAAAGTGGATGCACAGGCAGTTCATTACAGCAGACAGAAGAAAATGAAATCGGAGTTTGGAAATGCCAGAGGTGTGCGTAACTGCTTTGAGGCAGTTATAAGGCGTATGAATGCCAGACTTGCAGAATGTGGTGAGGTGCTTTTGTCAGATTCAAAGCTGCGTCAGTTGTCAGATGAAGATATCAGCACGATAAGACGTCAGGATATCGAATAAACAGGGGAAGATCAATGACAGAATTTGAAAAAATATTGAAACAATTAAAAATCTTTATAGAGGAAGCCGGCTATGAAGAGGCTTCCTCTTTAGAGACAATGCCGGAAAAGGAAATGAGCGATTTGCTGCGTCGTTTTAAACGGGAAATAAAACGCAGGGAGAATGCATATTCGCCAAATTCTGCAGAGTATAAAAGCCTGAGTGAGCAAAGGAAACTGGCAGAACAGGCAGAAAAACTGCTTCGTGACAAAGCGAAGGAAGAGAGTGGTTTAACACTGGCAGAAGAGGAAGAAGAAACGGAACATGAATCCCGTAAAACAGTTGAAGAGGAGCATATATCCATTTACCGGATGAAGCGGGACAAAGAGGAAGATAGCGACAGAGATAAAATTAAGAAAGATTTAGATGATAAATACGAATTATATATGAAAGCCCGAAGAGAAAATGACGTGGCAAGTATGCAAAAGATTTATAAGCAGGTAGCAGAATTACAGGAGAAATCTCCGGCTTATATCAATTTACTTGCAATTTTCGAAAATATGCATAAGGGCAATTATAGAAGAACAGTACATCTTTTTGAATATGCAGTTCAGATGGGAAATGCTGCAGCAGCGCTTAATTTGGCTAATTTCTATCAAAAGGGAACGATGGTTCTTAAAAATCTTGAAAAAGCAAGAGAATATTTGGATTTGGCAGTAAAACGTGAAAATATAAATGCAATGCATCAGAAAGCGTTAGAGTTAGGATGCAGTGATGTGAATGGTTTTGCTTATGAAAAAAATAAGGAAGCAGCATTTTTATTATTAAAAAAATATATAGAAATGAAAACGCCATTAGATATGACATCCCGCAGAGACAGACAGGCACTGTATTTCTGTTATTTGTGGGGGGCACGTTCTGGATATGATATGGAGCGGGAACCAGCAGCTGAGCCATGGAGAAGATTGTTGGAGGTGGAAGGCTCCTATTCAAAAAAAGCACTAAAAATACCGGCTATTATTTTACAGGGTCAGGGACGGTATGAAGAGGCGGTACAGGTGTTGCTTGATGCAGGTACAGAAAGTGCGATGGAAGAACTGGAGGAATTATTCTTTCACGAATACTTTACATCAAGACCTCAGCTGCAGCAGAATCTGGAAAATTATCTGCTGCAAATGCGAGACAGTGATGAAACCGTACCAGAAGTAAGGGAAGAGCTCTATGAATGGTATGGCTGGCGTTATGAAACTGGAAAGGATATGATCAAGGATACCGCGATTGCATACGCATATTATGGAAGAGCTGCAGCATTAGGCGGATGGGAGAAGTATCAGAATTATAGAAATCGAATTCTAAAGAAATTAGAGCCTGATGAGAAAATTGTATTCTTTAAAAATGTACTGTCACAGGGATATTATGATGTAGCAAAAGAAATTGCGGAATTGTATGAAAATAATTATCAGTTTGAAAATGCAAAAGAATTTTATCACCAGGGTTCAGAATATGCTGCGGATAGAATGGTGAAGCAGCAGTGCAGGGAAGGCTATGCACGCTGTAAGGAACGTCTTGATAAGCGTCAGGCACAGATAGAAGCTGCTACACCGAGTTACCATCAGTGTAATACCGGCTTGATTGGACAGAAAAAGGATGGCTTTGTTCGATTAAGAGAGATGGCAAAACAGGGGAATACGTATGCGGCCCTTCGTTTTGCACAGATTGCGGAACAGGATTCCTACTTGAAAGATACAATGAATAATTTTCCATCTCCGGCAGAGATTTTTAACTGTTATAAGAATGCAGCAGAAGCAGGTGAGTGGGAAGCGATCAGCCGTATGGCAGAGATTTATGAATATGGTCAGTTGGGACAGCGCAGGGATCAGGCGATGGCAGAAAGGTGGAGAAATAAGAGATGACATTAAATATGAAAAATCCAACCTATCGATATAATAGACCATTCTTGTTCTGTGGAAGGCAATATCGTAATAGTAAACAGTTGGCAGAAGCAATTTTAGAGAACTGGGATGATGCAATAACGGCTTTTAAGTGTGGGGATTGGCAGGATTATTGGAGAATCTATGTATCGGTTGATGGTCTTAAAGGAAAAAAGAATGAAAAACTGTTTGCTGACATTTTATATAGGATGTGGTCACAGGAACAGGCTGTCAATGTGGATGTATTATTTACGAAAGTACTTCACTGTATAGAGCCTGGAATGAAGGAGATTCCTTGTTTTATTAAAAATCAAAAGCAGGTGGAACTTTGGAATGTAGAGGCGTATCATGATTATCTATGTTCGGGTGCTGAGTCGTGGAGTTATTTGGAAAGACTTATGAAAAATGATCTGGATCCTGATCCCAACAGACCATATCATGAAAAGACAGAAGGCATGGTATATATGTGCCATATGTTAAGAGAACAGATTTTCAGTGATTTCGGTTATACGGATGCAGAAAAACCATTCCTTGACATTCTTTTAGGTAAAACAGGTAAGTATATAGAAGAGTATGATTGTGCAATGGCATATAGAAAAGTTGCTGATCATCTTTATGAGAGAGAAGTATTTACCTATAAAGGGAAACTATGCAGGGAATTAGCAGATTTTGCAGACGTAATATGGGAATATGA
>JAFYTM010000024.1 GCA_017558865.1 Lachnospiraceae bacterium
TATGGTGATTGGTACAGTTGTTATGGTCACATTAGCTCTGACAGATTATCGGATAATGATGAATATGCACTGGCTGGTATATCTGGTTAATTTGATCCTTCTCATCATGGTCAAGATTCCTGGATTGGGAGTGGAAGTAAATGGAGCACAAAGATGGCTGAATGTGGGAGTTACCCGTATCCAGCCATCGGAATTGACCAAGCTGTGTATGATTTTGTTTTTTGCCCGCTTTTTTACGAAACACAAGGAGGAGTTGAATACCTGGAAAGTGATCATACTGTCCGGTATTTTGCTCGCTGTTCCTTTATATTTGGTAAAGAGTCAGCCTGACTTGTCTACAACGCTTACGATTGTTTTTGTGTTCTGTGTATTGATCTATGCAGCAGGACTCAGCTATAAGATTATTGGAACGGCAGCTGCGATATTGCTTCCGTCAGCAATTATATTTGTTAATCTGATCATGCAGGAAGGTCAGACTCTTTTGAAAGGATATCAGCTTGACCGAATCATGGCATGGCTGAATCCAACAGAATTTGCAGATGACGCATATCAGCAGCAGAATTCTATTATCGCTATAGGTTCCGGTCAGCTTTATGGAAAAGGGCTGTATAATAATGATATTTCTTCTGTTAAGAATGGAAATTTTATTGTAGAACCACAGACTGATTTTATCTTTGCTGTTACGGGCGAGGAATTGGGATTTATTGGATGTGCGGCTGTTATTATCTTATTGGCATTGATTGTCATTACCTGCCTTATGATAGGCAGAAATTCCAGAGAACCGGAAGGCATGATCATTTGCTGCGGGTTTGCAGGTCTGATCGCATTTCAGAGCCTGGTTAATATCTCTGTTGCAACCGGATTGATGCCGAATACAGGAATTCCGCTCCCATTCGTTAGTTATGGACTTACATCGCTTGTTATGCTGTATATGGGTGTCGGGATTGTGTTGAATATCGGACTTCAGCCTAAAAAATATTAACAGGGGGGTTCAAATATATGAACATTGGATTGATTGCACATGATGCAAAAAAAGTCCTGATGCAGAATTTCTGCATCGCATACAGAGGAATTCTCTGTAAAAACGAATTATATGCAACTGGAACGACCGGACGTTTAATTGAGGAAGTGGCAAATCTGAATATCCATAAATTTTTGGCTGGTCATCTTGGCGGAGAGCAGCAGCTAGGTGCTCAGATCGAACATAATCAGATTGATCTGGTAATCTTTCTGCGTGACCCAATTCAGCCAAAGCGTCATGAGCCTGACGTAAATAATGTAGTGTATTTATGTGATATGCATAATATTCCGATTGCTACGAATCTTGCAACTGCAGAACTTCTGATTAAATCACTGGACAGAGGAGACATGGAGTGGCGTGAAATGTACAAATAAAATGCTTGCTGCCAGTTTGCTCTGCAGTATATTCCTGACGGGATGTTCATCTAATCCGGAATTGACAGATGCATTTCAGGCAGATCGGGCAGGGTTTGAGATTCATGCGCAGGCAGATGCGTATGATGTCACTTATTTTGCAGAAGATTTATGCGTTGTAAATGATAACGTAGAAGTGATTGAAGCAGATACAGAAGAAGCTCTGGCGGCCTGTTTTTTTAATATCGATTCCAAAGAGATTCTCTATGCAAAAAATGTCCATGAACAGATGTATCCAGCGAGTACAACCAAGATCATGACAGCACTTCTGGCATTGAAGCATGGCAATCTGGATGATCAGGCAACAGTCAGTAAGACTGCCATTACGTTCCATGAAAGCGGTGTAGCAACCGCCAAACTGAAAGAGGGAGATGTTCTGACACTCCGTCAGCTTTTGCATGCACTTTTAGTAATGTCTGCGAATGATGCAGCCAATGTAATTGCAGAACATATTGGCGGAAGTATGGATGGATTTGCAGTAATGATGAACGAAGAAGCTGAGCGAATCGGTGCAACCAATACACATTTTGTGAATCCGCATGGACTTCATAATGAAGAACATTATACAACGGTATATGATCTGTATCTGATGTTTGAAAAAGCATTGGAGTATGATGAATTTAAAGAAATATTAAAACTTCCTTCTTATGAGACATCTTATCTCTCAGCAGACGGTAAATCAATAAAAGCTTCCTGGTCCAGTTCGAATCTGTTTACAAAGGGCAATGTAACAGTTCCTGAAGGGATCACTGCAGTAGGAGGAAAAACTGGTACGACAACAGCTGCCAGATCCTGTCTTGTTCAGCTTTTTGAGGATGCAGAAGGGACGGAATATGTGGCAATTATTCTAAGCTGCAAAGAACGGGCGATTCTGTATGAAGAGATGAATAGCTTTTTATCTAATTTGAACAATTAAACCTTGTATTCTGCCATGCTCGATGGTATAATGTGTCTAACAACTTAGGAACTTTAAGGAGGGCACCGTTATGGTACAGTTAATTGTAGGATTAAAGGGCGCAGGAAAGACAAAAAAAATGCTGGATCATGTTCATGAAAGCATGAAATCAGTAGACGGCAACATTGTATATCTGGACAAATCCTCCCAGAATATGCACGAACTGAATAACAAAGTTCGTTTGATTAATGTATCAGAGTATCCAATTCAGAATACGGATCAGTTTGTTGGTTTTATTTGTGGTATTTGTTCTCAGGATTACGATCTTGAAGAGATGTACCTGGATGGATTTTTGAAAATTGCGAAAGCAGAAGGACAGGATCTTACATCCGTACTTACTCAGCTGAACAGCATCAGTGAGCAGTTTAAAGTAAAGATGGTACTTAGTATTTCAGTTGACAAAGAAGATTTACCGGAGTTTGCCAAAGCACAGGTAATTTAAGGTTTGATAAATACATAAAAGCGGATGCCCATAAGGACATCCGTTTTTCATTTTTCAGGAGGTAGACTGTCTGTGTCACAGCGTCGAAGAAAGAAAAAAGTAGTCAGCCTGCGTTCCAAAAGACCGATCAATATTGATGTCGTCTTTTTCGGAGCCGTGGCGGTATACATTTGTGTCATTTGCTATATGGGAATGAGTTCCGAGCATATTGCAGGATATGAAGTAAACGCAGGGACTCTTGCAGTAGATCATACTTATACAGGATTTGCAGTGAGACCGGAAACGGTATATTATGCGGATAAATCCGGATATGTCAGTTATTATGCCCGAGATGGAGAACGCGTATCCGGTTCTTCTTTGGTCTATACGGTGGATGAAAAGGGTGAGATCAATGAATTGATCAAACAAAATACCGAATCCGTAGATCTCACAGATGAGAATTTTTCTATTATAAGAGGAAATATTCGCAGCTATATCAATGAATATAACGATATGGAGTTTTCGAAAGTTTATGATTTTCAGGCTTCCATGCAGGGATCGGTCATGGATTTGATCAATCAAAATATGCTGGACAGTCTGGAAGAAGCTGGGGAAAGTTCCATGTTTTCCAGAGTGTATTCCGGCGGTATTGGAATTCTGCAGTATTATACAGATGGCTATGAGGATGTGACAGTCGGAACTGTGACAGAAGAGATGCTGGATCCTTCTCTTTATGAAAAACAGAATCTGAAAAAAGAGATCATCCAGGCAGGAGAAGCAGCATACAAACTATCTACCTCTGAACAATGGAGTATGCTCGTACCTCTTACTTCAGAGGAGGCAGCTTCTTTTCTGCAGGAGGAACGTAAATATATGCAGGTGGAATTTGCCCGTGACCATACAACTGCGTGGGCAGATTTCTCTGTGATTTATGTAGGTGCGTCCCCGTGTGCCAAGCTTGATTTTAATACATCGATGGTACGTTTTGGAGACCTGCGTTATATTGATATTGAATTTTTGATTGATGATACGATTGGATTAAAGATTCCAAATACCGCGATTGTAGAAAAACAATTTTATCTGATCCCGAAAAAGTATCGCTTTGAACAGGGAGAAGAACTTGGATTTATGAAAGAAACCTTTGATGAGAATGGAACACCAACAGAAGATTTTATTTCCATGACTGTATATTATGAGACGGAAGAATATTTCTATGTTGATCCGAAAGAGTCAGATTTTGCGACTGGAAAGGAAAAACTGTCCATGGGAAATTATCTGATCGCGCAGGATACCGATGAGCGTTTCCAGGTGGGAATCAATGATATTTTAAAAGGTGTCTACAACATCAACAAAGGATATACTCAGTTCAGACAGATCAATATTTTATTCCAGAACGAAGAGTATACACTGGTAGAAGAAGGAACCAGTTATGGATTGACGGTATATGACCATATTGTCCTGAATGGTGACGCAGTCGATGAGGATCAGGTCATCTATTAAATGAGGAGTGATTTCATGATAATCGAGAATTACAAAGAAGTAGAAAAAAAGGTATGCGAAGCATGTTCCAGAGCAGGTCGGGACCGTTCAGAAGTGACCTTGATTGCAGTCAGTAAGACCAAACCTGTGGAGATGCTGAAAGAAGCCATGATGGCAGGTGCTGAAGTATTTGGCGAAAACAAAGTACAGGAACTTTGTGAGAAATATGAGGTGCTTCCCAAGAATCTGCACTGGCATATGATCGGACATCTTCAGAGGAATAAAGTAAAATATATTGTAGATAAAGCAGAGTTGATTCATTCAGTTGATTCACTTCGTCTGGCAGAAGAGATCAGTAAAGAGGCAGAGAAAAAGAAGGTGCAGGTCTCTGTTCTGATCGAGGTCAATGTAGCTGAGGAAGACAGTAAATTTGGTGTGAAAGTCGAAGATACGGAAAATCTGATTCGGGAAATTGCACAGCTTCCGAATGTTCATATCCAGGGACTGATGACAATCGCACCTTATGTCGAAAATGCAGAAGAAAACAGACCAATATTTCGTACATTAAAAAAATTGGCTGTTGACATCAAAATGAAAAACATTGATAATGTACATATGGATGTGCTTTCAATGGGCATGACAGGAGACTATGAGGTTGCCGTTGAAGAAGGAGCGACCATGGTACGCGTAGGTACCGGTATTTTCGGCGAACGCAACTATATGAAATAAAGGAGATATTCAATTATGGGAATTTTAGATAAGATTATGGATAGTATGCATCTTGGTAATGATGATTACGAAGATTACGATGATGATTTTGATGATGATTATGAAGATGAACGTCCGAAAAAAAATATTTTTAAAAGAAAAGAAAGAGATTTTGATTATGATTTGGAAGATGACCAGATCAAGGATTCTGCTAAAGTAAAGCCGGTAAAACAGGCTCCGAAGATTACACCAATGCGTGCCAGAAAAAGCAGCAATGGTATGGAAGTATGTGTATTTAAGCCCACCCGTTTTGAAGAATCTACGGAGATTGCAGATACACTGCTTTCCAACAGTACCGTTGTTCTGAACTTTGAAGGTGTAGATGTAGAAGTGGCACAGAGAATCATAGATTTCATTTCCGGTGCCAGCTATGCCATTGGAGGAGATTTGAAGAAGATTTCCAGTTACATAGTGATCGTTACACCGAAGACGGTAGATATCTCCGGAGATTTTCAGGATATTCTTTCCGGTGCTTTTGATATACCGACAGTTTAGTAAAAAGCAAATTATTTTATACTTATTTCACATGCAAGAGCATCAGATCAGATATGTCCGATGCTCTTTCTTGGCTTTCATATAAAAGTACAGGATAAACTGAATGAAAGTTAAAAAGAAGGGAACATAAATACCATGATCAATATGAAAGAAACACGAATAGATATCAAAAAAGACGGAATATACAGTTATTCCATCTGGTTGGAGCCGGATTTTACGAATCTGATGTCTGCATTGAAAGATTTAGGTACTGCAGAGAAAAAACTGTGTATTGTAACGGATTCTACTGTACAGCCGTTATATGCAGAGAGTCTAAAGAACGTACTGGAATCTTGCTGCAGTAAAGTATCAGTATTTGTATTCCCTGCCGGAGAAGCGAATAAGACACTGGACACGGTGCGCAGTCTTTATGAACATTTGATTCTGGAAAAGTTTGACCGCAAGGATATGCTGGTTGCTCTTGGCGGCGGAGTCGTAGGCGATCTGACTGGCTTTGCGGCAGCTACTTATCTGAGAGGGATTGATTTTATACAGATACCAACTACACTGCTTTCTCAGGTTGATTCCAGTATTGGTGGAAAGACCGGAGTGGATTTTGATGCTTATAAAAATATGGTTGGTGCATTCCATATGCCTAAGCTGGTCTATATGAATCTTGGAACCTTGTTGTCTCTTCCGAAGAGACAGTTTTCTGCAGGTATGGCAGAGATTATCAAGCATGGACTGATTCAGGATGTTGCTTATTATGAATGGCTGATGACACATTATGAAGCGATCGAACAAAAAAATTATGACGCACTGTGTGAGATGATCTTTGGAAGCTGTCAGATTAAAGGACATGTAGTGGAAGTAGATCCAACAGAAAAGGGGATCCGTGCGTGGCTGAATTTTGGTCATACCGCAGGTCATGCGGTAGAAAAACTGAAAGATTTTCAGTTGTATCATGGAGAGTGTGTTTCAATTGGCTGTATTGTTGCCGGATGGATGTCATGGAAACGTGGATATCTGACAGAAGAAGAATTTCATCAGATCGAGTATATGATGGAGCATTATCAGCTTCCGATTCAGGTCAGCGGTCTGATTCCGGAAGAAGTTTTATCTGCTACAAAGCTGGATAAGAAGATGGAAGCCGGAAAGATCAAATTTGTATTGCTGCGTCAGATCGGAGAAGCGTTTGTGACAAAAGATGTAACGGATGATGAGCTTCTGGAAGCGATCCGCTATGTATGCAAGGAGGCATAACATGAATAAATTTTTGTGCAAATCATGGGGAATTAGTCTTTTAACCATTCTTCTGGTTGGACTGGATCAGTGGACAAAATGGCTGGCGGTAGCTGGTTTGAAGAATCAGAAGCCATTTGTGCTCTGGGATGGTGTATTTGAACTGCATTATCTGGAGAACAGAGGAGCAGCATTCGGTATGCTGCAGGGACAGCAGACATTTTTCCTTATCATAGGAATTGTTGTTTTTATTGCTGCACTGTATTTGTTTTGTAAAATGTCAAAGGATGCCAAATTCTGGCCGATTCGTCTGATCACGGTTTTGATTCTGGCAGGTGCATGGGGAAATATGATTGACCGTGTGCGTTTGAATTATGTAGTGGATTTCTTCTATTTTAAACTGATTGATTTTCCAATCTTTAATGTAGCAGATATCTATGTCAGTGTTGGAACGGCAGTTCTGGTCGTGTTGATCCTGTTTTATTATAAGGATGAAGATCTGGAACTTATGCTTCCGAAGAAAAAGAGGAGTGAATCATGAGCCTGATACGTCTGGAAGCAGAGGCTGCTTATATGGATGAACGAGTGGATAAGTTTTTAAGCATGATGATGCCGGAACAGTCCCGCTCTTATCTTCAGAAAATCATTAAGGAAGGCAGTGTGTTTGTCAATGGGAAACCTGTCAAAGCAAGCTATCGTATGGAGGCAGAGGATGAAGTGACCATTGACCTGCCGGAATTAAAAGAACCGGAGATTCTTGCAGAAAATATTCCGCTGGATATTCTGTATGAAGATGCAGATCTTCTGATGGTCAATAAACCAAAAGGGATGGTTGTACATCCATCTGCCGGACACAGCAGCGGAACACTGGTCAATGCGGTAATGTATCACTGTAAGGATCAGTTGTCCGGTATCAATGGGGTCATGCGTCCAGGTATCGTTCATCGTATAGACAAGGATACAACCGGGGCACTTGTGATCTGTAAAAATGACCTGGCACATAATCATGTGGCAGATCAGCTGAAAGTACATTCGATCACCCGAAAGTACCGTGCGATCGTACATGGTGTGATCAGGGAAGAGGAAGGTACGGTAGATGCCCCCATTGGTCGGCATCCAGTGGAACGAAAGAAGATGGCGATTAATGAAAAAAATGGAAAAAGAGCAGTGACCCATTACCGTGTTCTGCAGCGTTTTGCGAACCATACCTATATTGAATGTCAGCTGGAGACGGGCAGAACCCACCAGATTCGTGTTCATATGGCATCTTTGCATCATCCGATTCTGGGTGACACGGTGTATGGACCGGATAAGAATCCGTATCATCTGGAAGGACAGACACTGCATGCACAGGTGCTGGGATTGATTCATCCGGTGACAGGAGCATATATAGAAGCAGAAGCCCCTCTGCCGGAATATTTTCAGAAGCTTCTTTTAAAATTGTAATATGCAGAGCACATAGGATTTTGTAGAAAGAACAAAGGAGAAAGTGTTATGGGATTCATTTTACAGTTCATCTCTAATTACGCAAATACAGGAATTGTTATGTTGGGTGTGATAGTGGCATTGTTATTGATGTGGAACGGAATCACCCTGTCCAATCATAAAAGCAGGATAGAAGAAGCGTTAAAAAGAAGAAACAACAAATACATTTTTCATACTTCCACCAAAGTAATGGAAGAAGAGGAGGATCAGGATTCTGCGATTACGCCAGATACGATCCGGAAATACGAGACAGACTTTAATAAAGCATGTTCCTGGCACAGTGTACTGATTCAGTTTATTCCGGTATTTCCATTGCTTGGAATCCTTGGAACAGTCGCTGGTCTGATGCTGGAGGTTCAGTCAGGCAGTGCAGATAAGATGATGCTGTCATTGAATCTGGCTCTGGAGACAACTCTTTTTGGATTGATCTTTGCTATACTCCTGAAGATTATAGAGGCTGTATTTCCTTCAAGAGTCATTTACGATGTGGAAGTCATGCTGGATGATTTTGATAAAAAACTTAGTATTGCTGATATGTTTCAAAAATTGAAGGAGAATTGAAGCATGCGCAGAAGAAGGAACCATTCCAGAAATGACATCATCATAGATCTAACCTCTTTGTTGGACGTTATATTTATTATTTTGTTTGTCGTCTTATGCAGTCAGACCCGTATGAACGAAAGTATGGAAGAAGAACTGATCCGAGCAGAAAATGCACAGACACAGGCAGAAGCGGAGCAGCGCCTGTATGAAGAACAAAGAGAGATTGCAGATCATTTAAATCAATATGTATGGGCAGCGTCAATTGAAGTCCCTTATGACGAAAAAGAAATTACGCACAGACAAATAAAAGTTTTAAAAGAGGGCACAGAAATAGAGACGTTTGAACTGATCGGAAATGAAACCAGTGAATCTTTTGAAGCATTCAAAAACAGTCTTGCGGATTTTATACAGACAAATCAGGATAAACCCGTTATATTTTCCTTAAATGAAAATGATGATTATATTTTATATCGTGATGAGGTCATGGTGAATCAGATATTTGTCGAACTGGCGAGGGAATATAACAACGTCTATATCAAAGGAAATATAAGTGAGGAAACAAAATGATATCATGGATTCTCATGGGATTGGGTGTACTGTCTGCCATAACAGGAATTATCGGTTTCATCTCCCTCTTTATCATACTGCCGATCAAAGAGCGATTTGAGATTGTATTCGATAAAGAATATGATTACATTCGAGCCAGATTAGATCCTGCAGTGAGAGCACATGTATTGCTGGAAAAAGAGCATTTAACAAGGGATTTTATCATTGCAGTTGCAGTAGGCGTTCTTTTGCTTTTTTCCGGTATTTATCTTGGTTTTGCTGCAGAAGGAGAGGGTTTTTGGCTCTACCAGAAATGGAATCCGACAACGAGAGAGGAACAGGTATGGGATGCAATCAATGAGGACGGACAGTACATTTCCACAGAAGGTATCTCGTATACTTATTATATCATCCTGTCAGGACAGGATATTTCTTTCAGAGAAGAAAGATGTTCCGGACTGGAAGAGTTAAAAGAAAAACTGTCCGGTATTCGGCGTGAGAATACCGTGATTCTCATAGACAGCTTTGCAGTGTCATCGATCTATCATTCGGTGGAAGATCTGTTAAGCAAACTTGGGATTACATATAAAAAGGAAACAAGATAATGAAAAGAAAAGTCAGATTGCTTGCATTTTTGTTTCTTTCCCTTCTTTTTTTAGTTGGCTGGGGAAAGAAAGAGGTAGAGTTGTTGGATGATAAACCATTGATTGATCTGAATAAAGCACTGGGAATCTGTCTTCCTGGTTCGGATGCATCCAGTGATGAAACCACTTCTGACAGTGGAAAAGAATCGAAAATGATTATCATTCATATTAGAGATCGAAAAGTGACATATGATTCTGTCTTATGGGAAGATCTGAATGAACTGGATCACCGAATTCGTCAGGATTATGCCGATCATGCCAGTTTTCGTCTGATAGATGATTATGCAGAGTCACATGTTTATAAGAAGGTCAAAAATATCCTGTCGGAACTGGAGTCAGAGATTGGACTTGTCTATACCACAGAATAGAGGTGTAATATATCATATGATAAAAAAGAAGATCACAGCTCTGATATTGTCCATTTGCGTCTGCTTTTCTTTGTGTGGAGCCGGTTGGTTCGATCAGACAAAAGTAGTTATCGATATGGAAAACAATGTTATTTATAAGTATTATACTGCGGACGATCTGATTCTGGAATTTTCAAATAATTTTAAAGCAGCAAAAGAGCAGTACAATGATGCGTATATCCTTTTATCCGGTAAAGTAGAAAATATAGAAAAGAATGGAAAATATATCAGTATCACAGGAATTGAATGTTCTTGTGATAAGGATCTTAGAAGTACGGCACTGACTTATCAAAAAGGAAATTCAATCGCTTTATTCGGACAGATTTCCATAGGTACATTTGATAAAAAGATCCGCCTTAAGACTGAGAAAATCATCCGCGTACCTGCTGGGGTGAAGTCAAAAGATACCTGGTTTTTATTAGATGGTACTTCTTTTGATAAGGTCAATGCAAAAAAAGTGCTTTTGGATAACGGCAAGGTTGAGTATTATATTCCCCCGTCCTGGAAAACGGTGGAGCATGACATAAAGGAAGAAGAACTGGGTTTATTAGAAGGCTATCAATATGTTTTAAACCAGGTACCGGGGAGTTCCTATTCCACCCCAGAATCTCTTTTTGTATGTTATTTTGATAACAAACTCCATTTATCTGACTATCTGAATGATTCTGGTGAAACAGAACTGATTGAAAAGGCGATTGTAAAAAATATACTTGGAAATGTTGGGAAATTTCCATCCAAGGAAGTAAAGACGTATTACAGCAAAGAATATACCTATTATTCCGGTGCATTTAAAAATGCTTTTGAAACAGGAACTGGATATCATACAGAATTTCTGTTTCAGGCAGATGGAGAAGAGGGGATTGTAATGATCGTCTATGTTTATAAAGAAACAAAACATATTTCTGATATCTTATTTTTGACTCGTTTTTTAGAACTGAAGACGGAGTAAAGAATAGGAAGAATTTTTGCAGGAAGGATAGAAACTAATGAGTGGAACCAGACAAACAGGAAATAAAAAAGGAACGGCAGCTTCCAATGCACCGGCAAAGAAAAACACAGCCAGAACAGCTGCAAAGAGTAAAGGTACACCCAGAAAAAAAGTTGCGGCTGGCGGTGCAAGACCCATTGTACAATCTGGAAATGGGATCTGGGATGAAGTGCGTCTTGTCGTACTGCTTATATTGTCGGTTTTCTTATTTGTCAGCAATTTTGGCGTAGGAGGAAGTGTCGGAAACTGGCTGAGCAGTCTGTTATTTGGCTGTCTTGGATTATTTTCTTATATTTTTCCGGTTGTTTTACTTTTTTTAATTTTGTTCTCACTGGCAAATAAAGAAAATATGATTGCTACAATCAAGATCACAGGTGCAGTACTTGGCTGTGTTGCCCTCAGTGCACTTTTACATATGATTACGATGGCAAGAGCCGATGTGTCCGGATGGAAGGAGATCTACCTTTATTGTACCGAACATCGGACAGGAGGAGGTCTGTTTGGCGGTCTGCTGTCAGGGGTTCTTCAGACGGCGTTTGGAACGATCGGAGCTTATCTGATTTTGATTGGTGTGCTGATTATCTGTACGGTCATTGTTACGGAACAATCTTTTGTGCGTGGAATGTCACGCGGCAGCAAAAAAGTATATGATACGGCCAGACAGGATATGGAACGCAGAAAAGAGGCTGCAGAAGTACGCCGTGAGCAGCGTCTGGAATTAAAGGAACAGCGAAAGGCTGTCGATATTCGAATTCCAAAGAGAACAGAAAAAGGATTGATTGAATTAGAGCAGGAGCCGGAAGAGCAACTGGAAGACCGATTCCCGGAATCAGTTCCTACACCGGAAAAGGCTGTCGTGCCGGAACCGGAGGAGATGAATCGGATTGCCTTATTCCCGGTACACAAACCAGAAGCAAAGCATGTAGAAGAACCGGAAGAAGAGAGATTTGAAGAGGATGAAGACGAAGAAGAGCTTCCAGTGCATACCAGGACTGCCGATTTGGAAGAGATCAGTTTCAATGAGGATGATCTTTTAAAAAATGCACTCACAAAAAGAGAACTGGAAGAGGTGAAGCCTGCGGTACAAGAACCGGCAAAACCTGTCATCATTCAGGATGAGTCGCCTGTAAAAGAATATGAATATCCGCCTTTGACCCTTTTAAATAAACCAAAGGCAACTGGTAAAAAAGCTCCGTCTACCCAGCTGCAGGAGACAGCTCGTCATCTTCAGCAGATTATGGAAGATTTTGGAGTTAATGCAACTGTCGTAGATGCCAGTCAGGGACCTTCTGTAACCAGATTTGAGGTACAGCCGGCTCAGGGAGTAAAGGTCAGCAAGATCATCGCCCTCGCTGATGATATCAAGCTGAATCTTGCTGTACCGGATATTCGTATGGAAGCACCGATTCCGGGAAAAGCAGCAGTTGGTATCGAAGTTCCAAACAAAGAGAACTCGATGGTTATGTTAAGAGAACTTCTGGAAGCAAAAGAATTTCAGGGGCATTCATCCAGAATCGCTTTTGCGGTCGGCAAAGACATCGGCGGTAATATCATGGTGACTGATATTGCGAAGATGCCGCATCTTTTGATCGCAGGTGCGACCGGTTCCGGTAAGTCTGTATGTATCAATACACTGATCATGGGTATTTTGTATAAGGCAAAACCGGATGAAGTAAAGCTGATCATGATCGACCCGAAGGTTGTGGAGCTGAGTGCGTACAATGGCATTCCGCATCTTCTGATTCCTGTTGTGACAGATCCGAAAAAAGCATCCGGTGCACTGAACTGGGCTGTGCAGGAGATGATGGGAAGATACAATAAATTCTCCGAGCTGAATGTGAGAAATATCGAAGGCTACAACAGTAAGATTGATTCGATTGCAGCAATTGAAGATGACCACAAACCGGAGCGGATGCCGCAGATCGTGATCATCGTGGACGAGTTGGCTGACCTTATGATGGTATCTCCGGGCGAAGTAGAGGATGCTATCTGTCGTCTGGCACAGCTGGCGCGTGCAGCAGGTATCCATCTGATCATCGCTACACAGAGACCATCTGTGAATGTCATTACAGGTCTTATTAAAGCCAATATGCCTTCCCGAATCGCATTTGCCGTTTCCTCCGGTGTGGATTCCAGAACGATTCTGGATATGAATGGAGCAGAAAAACTGCTTGGAAAAGGGGATATGCTGTTTTCACCGTATGGTATACCAAAGCCGCTCCGTGTACAGGGTGCGTTTGTGTCTGACCAGGAAGTGGCAGCAGTGGTAGAGTTTTTATCAGAACAGAAAGCGGCAGTTATGGAAAATAATGCTGCACTGGCAGAGCAGATGAAGCAGATGCAGACAGCCATCGAAAGTGCTGCTGTCTCGGCAGACAGCGGAAGTGGCGGCGGAAGTGACAGAGATGTTCTCTTTGCCGAAGCTGGAAAGTTTATTATTGAAAAAGACAAAGCTTCGATCGGAATGCTCCAGAGATGGTTTAAGATTGGTTTTAACCGGGCTGCAAGAATTATGGATCAGCTGGCAGATGCGGGTGTCGTTGGGGAAGAAGAAGGAACAAAACCCCGTAAGGTACTGATGTCGATGGAAGAATTTGAACAATATGTAGATGAATATGTATAACGAGTGGAAAGGAATCTGCGTCTTTCATGAAATGTCAAAAATGTAAAGCTGAAATTCCGGAAGGGAAGATATACTGTGAAAACTGCGGTGCTGCCATTCAAATGGTTCCGGACTATAATCCAGTAGATGATATTACCATTGAAACAGAGGAAAAATCCCGGGATTTTCTTATATCAACAACAGAAGACCATGTGCCGGTCACTTCGGTCAGATCTTACTGCCGAAAATACTGGATTGCCGGAATAGCCCTGATCCTGCTTGGTTTTTCAGTCTTCAGGATGACATATGATTCTGTCCGAATGACAGAATCTGTCACAAGCGACATGCAGTTTCTGTCACTTCTTGAAAAACCAACATTCAGTATTACACCTGGAATGTATGATTACTCGACAGAGGTTGCGATCTCCCATGCGGAACACAACAATGGAACGATCTATTATACAACAGATGGGACAACCCCTGATGAACGAAGTCCCATATATCGAAGTCCCATACAGATCAATGAAGGCCTTACTATTATCCGGGCTGTTTTTATCCGTTTTGACGGAACATCAAGCGAAGAAGCTGATGGAACATACGAAGTTGTATTTGATTATCCTGCAGAACCTGTATTCAGCATGGCTGGAGGAACCTATACACAAAGTTTCCGGGTAACGATCACGGCAGAGCCGGACTGTAAAATCTATTATACGACAAATGGGGAAGAACCTGGACCAAATACAAGACTGTACAGAGGTTCCATAGAAATTCCATTTGGACTGACTGTACTTCAGGCAGTGGCCGTAGATGAAGAAGGAGGCATAAGCGGTATTGTAGAAGCAATATACAATATACAATAAATTCTGTATTTTTTTGTTGAAATATACTGGATTTTGGATTATCATTAAAGTAATGAGTTGTAGTCAGTACGAATTACAATATAATTTAGGAGGAAGTATATGTTCAAGATTTTAGAAGCAGAGCAGCTCTCTGCAAATGTCTACAAGCAGGTCATTCTCGCTCCGCGTGTAGCGAAATCCTGTGAACCGGGACAGTTTATCATTGTAAGACTGGATGAGACCGCTGAGCGTATCCCGTTAACGATCTGTGATTATGACAGAGAGGCAGGAACTGTTACGATCGTATTCCAGCCAATTGGTGTATCTACCAACAAGTTATTAAAATTAAAAGCAGGTGACGAAATCGCAGATTTCGTTGGACCGCTGGGACGTCCTTCTGAACTGGTTACCGATGATTTCGAAGAAGTTAAGAAAAAAAGAGTTGTGTTTATTGCAGGTGGTGTAGGTACCGCTCCTGTATATCCACAGGCTAAGTGGATGCATGAGCATGGTATTGAGTGTGATATCATCATCGGTGCAAGAACCAAAGATCTTCTGATTCTGGAAGAGGAGATGAGCAAAGTTGGTAATCTGTATATGTGTACAGACGACGGAAGCTATGGTTTCCACGGTGTAGGTACTGCTATGCTGGAGAAATTGGTAGCAGAAGGTCATGAGTATGATCTGTGTGTTGCTATCGGACCAATGATCATGATGAAATTTGCATGTCTGACTACCAAGAAGCTTGGTATTCCGACCATTGTCAGCATGAACCCGATCATGGTAGACGGTACCGGTATGTGCGGTGCATGTCGTGTTATGGTAGGCGATGAAGTAAAATTCGCATGTGTAGACGGACCAGAGTTCGATGGACACAAGATTGACTTTGATCAGGCTATGAAGAGAGCAGCAATGTATAAGACCGAAGAAGGAAGACGTCTTTTGAAATATAAAGAAGGCGAGACCCATCATGGCGGCTGCGGAAATTGCGGAGGTGACAAATAATGGCAGATGTATTAAAGAGAGTACCTGTTAGAGAGCAGGATCCTAAGGTTCGTGCAACGAACTTCGAAGAAGTTTGCTATGGTTATAATAAAGAAGAAGCAGTAGAAGAAGCACAGCGTTGTATTACCTGTAAGAATGCAAAGTGTGTTCAGGGATGTCCGGTATCCATCGATATTCCTGGTTTTATCGCTGCAGTAAAAGAAGAAAAATTTGAAGAAGCATTCCAGATCATCAGTAAATCTTCCGCACTTCCGGCAGTATGTGGCCGTGTATGTCCGCAGGAAAGCCAGTGTGAAGGAAAATGTATCCGTGGTATCAAAGGTGACCCGATTTCTATCGGTAAACTGGAGCGTTTCGTAGCTGACTGGGCTCGTGAGAATGGTATCAAACCAGAAGCACCAGCAGAGAAAAACGGCAAAAAAGTAGCAGTGATCGGTTCCGGTCCTTCCGGTCTGACCTGTGCTGGTGACCTTGCAAAATTAGGTTATGATGTAACCATCTTTGAGGCTTTACATAAAGCAGGCGGTGTTCTTGTATATGGTATTCCGGAGTTCCGTCTTCCAAAAGATGCAGTAGTAGGACCAGAAGTTGAGAACGTAAAAGCACTTGGTGTTAAGATTGAGACTGACGTTATCATCGGTAAGACCGTTAAGATTGATGAGCTGATCGAGGATGAAGGATTTGATGCAGTATTCATTGGTTCCGGTGCTGGTCTTCCAAAATTCATGGGCATCCCGGGTGAGACCGCATGTGGCGTCCTTTCCGCTAATGAGTACCTGACCAGAAACAACCTGATGAAAGCATTTGATGAGAACTATGATACTCCGATTGTACTCGGCAGGAAAGTTGTCGTAGTCGGCGGCGGTAACGTAGCAATGGATGCTGCTCGTACTGCACTTCGTCTTGGAGCAGAGACCCACATCGTATACAGACGTAGCGAGTCTGAGCTTCCGGCAAGAGCAGAAGAAGTTCATCATGCAAAAGAAGAAGGCATCATCTTTGATGTCCTGACCAATCCAGTAGAGATCATCGCTGATGAGAACGACTGGGTAACTGGTATTAAATGTATCAAGATGGAACTGGGTGAGCCGGATGCATCCGGAAGACGCCGTCCGGTAGAAGTACCAGGTTCTGAGTTCGTGATCGAGTGTGATACTGTAGTTATGTCTCTGGGAACCTCTCCGAACCCATTGATTTCCTCCACCACTAAGGGACTGGAAGTCAATAAGAGACAGTGTATCGTAGCTACTGAAGATACCGGTGCTACCTCCAAAGAAGGCGTATTCGCTGGTGGAGATGCTGTAACTGGTGCAGCTACCGTTATCCTGGCTATGGGTGCTGGTAAGGCAGCAGCAAAAGGTATTCATGAGTATCTGAGCAATAAATAAAATAAGCCTGCAAAGACAAAAAGACAGTTCGGCTGATATGGAATTCTCATCCCTGTTGGCCGAACTTATTTAATCTGGTGACGATTACCATAATTTTTGAAAGGAGTTTCCCTATGTATAAGGGTATCGAAAATATAACAATCTGTGATCATCCATTGATCAAGCACAAGCTTTCCATTATCAGACAGAAAACAACCGGAACCAATGAATTCCGTACAATCATTGAAGAAATCTCTATGATGATCGGTTATGAAGCTCTCAAAGATTTAGCATTGGAAGATCTGGAGATCGAAACACCAATCGAAACGGCAATGTGTCCGTTTATTACAGGTAAAAAACCTGCCGTTGTTCCGATTCTGAGGGCAGGACTTGGTATGGTTGGCGGTCTTCTTAAGCTGATGCCGGCAGCTAAAGTAGGGCATATTGGTATGTATCGTGATGAAGAAACTCTGGAACCACATGAATACTTCTGCAAACTTCCACTGTTCATTGAGCAGCGTCGTATTTATGTAGTAGATCCAATGTTGGCAACCGGCGGTTCTGCTGTTGAAGCTATCAATTTTATCAAACAGCATGGAGGCAAAGATATTTCTTTCCTGTGTATCGTCGCAGCACCGGAAGGTCTTGAAAAACTTCACGACACTCATCCGGATGTGAAAATTTTTGTCGGGAACTTGGATCGGGAGCTTAACGAGAAGGGGTATATATGTCCTGGGCTTGGTGATTGCGGAGATCGAATTTTCGGAACAAAATAAGAAGCTGATGGAGTACAGACGGGAGAATTTACGATATCTCCTTAAATTCTCCCGGTTTTAATCCCTCATCCAGAACGATCTCACCGATTGAGATACGTTTCAAAAAGATAACGCTGCAGCCAACTGCTTTCAACATCCGTCTAATCTGGCGTTTCTTTCCTTCTGTGATTGTGATCTGTCCGCTTACGACTGGATGATTCGGAAGATTATGTTTTAATTTTTCCTGCATATCCGGATGAAGGTCAGGACGCACCTCTGATAAAACAGACTGTCCGGTAATGATGACATCCGCACCGGTTGTGGGGCGGTCTGCACCGATCAGTACAATACCTTCGGAGAGTCGCTTTAATTTTTCTTCATCCAATGTCCCCAGTGCCAAGAAATCATAAGTTTTAGGTACAAGATAGGCAGGGTGAATCATACGCTGATTCCACACTCCATCATCTGTGATCAAAAGAAGTCCTTCCGTCTCCCGGTCGAGGCGGCCGACCGGAGAGAGCTTTTTATTGTGTAAGTGAGAAAAATAATCCATCACCACCGGAAAACGGTCGTCCCGATGGGCAGTGACACAGCCGAATGGCTTATAGAACATATAATAATGATAATTCATGAGTATTCCTTATGAAAACAGTTCATTATAGAAATTTTCAGTTAATTCTTCTGCATAAGCATCATCTACTTCCGGGAAAGCAACCATGAGCTTTTCGCGGATCACTTCAGATACCATGAAGTATTTCATCTCCTCGGTAGTATCAGCATCCAGATCAGATACCAGTTCATCAACCTTCAGGGTATCCTTAGCCCATACCTTGA
The DNA here is from genome assembly GCA_017558865.1 of Lachnospiraceae bacterium. Lineage (GTDB taxonomy): Bacteria > Bacillota > Clostridia > Lachnospirales > Lachnospiraceae > Hominiventricola. Next base: position 18,789 of record JAFYTM010000024.1, read on the forward strand.
TGCGTTCTGCCAGATCTTCTTCAGAAGAAACCTCCGACATCATCTTATTCATGTTTTTAAAGGACATGGCTGCAACGATCAGAAAACCTGCAAACATCACTTCCATAATGACCATTGCAAACGTATGGAATGGCAATTCCAGCACACCGATAAATGCCAGCAGCATAATGCCAGAACCAATCGCGCCAATAGCAAGAAATGCCCAGGCGGAAGATTTCGTTTCTGCAAGACGACTTTTTGCAGATACATAAGTATTCATATGAGCAGCCGCTGCTCTGCGGGCAGCGATCTCAGCCATCTCGATCTGTTCTTCTTCGGTCAGCATAGATATCTTATGAGCAAATGCTGATTCTTCTTTCTCTTCTACCAGTTTCTCTACCAGATCAACATCACAATCCGGACAATGTGTTTTTCCTTCTACATATTCATTTTTGCATACAGGACACCAAGGCATAGGTGATTCCTCCTTTTTCTTTTGTTTTATACGCTAAACTCCAGACCTAATCAGTCGGCAGTTAAAATCTGCTATATTATAACGTAAAACTATGCTATAATCAATGAGACAGGAGAGATTTTATGAAAATTACGATCATTGCAGTTGGAAAAATCAAAGAAAAA
>JAFYTM010000025.1 GCA_017558865.1 Lachnospiraceae bacterium
CTGCCATATGCCTTCGTAGTTTCCAACAGAACAATCTCTTCCATCATTCGGCCACGAACATCTTCCAGTATGCGCTCGCAAACCATATTCTTCTCGGCCTCACTAAGTTCTGCAAACACTGGATCCTTCCGCAGAGAATAGATCAGAGCTTGTGCCTGGCAATAGCGCATTCCGGGCTGTGCAAACAGAACACCCTCCAAGGGTTCTGCCTCTTTGTCTGCTGTCTCTATAGGACTATCTACAATTAAATCCAGAGCACGCAAATATTCTTTGATCTCACGGATGTGCGTTGGCGTAATACCGATTGCACGATTTTCCTGATCGCGAATGTCCAGAATTTCCATCAATCTTTTTGTTACCGCAGTTTTGTCGATCCTATCCAAAACTTCGGATTTTCTATCCGGATTCGTTTCCTTCCGCATAAGCTGTGCCGCAGATCCCAAATCACGAGACTCAAACTTCTTCATCAAAGTACGTAGCACAAAGCGATGGGACATATCTTCGATGATGCGATTGATCGCATTTGTCAGCTCACCAGCATCGTAAAGAGACTGCAGGTGTCTGTAATATTTCCCATCTTTGCAGCAGTCCAAAGAGTGCTGAATGTTCTTACAGATTGCAGTATCAATATAGCGGCGAGTGGTTTCGTCGTCCCGGAAGGATGCATCATCTGCATTTACATCTTCGTCATCAAAAGCAAGCTCTCCCGCACGGAGAGTTCCTCCGTAACGAATATACTCATCGATGCTGTTAATACCCAGCAATCTACTATGCTCACGGTAGGGAATAAACGTAGTGTGGATTGTTACAGCCCGATCATAAAGCTCTTGGCGTAGTGCAAACCAGAACCCCAGAGAATCCGTTCCGGACAGAACAATCTTCATTCCCATGGATGCATAGATATCAGAAAACAGTGCGGCAGAATCAATGAAATCAGGCATCAGCGTCACTTCATCAATGAAGATATATTTATAACCTAATTCCTGGAGCTTTTTGAGGTCCCGGTTCATTGCGGCCATAGTGTCAACACTTCTAGCTTTTATATAGACCGCTTTTTCGAACTGCTCTTCACTCATTTCATATAGAGCCTGGCGGAGCATGGTGGTCTTACCTGTGCGACGAAGACCATAAACCAAGCAGACACGATCATATCCGGATCCATTGATGTATTTCTGCAGTTGGTCAAAGCAATCTCTTTTTTTCCAGGTGCGAACGCCATCAGTCATGCTGTAAAGATCACTGCCTGTAACAACATTCATTTCAAAAGAAACTTTCTGGGCTTTCGCTGTAGGTACAGTAGTTTGTGTTTTTAGGACCTTGAGCTCCTCTTGCAGTTTTCGTCGAAGGCATACTTGTGAGATTACCGTTTCACGCTCGGCAACCTTTATATATTTACTCTTGGTTTTTCCCTTTTCAGTCCACTGAAGATAGGGCTGCTCTTTGCCATTGATCTTCTTATAGGTAACATTGCCCTGTGGTAATGCTGCAATCATTTCTTCCAGCTCTGCAATTCTATGGATATTTACTGACATTGTCTGCACCTCCATTTCTATATGTGTCTTCAAGATAATTACTGTATCAATAACATAACCCATTATAACCATTTTGTCAATTGGTTATAATGGGTTATCTTCAGTTATTCCTATAGCAACAAAGTTGGTTTATTTTATACCTAACCACATATAAAAAATTTTTCTGTCATTA
>JAFYTM010000026.1 GCA_017558865.1 Lachnospiraceae bacterium
GACCGGCACCTCTTCACTGTCTGCGATCTCAAAATTCTCGATAATTTTATCCAGAACACCCTTCGCAATCTCTCCGTCCTCACAGGCACGAGCATCCCGGAGCGCACACTTTACATCCTGAGGCAGATGAGTATTTGCCTCAATACACAGCCGTTCAATGACGTCTGTGATCTGGTTTACATGTATTTCACGCATGATTCATTCTCCTTTCAAATCCACAAACATCGGCTCATGATGTACCGCCGGAAGAAACTTTTCCCATACATCCGATGCTTTCATCTTCAGGCTGGTTGTATTGATACACGGATGACATCCGAAAGTATCTTCTCTATACACATCCTGATCGATCACCAGCTGCACTCTGTTGTCCGTATCATTCATCAGTCCCATGATGCTGACCGATCCTGGCGTCAGATCCAGAAGCTCCTCCATCAGCTCCGCACTTCCAAAGGACAGTCTGGGAGACTTAATCTGCTTACAAAATTCTTTTGTCACAAACCTCTTGTTTCCCGGCATCAACAAAAGATAAAATCTGGTCTTCTGACTGTTTGTCAAAAACAGATTCTTACAGATATCGATTCCCAGAAGCTGATCCACTCCCTGACAATCCTCTATCGTCATCGCCACACCATGATCCACACGCTGATAAGCAATCTTCAGACTGTCCAAAAGATCGTATACCCGCATCTCTTTTTCCAGTCTTCCCGCTGGATTTTCCGGTCTTCCTTCATATATTTGTTCATCTATTTCTATCATTATGCTCCACCTCTCACGTTTTTCAACATTTTCTCAGTATAACACAGCTTTTCATTTTGTGTAGGTGTTTTTCCGTATTCTTCTGGTATTTATCAACAAAATCTGTTAGAATAGGATACAGTATTGATAAAATATCGTGAGGATACATATATGGCAAAGCAAAAGAAAAAAAACAACAGCCGTTCCAGACAGCAGACGGCAAAAAACACCACTTCCAACAGAAAACGCAGACGCATCACTCCGGAGATCAGACGCAAACGAATGATACAGTATCTGTTAAAAGGAATGCTGCTCGGTTTCTTTATTGGAATTCTTCTGTTCAGTATCTTTAAACTGAGTTCCATTCTGCTCGGATATAAATCAGGAGAAAAAGAATACGAACAATTAAAAGAACAATATGTTCTTGAAGAACCGACCGCTCCTGAGAAGATATTGGAACGTATCGAAAAGTACGAAGAAGAGAATGAAGGGGAAGGCTCTGAACAGGAGAAGATCCAGGAGCTGATTCCGATGACCCGTATTGATCTGTCTTCCCTGAAAAAAATGAACTCTGATACGGTAGGCTGGATCGAGATTCCTGGAACTGTACTCAGCTATCCGATGGTCCATACGAAAGACAACTCTTTCTATCTGACCCATACCTTCCGTAAGGAGACGAACAAATCAGGCAGCATCTTTATCGAAGCCCTGAACGATTCTGCTTTCAGCGATCTTCATACCATCATCTACGGTCATAACATGAAAGATGGTTCCATGTTCGCTCAGTTAAAGAACTACACAACAGAAAGCTACCTGAAAGCACATCCATATATCTACATTGACCTGGCTGACGGTTCCCACTGCTATCAGATCTTCTCCTGCCATGAGACGAATCCGGAAGAGCCAGGCAATAAAGTCTATACGATCGGCTATAAAGCAAATGATACTTATGCAGAATTTTTAGACAGTATCAAATCTGCATCTGCCTTTGATACAGGCGTGAATGTAAGTATAGAAGATTCTGTCATTACACTCTCCACCTGTACCAACAATGGAGACAGCCGTTTCGTTGTACATGCGAAAAAATTATATTAGTTCACTTTATGGACATCGTTCTTTGAGCGGTGTCCATTTTGCCGGTTCTGGATATATTCCCTCATTTTCTTTCCATCTTCCTGAAGTTCTATTGCAATCTTCCGCAGTTCTTCATACTGTCTACTTACATATTGAAGCTGAGCTTCCTTTTCCTGCAGAAGCTTTTTCACCGGTTCTGTAATCTGTTCTTCATATAATGAAAACTGTTCATCCCAGATATGTATCTGATGCATTCCGTGTATTCCCACATCCAGAAGACACTGCCCATTCAGGAGATAAACTTGTATCCTGGGTCTGCGGTTCCAGGTCCCGGGAATCCGCTCCGCCTCTGTCTGTATTTCTTCCAGACACTGCACATAGGCCTGCCAGTTCTGTGACACCGGGTCAAGTGCAGAATAAAATAAATACAACCGTTCCTCTCTTACAAATAATACAAGTCCTCCATACTGACGGATGTTCATAGCATCACTTAAAATCACTCTGTCACCATCTGGTTCCGTTCCCGACAGAATGATGTTATGCTCCAGGGAATGCCATACCATCCGAATCTGCCCTTTATACCAGGCAGCCGACAGATCCGAAAGATATCCCTCCCTGAAAATATATTCCCCGCCCTTCCTAAGCGGAAGCCGTACCTCCATGATCCGATTTCTTTCCGTGTACAAAACCAGCTTCTGCTGCTGTTCCAGATCAAATAGATAGCTCACAATACCCTCACTGTTTTTTCCTATTATATGAATCTCCACGGACAAAAATGTAATTCACACATAATCTATATGGAACCATATTTTCAGAAAGGAGCCAACCTTATGCCAAAATATTGTGCACAGGGCAAACCTTGTACGCAAGACCTTCCATGTGTGGATGTATGTACTTCTCCTTTATGCGGTGACCCGAATCTTCTGACTCTGTATGCGCCCCTGATCTATGATGAAATCGGTATCAATATCTGCCAAACACTCACAGTTGACGATGCTACATTCCCCACACTCACCAATGCAGATAAAGCATTTGTCCAGATCCTGGATATCAGCTTTGCGGACTCGACCATTACCGGAATCAATGGACGTCCGAACTGTACAGAAATCACACTGCAGAACATTGCTGTTACAATGCTGATCCAGTTATACAACTGTTCCGGTCAGTTACTTGGAAACTTTGTCGGCACATTCACATACCTTCCTCCGGCAACTGATCCCAATTATGATGAAGACACCAATCCAAGCTCCGTTACCCTGGAGCTGTTTACTCCTTACGGGAATACCGTCACACTGACTACCACGGACGGAGTCACTACTGCCACTCCTTTGATCACTTATATCGGCTTTACTTCCACCAACCATTTTCTGGCACAGGGTCTGGTTGCCACTGCCTATCCAAAAGTCCTGAATCTGGATATCCCGAACAGCCGAATCACAGTAGGACTGACTCTGGTTATCGGAAGCGTCTATTTCTCCCAGTATCAGGTTCCACATCAAGGAAAAGTCCAGGTGCCAAAAGGAAGCCTGATGCCGCAGGACGACAGTCTCTGCCTGAATTTTGTCAACGGCGACCTGCTGGAACTGAATATCAAACCGCTGGAACTGGGACCTCCGCTCTGCGAAGAATATCTGAAAAATGACTGCAGCAATACTTCCTGCTGCTGCAATGACATCACTCCAGTCGTACCCACAACTCCAGTCGAGGAATAAAAATGAGGGGCATTGCTTCCCCTCATTTTCTGTGATAGAATGATTTTAACGAAATACAACCAAAGGGGTTTAAATATATGAAAACATATGAAACCTGCAGAAAGACCTTTCCGGTCTTCTATTATAAAAATTATACAATTCTGGATACTCCCGAAGAACTCCAGATCACCTATCATTTTGAGATTCCCGGTCTGTCCGCTTTTGATCCGACCTGGCGTTTCCCGAAAAAAGATCCTTCTCCCCTCCATGCAGAAGAGAACCGTACACTTCAAAAAATGTTGTTTGGTCTTGGCATGGTGGAGTTGATCAGCTACTGGAAGATCGCCTGTCCGCCAAAAGTCATTGTGACTGCCGGAGCATTATCCGATGCACAGATTCGCTGGTGGAAGGATCTGTATTATCTGGGACTCGGAGAGTTCTTTTATACCAATGGCATCGAAGCCAATCCGGAATATTTCATGGAGCTGACTTCTTCTGCCGCTTCATTTGCCGGTCAGGACATTCCCTGTCCTGCAAAAGAAGGCTGCCTGATTCCAATCGGCGGCGGAAAAGACTCTGCCTGTACCATTGAGATGCTGAAAAAAAGCAGCCACACCTTAAAAACCTACATCATCAATCCAAGAGGTGCCACATTAGAAACTGTCAAGGCAGCAAGGCTCTCTATGGACGACAGTATACACGCCAGACGAACCTTGGATGCACGGATGATCCAGCTAAATAAAGAAGGATATCTGAATGGCCACACTCCATTCTCTGCACTGGTCGCTTTTTCTTCACTGATCACTGCATACCTTCACGGACTGAAATACATTGCCCTTTCCAACGAATCCAGTGCCAATGAAAGCACCGTTGCCGGAAGTATGGTAAACCACCAGTATTCCAAGAGCTTCAAATTTGAACAGGATTTCCATAACTATGAAAAGGAATTTATCAGAAGCGGCATTCATTATTTCAGTATGCTTCGTCCTTTATCTGAATTCCAGATCGCAAAATATTTTGCCGGTGCAGCTGCTTACCACGACATTTTCCGAAGCTGCAATGTTGGAAGCAAGCAGGATATCTGGTGCGGTCACTGTCCAAAATGCCTGTTCGTATTCCTGATTCTTTCACCATTTTTAAGTCATACACGTCTGGTGGAGATTTTCGGAACCGATATGTTAAATGACCCGTCTATGCAGAATGATTTCGAAAAACTGACAGGTCTGCAGGACGAAAAACCATTTGAATGTGTCGGCAGCCGTGACGAAGTCAACGCTGCGATCTGCCAGACCATCGAACGCATGGAACAGGATGGCGAAGCACTTCCGCTTCTGTTCTCCTGGTACAAAGAACAGTCCATCTATGAACTGTCCCTTGCACACTGTCATGACTATGACATCCATTATGATGAGAACCATCTGCTTCCAGCAGAATTTTTAACGATTTTAAAAGAAGAATGCTATGGAGGAACACTGCCATGCTGAACATTCTGCAAGAGCTGATCAAAGGAAAAGATATCCTCATCCTTGGCTTTGGACGCGAAGGACAATCCACACTTCGCCGTATCAGACAGGTAGGAAGTGCGGCTTCTGTCACGATTGCCGATCAGGCAGGTGCTTCACCAGAAGACACTTCCATAAAGGTCATCTCAGGACCAGCCTACATGGATACCATGGATGATTATGATTTGGTATTCAAAAGTCCGGGAGTTGTTCTCCCGAAAGATCCGGAATATTATCAATGCCAGTTTACTTCCCAGATGGAGGTATTCTTCACTGCATATCGTGACCGCATCATCGGCATTACCGGAACCAAAGGAAAAAGCACTGTCACGACACTTCTCTATCATATCCTGAAAGAAAATCAGCGTGATGTCGTTCTTGCCGGCAATATCGGCATCCCGGCATTTGATATCTTGGAGGATATTGGTACAGAGACATTGTTGGTGTGTGAACTCTCCTGCCATCAATTGGAATACATCCATGTATCCCCACATCTGGCAGTCCTTCTGAACATCCACGAAGAGCATCTGGATCATTACGGAACGATGGAACGTTATGTACACTCCAAACAGCAGATTTATCTTCATCAAAGACCGGAAGACCTTCTTTTCTGCGGTCAGGAAGTACTCCCGGATACTGATACCTGTCAGTCACAGATTTACTCCGTATCCGATCAGCAGAATATATCCGATATCTGTCTGGACGGATTATGCGTCCATTTTGGTCCATATAATTACCAGATTCCGGCAAACGATATCCACCTGCTTGGACATCATAACCATATCGACATTGCTTTTGACTATGCAATCTGCCGTACGCTTGGCTTATCAGACGAAGAATTCGACACTGCACTCCGTACCTATCACCCATTGCCTCATCGTCTGAATCTGATCGGCACAAAAGACGGAGTTCGCTACTACGATGACTCGATCTCCACCATCTGCGAAACAACGATTCAGGCATTAAAAAGCATCCCTTCTGTAGGAAGCATCCTGATCGGCGGAATGGATCGGGGAATTGAATATGATGATTTGATCCGTTTTCTCTCCACTGATTCCGTACCGCACATCATCCTGATGGCAGCAACTGGCAAACGCATCTTTGATGAAATTCAACAGAACTATCCAGATTTTGCTCAGCCGGAACGTCTGGTTCTGGTCGACACACTGGAAGAAGCCGTTCAAAAAGCAAAGGAATTGACCATTCCAGGTACCGCCTGTGTTCTTTCACCGGCAGCCGCAAGCTATGGTATCTTTAAAAATTTTGAAGAACGTGGAGATGTATTCAAAAAACTTGTATTTGAATCCTGATAATCCGACAAAAAATGCGCCGCTGATATTCCTCAGCGACGCGTTTTCTTATGTATACATTCTTATTTTCCTGCAAGATCCACAATCAAATCTACACATTTTTCAATGCCAAACACACCACTATCCAGACAAAGATGGTAGTTCTGAGACTGTCCCCATTCCCGATCCGTATAATACTGATAATTCACACTTCTCTTCTTATCAATATCACGCAGCTTCTTTTCCGGTTTATCGACCGTCTCACCATAGAGACTTACGATACGTTCTACTTTCTTATCCATTGCTGCATGTACAAATACATGAAGACAATCCTCACGTCTGCGTAAAATATAATCCGCACAACGACCTACGATCACACACGGTTCCTTGTCAGCCAGTTCTTTGATAATTTTCTTCTGTTCTGTCCAGATATAATCCTGCATGGACATTCCTGACGCTGTCCTTCCCAGAAAAGAATAGGAAAAAATATTTTTTCCTGGTGCATGCTCTCCATATTCCTGAATAAACTCTTTCGAAAATCCGGTTCCTTCTGCGATTTTTTCAATCAACTCTTTATCATAATAAGCAATACCAAGTCTTTCCGCCACCTGTTTTCCAATCGCTCTTCCACCACTGCCAAATTCACGACTGATTGTAATAATGCGTTTACTCATAAGTCCGCCTCCTTCCGCATGATGTACATGCTTTTAACTACCGTTATTTTACCACAAACACCTGTATTAGAAAAGAAAAATGAGAGCATATCTCTGAATCCTGTCCAGATCTATGCTCTCATCATTTTATCCATTAGCCTTTATTTCATTTTCAAAAAAATAACGAATTTCCAGTTTGACAGCGTTTTTACAAAAGTACACAGACGCTCCAAAAGAGGCTCTGCTTTCTCACCAAAATGTTCTTTTACCGGAACGGAAATATCCAGAACGGTACGTTCTCCATCAATCTGATTCCAGATAAAGCTTCCAAACTCATCCAATGAAATATAACTGACCTTCGGTCGTTTCCAGATAATCTGTGCCAGACGATTGAAGAAACCTCTGTTCGGCATCGCAATCTCTACACAGCCATCCTCTTTGAGTTTCCACTCAAATTCCGGATTTTTCTTCGGAACAAAATCCAGGAAATTCTCACTCTTTTTACTCATCTTACTATCTCTTCTTCCAGATACTGAACTTACAGATACTAAGCAGAAGCAGTGCGAAGAATACAAGACCGCCGATATTACCCAGATTGAACGGAAGTACGCCAGCCAGGAAATCTCCAAAGCTTCCCTCTCCCATTGGAATAATTGCACATACAGCCAGCAGGATACCTACCAGACCTTCACCCGCAATCAAACCGGAAGTATAGAGGATACCATCTTCCACAACATCTTTCTTTTCTTTCTCGGAATTGTATTTTCTTCTCTCAAACCACCATCTTAACAGACCACCTGCCATAATTGGAGTAGACAGATGAATCGGCAGATACAGACCTACTGCAAATGGAAGTACCGGAATTCCAAGGATTTCAACGACAATCGCAATACCTGCACCGCAGATTACCAGAGTCCATGGAAGGTTACTTCCCATAACACCTTCTACTACCATCTTCATCAGAGTTGCCTGAGGTGCCGGAAGTTCTGTAGAACCATAGCCCCATGCAGCATTCAGAAGATACAGAATACCACCAATTGCAATTGCAGAAGCAACTGCACCGATCAGCTCACCAATCTGCTGATTTTTCGGAGTAGAACCAAGCAGATAACCGGTCTTTAAGTCCTGAGAAGTATCGCCGGACATCGCTGCAACGATACAGATAACAGAACCAATCGTAATCGCCGCAGTCATACCTGCCATACCGGTGTTTCCAGTCGCTTTCAGAAGCAGTGTGGATATCAGCAGCGTTGCGATCGCCATACCGGATACCGGGTTATTACTGCTTCCAACAATACCTACCATACGGGAAGATACCGTTGCGAAGAAGAAACCAAAGATTACAATAATAAACGCACTGAACAGATTGACCGGAATTGCCGGAATCAACCAGATCGCTACTGCCACTGCCACAATACCGCCCACAACAACGGTCATCGGCAGATCCTGTGCCGTTCTCTCACTGGACTGTACGCCACTGCCTTTTTTCAATCCCTTCATCGCATCACGGAACGTACGGATAATCATCGGAAGAGATTTGATCAGACTTAAGATACCGCCTGCCGCAACCGCACCGGCACCTACATAACGAATATAGTTATCCCAGATGTCCCACGGTCCCATCGTGCTGATCGGGTCAGTTCCCGGATACATGATCATCTCACCGCCGAACAACGCGATCAGAGGCATGATCACAAACCAGCCTACGGTACCACCTGCCAACAGATAAGAAGACACCTTCGGACCACAGATATAACCAACACCAGCCAATGCAGGAAGTACATCTGCACCAATACCGGATCCTCTGTAAGCAGTGATCTCCCAGTCTACTTCGCTTGGGAACAGTTTCAGACCATCTGTGATAAATTTATAAACTGCTGCAATACCAAGACCGGCAAATACGGTTTTGGATTTGTCTCCGCCTTCCTCGCCAGCCAGAAGAACCTCTGCACAGGCCTGACCTTCCGGATAAGGAAGTACACCATGCTCCTGAACAATCAGAGCAGTACGAAGCGGAATCATAAAAAGTACACCAAGGACACCACCGCAAAGAGCGATCAGCGCAATCTCAAGAAGAGATGGTGCTGCGCTTCCTTCTTCAGCTGCCCACATAAACAGAGCCGGCATCGTAAAGATCGCACCTGCTGCCAGTGATTCACCTGCTGAACCAATGGTCTGTACGATGTTATTCTCCAGAATGGATTCTCTTTTCATAATCACACGAATGATACCCATGGAAATAACAGCTGCCGGAATAGATGCGGATACGGTCATACCTACACGAAGACCAAGATACGCATTTGCTCCGCCGAAAATAATAGCCAGAATGATACCCAGAGAAATGGATGTCAGAGTAAGCTCCGGAACTACTTTGTCAGCGGCGATAAAAGGTTTAAACTTTTTATCGTTGTCATTCATTTTCTTTCTTTCCCCTTTCATTTTTAACGCATACCAAATAAGTATATAATATACGACAATTTTGGTCAAGTTTTTCTAATATTTATGTTATTTTTTCCTGCCGTTATTTCTGTTATACATACTGCACATTTTTATACAGACGCCAGCCATGTCCCCCATGCCATAATCACCAGTGCAGTCCAGAAATTGATACCCGGTATCTCACGAAATATGAGTAATGACAGAAAAACACCCACAAACGGTGCCACCGAATAATACGCACTGGTTCTGGCTGCTCCGAGATCACGCTGCGCATAGATATAGAAATAGATACTTAACCCATACGCCACAAAACCGACCA
>JAFYTM010000027.1 GCA_017558865.1 Lachnospiraceae bacterium
AAAAAAGTTGCATCTGTGAATAAACGAATTCGCATATTCCATACACAAAATGATTCACTTTTGAAAGAAATAACGATTCTTCACTTAAACATTCAATTCCCGATACAGACGTTTTGCGTAATTATCGGTCATACCGCTGATAAAGTCCGTGATCATCAAAAGACGCAGGTACAGCTTATCCTCAGCAGAAGCAGTCTGCGCTTGCGCATGATACATGGATTTATAAAAACCGGATACCGTATCCATAGTTCTGCGTTCAATGAATGTCATTTTCTCGCCGGTATCATATAAAAGGGCTGCAGGCAAAAACTGATCCAGCAGAGAATGGATGACACGTCTGCCGAAGAGTTCAGTCTTTGTCTTAACGGAACTTGTATAGATGTACTTTTCACACAATCCGGAGATCGCTTCGATTAAATAGCCGGAGAAGGTTCCATCAAACAAATCTCCAGTGAATGTACCATTCATGAGCTGGCAGTAGTGTCTGACAAAAGACTCCCCTGCTTCCTCGATCATGATTTTCTGAACGAATTGGCTCCATCTTTGTACTGCAGTCAGTTCCGGATTGCGTCCGTTCCTGTTCAGCTCATCTGCGTAAAAAGCGGACAGCTTTGCCATACAGGCAGCGGAATCCGCATCATAGCATTTGTTTCGCACCTTTTGCTGTTGGAAGATATCCTGAATCTGCTGATACGTAATGACCTTTTTGACCATTGCATCTTCCAGGTCGGAGGTCCGGTAAGCAATGTCGTCCGCTGCTTCCAGCAAGAAGGACAACGGATGCCGGGAACCACTGAGGCCCATCTCATGATCCAGATTGCGGAACAGATCTTCTTCCGAATAATGATACCCGTTCTTCCTGTAGATGCTGTTTTCCAGTTCGTGTGAGGAGACGGGATACTTCATGATGGAACCCAGTATTTTATAAGACAGATTGAATCCGTGATACCGTCCAAGGTAAGGAGTTTTCGATAACAGACGCAAGGATTGAGCATTGCCTTCAAAGTGCATCAGATCATCGATCTGCCACTTCGACAATACATTCTTGACCGGAACACCGCCGATCTGCAGCTCATGCAGATGGTTCTGGAACCACTCCCGGATGGCATACTCACCAAAACGGCCGAAGGGTGGGTTGCCAATATCGTGGACAAGTCCCGCACACAGCAACACATCCGAAAAGTCTTTCTCTGTATGGGATTCAAACCAGGGGTCCACTCCCCTCGCTTTCAGCTTGCGAAACACATATTCGCCAAGCTTTTTGCCAATTGCAGATACTTCCAAAGAATGCGTCAGACGGGTCCGAACATAATCATCTTCATCCAGAGGGAATACCTGTGCTTTATCCTGGAGCCGGCGGAACAGCGTACTGCATATGATCGTATCGTAGTCACTTTGCGTGCCGTCATTGTCCATGTTTTCTTGCGGAACATAGTGCCGATCTGAAAGTAATTTCTCCCATTGCATGATGTTACCTCCTCATTTTCGATTTCCATCTTCCATAGCTTCATTATATATGTTTTCCATCTGAAAAGATAGTAAAAACTCGAATACCCCGGATCAAATAGCGACCCGGGGTACCCGTTAAGAATGGAGATGGTATTGAAACGCAGTTGCGGCTGAAGAACACAACTGCGGAATACCTGTTTTCAGGTATCAGTGTAATTATTTTCTTTGCGCTTATCGCTTACTTTTTAGGCATATAGCGCATGTCGCTGACAGAGTAAACTGTCACAAAAGCCTTCGGATCAATATCCCGAACATAATCCATCAGTTTCTTATACTCATTTTTGTCTACGATGGTCACCATTTCCATTTTGGGTGTTCTGTCGTAGGCACCAAT
>JAFYTM010000028.1 GCA_017558865.1 Lachnospiraceae bacterium
AGGTGCGCATATCAGAAAGAGCGGAGATAATATTCTAAGAGAAACTTTCAAAAAATTTAGTAGGGAAAATACACCGTCTTTATTGATGATGCTTGATATTGATAATTTTAAGAAAGTAAATGATACTTATGGTCATGATGTAGGTGATATTGTCTTAAAGAAAATTTCACAGGAAATTCAGAAAAATATCAGAGAAACAGATTGTCTGATTCGTTGGGGCGGTGAAGAATTTTTACTATTATATCCTGTCCTTGATTCAATGCATCATCGTCAGGTAGGAGAAAAGATCCTGCAGTGCGTCAGAAAACTGTCATTTCAGTGTGGGGATATTACATTTAAAGTGACAGTTTCAATTGGTAGTTCTTATTTCCATGAAGAGGATACAGATTATCTGCAGGCAGTGAAGAGAGCGGATGTATCACTGTATCATTCTAAACAGACAGGTAAGAATAAGTATACGAATTCAGAAGAAGATATGTAGAATTCTGTAAGAATTGAGGAAAATAGAAGGTATGACATTAGAAGAATTAAAAAAAGAGGTTCAGGAGGCTAATCTGGTTCTTGTGGGGATCGGTGAAAGCTGTCATGGAGAGATGGAGATATTTTATCAGACATTGGCTGAACTTTTGAAGAAAAAAGATTATTTTATTGTAACGCTTCAGGACAGAGCAGGACTGGAAGCTGCTGGATTTGCAGCTGAACAGATTACAGCACCTTTAGTTGCTGATGAAGATCAGAGCAACTGGGAGAAATATCTGCATTGGCTTGGTTTTACATTAAATCAGAGATTATGTGTACTGGAACTTGGTGTTGGATTTAAATATCCGGATATCATTCGTTTTCCATTTGAAAAAACGGCGTATTTTAATCAAAAGTCCAGATATATTCGTATGAATGATAAGTTTCCGCAGTTATCTGCGGAGATTGCAGAGAGAGGAATCTCTATAAAGGAAAATCCTGTTGCATTTTTTACAGTATAGGCATACAGGTGAGGAGGAATTCGATGATCGCAATGATCGATTATGATGCTGGAAATATTCGAAGTGTTGAGAAGGCTTTGTTAAAGCTGGGTCAGGAAGTATGTGTAACCCGGGACAGAGAACGTCTGCTTGCTGCGGATAAAGTGATCCTGCCGGGTGTAGGCGCGTTTGGTGATGCTATGGATCACCTGACAGAATATGGACTGGTTGAGGTGATTCATGAAATTGTGGATAAAGGAACACCTTTTCTGGGAATTTGCCTTGGTCTTCAGCTTTTGTTTGAAAGAAGTGATGAGACGCCGGGAGTAGAAGGACTTGGAATCTTGAAGGGTGAGATTTTGCGGATTCCAGATCAGGAAGGTTTGAAAATCCCTCATATGGGTTGGAATTCTTTAAAATTACAAAATCAGGGACGTTTGTTCCACGGACTGGAAGCTGATCCATATGTATATTTTGTACATTCTTATTATTTGAAAGCCGAAGATGAGGAGATCGTAAAGGCTGTTACAGATTATAGTACAAGAATTCATGCGTCTGTTGAAAAAGATAATGTATTTGCCTGTCAGTTTCATCCGGAAAAAAGCAGCGATGTAGGACTTCGGATATTGAAAAATTTTGCAGAGCTTGCGTAGGAGGACGGATGAATGTTTACAAAGAGAATTATACCATGTCTGGATGTGAATAACGGACGTGTGGTAAAGGGTGTTAATTTTGTAAATCTGCGGGATGCCGGTGATCCGGTGGAGATTGCTGCAGCTTATGACAAGGCAGGAGCAGATGAAGTTGTATTTTTGGATATTACAGCATCTTCTGATGCAAGAAATACGGTCGTTGATATGGTACGTCGTGTAGCTGAGACAGTATTTATCCCTTTTACAGTGGGAGGCGGTATTCGTACTGTCGATGATTTTAAAGTACTGCTAAGAGAAGGCGCGGATAAGATCTCTGTCAATTCAGCAGCGATTATGCGTCCGGAACTGATCAGTGAGGCCGCTGATAAATTCGGCAGCCAGTGTGTGGTTGTTGCGATTGATGCGAAGAAACGAGCAGATGGCAGCGGATGGAATATTTATAAAAATGGCGGTCGTGTAGATATGGGCATTGATGCGGTTGAGTGGGCAATGAAAGTCTGTGAGCTTGGAGCAGGTGAGATTCTTTTGACCAGTATGGATTGTGACGGAACAAAAGCAGGATATGATATCGAGTTGACCAGAACGATTGCAGAAAATGTGTCCATTCCAGTGATTGCGTCTGGCGGCGCAGGAAACCTGGAGCATTTTAAGGATGCACTGACGGATGGAAAGGCAGATGCAGCGTTGGCGGCATCGTTATTCCATTTTAAAGAGTTAGAGATCAGAGAAGTAAAAGAGTATCTTAGAAAATATGACGTTCCGGTACGTCTGTAGGAGGAAATATCTGTGGCAGCAATATCCAATGACTGGCTGGCTCCGCTTAGTCCTGAGTTTAAAAAGCCATATTATGCAAAATTATATAGGACGGTACTGGAGGAGTATAACAGCCGACTGATTTTTCCGCCGGCAGATGATATCTTCAATGCATTTGCTTTTACTCCTTTATCAGAAGTAAAAGTAGTGATTCTGGGGCAGGATCCGTATCACGGAGATGGTCAGGCTCATGGTCTTTGCTTTTCTGTAAAACCGGAGGTAGATATTCCGCCGTCTCTTGTGAATATCTATCAGGAACTTCGTGAGGATTGTGGATGTTATATACCGAATCATGGATATCTGGAGAAATGGGCGAGACAGGGTGTCATGCTGTTGAATACGGTATTGACGGTACGTGCCCATCAGGCAAATTCCCATAGAGGGATAGGATGGGAGGAATTTACCGATGCTGCGATCCGTGTATTGAGTGAACAGGATCGACCGATTGTCTTCTTGTTATGGGGAAGACCGGCACAGACGAAAAAGCCAATGCTTCGTAATCCGAAGCATCTGATTCTGGAGGCACCGCATCCAAGTCCATTGTCGGCTTACAGAGGATTTTTTGGATGTAAACATTTCAGTCAGGCAAATGCATTTTTGCAGGAACATGGATTGGAGCCGATTGACTGGCAGATTGAAAATATAACACGCTAGAGTTTAGCAGAATAGAGGGGAATGGGAATATGGAGAAAAAGTGTATTCAGATTAAACTGAAACCAGATGGCAGTATGGAGTTGGAGACTCATGGAGTGAAAGGAAAGCAGTGTCTTAAATATATGGATATTTTTGCGGAAATGCTTCGCGCCCAGATTACGGATTCTGCATTTACAGAGGAATATTATGAGACAGAGACTGCAGCGGAGACGCAGGTGGTCGAAGAAGTGGAGGCAAAGGCATAATGAAGATTACGAAAATGCAGAATTTTATATATTCTGGCTGGGTTTATCTGGTGGTGCTCTGGAATGGACTCTTGATATTAGGCATGAATGTGACTACTTTCTTATATGGGGATATGATCGTTGATGTTTTGTTTGCGATGATGCTGTCTGTTCCATGGCTGATTGCAGCGATTACATCCAGGGACAGGAAAGCGTGGATACGGTTTTTAGCAATCCTTTCAGCAGATATAGCAATTAATGCCCTTATGCATTTTTTTGCAGTAGGTATGCTGGATAATGAATTCTTAAATTCACCGCTTGTATCGATTGTTTCCGGCATTCAAAAGCTGTTTTATATTGGTCTCATTGTGTGCGCGATTCGTCTGCGTGAGGAGATTGTGGAAAAGTGTGTCCTTGCCAGATTGGGACAGAAGGCAGATACAACGGTAGATGCTGCACAGAGGAAACAGCAAAGTCAGTGGGTGAAAAAGCAGAAAGAAAAACAGGCGAACAAGCCAAAGCTGGATTTTGATGAGGTCATGCCGACAGAAGAAGCTGTTAAAACAGAAGAACCTGTCAAACAGGAACCGATGAAACAGGAAAAGGCAGAACGGTTGGATATCAATGTGTGTGGAGAAGAAGACTTTCTTACATTGCCGGGCATGAGTCTGTCAAGTGCAAAACGGGCAGTAGAGCTTAGGGATACACAGGGAGATTATCGTTCAGTGGACGATTTTGTTGCCCGCAATGGGATTAAACCACATTTTATGGTGCAGATGGAATCCAGAATCTATGTGAAGGAAAAAGTGGAGAAGATGTCACCTGAGACACCGAGACGGGGAAGAATGCTTGATTTATGATTGTAAATATACATAAAATTCTGTATCATACAACAGCAGAGGGTTTTGGTCACCGGGCGTGTATCTGGCTGCAGGGCTGCAGCCGGCATTGTAAAGGCTGCATGGCAAGGGATACGTGGAATCCGGAAGATGGATGTCAAATGGATACAGAGAGCATATTGCAGAGGATTTTTCTGGAGGCACAGATTCGCGGATTAGAAGGCGTGACCTTTTTAGGGGGAGAGCCTTTTGAACAGCCAAAGCCGCTTTCTGAAATGATCTGTCGAATTAAAAAAGAAGGATTATCCGTAATTGTATTTACTGGATATACATTTGAACAGCTGCAGCAGACAGAGGATGAGGCAGTCCTGGCGTGTCTGTCACAGATTGATCTGTTGATTGATGGAGCATATATAGAGGAACTCAGAGAGTTTGAACGTCCCTGGGTCGGTTCATCCAATCAGAGATATCTGTTTTTGACAGACCGATACTCTGAGAATGATATTCAAAAAGAACGAAACCGTATGGAGATCCGCATATCGAAGGATGGAAAGATCACGGTCAATGGGATGGCGGATTTTCAGAAAATATTTCACATATAAACATATAAGCCAGGGGGAACAGAAATTATGGCGGGATTTGATACAAAGATCGTACAAAAGATGGCAAATCTGTTAAGGGCAAGATTTCCATATATTTATATCACTACATGGGAAGAAGAACGTGCAGTGGAATTTGTAAAAGCAACGGTTTCAGATGAAAAGACGATCAAGACGATACGTAAGGTTTATCAGTGGAGCCAGTCAAAAGGATTTCAGGATGAGGAGGGGCGTGTCAGGAATAATACATCAACGCCTGCACAGGCAATTGATTTTATTGTCAAAAACAGTGAAAATGCAGTGTTCATCTTGAAGGATTTCCATGTGTATTTTGGAATTGATCATAGACCGATTGATTTTGATGTGATTCGAAGACTCAGAGATGCGCTGCCGGAATTAAAGTACGCAGAAAGCATGAAAAATGTTATTTTTATTTCACCAAGATTAGTGATTCCAGAGGATATGCAAAAAGAGATTTCTATCTTTGATTTCCCGCTTCCAAGTGAGGATGAGCTTCGTGGAAAACTGGATGAGATGCTTTTTGAGAACAGTTCTCTTCGAGTTTTGCTTGATGAGGAAGAAAAGCAGCAGTTAGCAAAATCTGCAAGAGGACTTACACTGCAGGAAGCAGAGAATGCTTTTGCAAGAGCCATCGTCACAAGGGGATGTCTGGACAAAGAAAGTCTTAAGATTATTTTTGAGGAAAAGAATCAGGTTATTAAGAAAACAGGAATCCTGGAATTTATTCAGAGCGATCTAGGTGTAGAAGATATCGGAGGTCTGGAAAATCTGAAAAAGTGGCTCCAAAAAAGAAATAACTCCTGGTCATCTTCTGCTAAAAAATATAATATTCCTTCACCGAAAGGTGTATTGATTACAGGCGTTCCAGGATGTGGTAAGAGTTTGACCGCGAAAGCTATGAGTGCCATGTGGACGTTACCGTTATTAAAACTGGATCTTGGAAAGATTTTCAGCGGTATCGTGGGAAGTTCAGAAGAGAATATGAGACGTGCATTGAAGACCGCAGAGGCAGTTGCTCCATCGATTCTATGGGTAGATGAGATTGAGAAAGGCTTAAGCGGTGTGGGAAACGGTTCAAATGGAGATTCCGGTACTTCCAGCCGAGTGTTTGGAACATTTCTTACCTGGATGCAGGAGAAAGAGTCGCCGGTATTTGTAGTGGCTACAGCGAACAACATTCAGGGTCTTCCTCCTGAGTTGTTAAGAAAAGGAAGATTCGATGAAATCTTTTTTGTGGATCTGCCGACCCGAAGAGAACGAAAAGAGATATTCCAGCTTCATCTGAACAGGAGGCTGAATAATGATTACATCGGACGGGATCTGGAGGTCAATGATGGACTGCTGGAGCGTCTGGCAGATCAGACGGAAGGATTTGTTGGTGCAGAAGTGGAACAGGCCGTAATCTCTGCATTGTACGAAGCATTCTTTAACCAGCGTCCGCTGTTGGAAAAAGATCTGCAGGAGTCCATTACGAATACCGTACCGTTATCGGTGACTCAGAAGGAACAGATACTGGCATTGCGCCAGTGGGCAAATGTGCGTGCGGTTGCTGCTACAGCGAGAGAGGATCTCAAGGAGTATCTTTCTGATGAAAAATCAGAAGAACCGGGAGATGTAAAGAGCAGCCGAGGCGGAAGAAATCTGGATTTTTAAAGGAGAATCAATATGTCAGTTGTATTTACAGCAACATCACTTGCCATTGCTCTGGCAGTATCAGGCATCCCGGCTGTTATGGCAATGGGTCTGTGCCTGAAAAAAGAAAAAGAGATTGAACCATTGGAAACCTGTTTTGCAGACAGTGAGATTTTGAGAAAGACTCTGCAGGAGCATGGATTTAAGGTAGAAGAAAAAAACGGTGAATTTACGGTTGTTACGAATGCAGGTTCGATCCGTTTTTTCCGAAAAGAAGAAAATGGTGCATATTTTGCACTTCCGTTTGATTTAAAAGAGCCGGATGAGCTTGGGAATTATGCGGATGAGCTTGAAGAAGAGTATCTGCTGAATGTTCAGAAAAGCAATTATCAGAGATTAAAGGAACAACTGCAGGAAAGACAGGATATGCAGTTGGAAGAAGAGATCGTATTAGAGGATGATACGATCATGCTGACGATTCAGTTGTAAATTGTTTAGAAAAAAGAGGAATATGATATGTTAAAGAGAAAGATGTGGACAGTGGCAGCGATCGGTCTTTTGATGTGTGGAATGACAGGCTGTGGTGTAAAGGAAAAGACTGAGGAAGAGATCAGGACAGAATTACAGGCACATTCTAACTTCGGTATGGGGAAAGATGTAACCATTGAGGAATTTGAAGTGATCAAACGTCAGACCGATAAAGATGATAAGACAGACAAGGTGTTTGTAGAGGTTACTGCAGGAAATGAGGAAGTGGAATTTACGACCAGTTATGGTATGGTATACGGTCTGTATGATTCTGGCTGGATACTGGATGAGGTTTATGAGAGTACTCTTGTTGAGACAACTGTGACACCGAAGCAGGGACCATCTGATACAGGGGCGATTGCGGTAAGTGCAGGCATAGAGGATGACTTTTCGGAGTATTCTTTTGCCGCTGAGGAACTGGATCTGGCAAATGGAAATGCGTTATATGTGTATCAGGGAATCAGAAATCAGAAATATATGCAGGAGATCGTTAATCTGCTGGTGAACTGCAGATTCGACGAAACTGCATTGGAATGGAAGACATCCGGATATGAAGAAGGCGGAATAGAAGCGGTCTGGGATATTGCAGGAACCTGGAAGCCGAATGTGGTAAAAGGTCTCATTGGCAGTGACTGGTATGAGGATTATGAATTTGAGATCAGTGATGTAGAAGGGGCGGATGCTCATATCAGAGTATATAATAATCAGGACGGAACTGTATATCTGGATACCGATTTTACACTTGATCCTCAGAATGGTGCGGATGTAGAGGTTGGACAGGTTTCAGAATGGATGATGGATACTTTGAAGATCTGTATCAGGAAGGATAATGTAACGGGACAGCCGATGGGGACTCATACAAGAGGTGGATGTCAGTATTTAAGATAAAATGGTATGAAAAAAAGATATATAATTATCGTTTTAGTGCTTGTGATTGGTTTCACTTTTTTTAAAGGATTCTTAAATAAAAAGGAAAAGTTGGATACTGT
The DNA here is from genome assembly GCA_017558865.1 of Lachnospiraceae bacterium. GTDB lineage: Bacteria > Bacillota > Clostridia > Lachnospirales > Lachnospiraceae > Hominiventricola. The sequence continues at coordinate 7,912 of JAFYTM010000028.1, forward strand.
CATATCCCAGACCCCGCATACAGAAGAGAATGCCGATGCAAAAGAAATAATGGAAACCATGATGCAGGAATCTGTAGTAGAGGAAGAGTATCTGACTCCGGACAGTGAACTGACCAATGCGATTCTCTACAATATGAAAGTGGACATTTTGGAAGATCGGGGAACACAGTGCAAGATCAGAATTACCTATCCGGATGTAGGAAAGGCATTGATTCAGGAAGCAGAGAAACTGCCGGAAGATGCAGATGAGGAAGATATTGCAGATGTTTACAGGCGATTGACAGAAGCAGTGAATCAGAACGAATTGTCCACGGAAGAAGAGACTTTTGTATTGGATATACGGAAAGAGGAAGACGGAACATTTTATATTGACTGGACGGACGAAGCGATGAATGCCATGACAGGCGGTCTGTATGGAATCGAATAAGTCGGTGAGGCAGGTAAATATGAAAAGAAATTATAAATATATTCGGTCGTTTTTAATCCTGTTATTGAGCTGCATATTGTGCATTAGTAATTTTACAGGAAATCATATGACGGTATATGCAGAGGAAAAAGAGCAGGGAATCTTTTTTAAAATGAATATCATCACCAGTGTCAGCGGAAGCTATACTGGTGACTTCCTTTATCAGGATGAAACTCTGTATGTGGAACTGGAAACTCTTCGCAGAATGACAGATTTTTCGTATCAGATACAGAATGACGACAAAAATTATGATGGAATCGTGGAGAGAGAAGGCTATAAGATTCGTTTTCTGCATGACGATGTTGTCCTGACCAGACAGAAAAGATATATTTCGTATATCAAAGCTTTTACGGAGCTGGGATTGAATGGTACGCTTGGAGAATCTAACCGGACGCTGCTGGTTACAGAATTACCTAATATCAGAGGATTAGATGAACGCCTGTTCCGTATTTATTTTGACAGTGCATATGGAATGACATACTGGAGAGATGGCAAATATTTTGGACTCAGTAAAGCAGGTGCTATGGCAGCGGATGCGGTTAAGAATTTCCAGTATTCTGCTTATAAAACCCATCGTGCGCAGACCGATCAGTATAAAAATGCATTTTGGAATATTATCTCACCACAGGAGGATGCGGACATATCCTTTTATCAGGATACCAGTGAGGTGGTGACTCTGTTGAAGGAATGCAGGGAAGTGACAGACGATGCCAGCGAATTTTTACTGAATCAGGAAGACGGAGGATTTTTTGGTGATTATGGACTCTGTCTGAAATACATAGGGAAGACCATGGATTGGATGCAGATGGACGAAATGGTGGAGATGGTTTCGTTTATGCGTGGGATTGGTGAAGCAGAAGAGAGCTGTATCCGGGGATTGGAGGATGTGATACAATCCTCCTTCAACTCGAATGTAGATATGAAATCTGCAGGAAAATATACACTTGATCAGTATAAGGGAAAGACTCCGATCTGGGCAAGTGCTCTGACAGAGATTTATAAAGGGGCATTGAAAGATCTGGAAGAATTTATCTTTGATAAAATGATGCCGCATAAATTCATTGCAGATGCTGTAAATCTTCTTGCAGATGAATTTCTGCATACGCAGGAGCAGGTTGATGCGACATTAAAAGCAGTCAGCAATCTGGAAATACAGTTGGAATGTAAGAAACTTTTTCAAAATTATCGGAATCAATATTTTGGAAGCATGAACTGGGAAAAACGTGTACATCATCTGGGTGATATGCGGGATGCGATGATGGTTTATTTGAAAGCAGGAAGAGAAGCTTACCGGGCTGTGATGATTGATAAGGAAATGGAAGCGGCTGCTAATAAAAGTATTGAACGGATCAATGAAGAACTGGATGTTATCTCAGCTTTTCCACAGAAATGCTTTACCGTCTATACGGATGCATTGAAGACTCAGGATGCACTGGGAGCCCTTGCTGTTCAGTTGTCAGGGAACAACGAGGCGATACAGGAAGGATTGGAAGATACGTTTACGATAGCCATTTGTTGGGATCATTTTGTTGATGGAGTTGAGAATCAGTTGGAATTTTCCGTAAGTGGAATGATGGACAATGGCGGTACACTAATATATTCAGAACAGGATCATGGTTATTATACAGAAGATGGAACGCTGGTTGCTTCGCTGAAAGAGGAAACGGGCAAAATCAATCTGGAACTTCATAATACAGAAGGTATCTTATATTTTGAAGTCACTAATGGAGAAGATTGGGTTACAAAAGGAACCCATATCGATACGACAAATTACAGGATTGATCTGATAAAAAACGGAGAGATCATGGATACGATTGATACAGGCAGTCTGGATTATAAGATCAGAAGTTATACTGGCTTATGGTTCTGTAGTTTTTCATTGGATCACGGAATTCTGAATCCGTATAATCCGTTGGAAGGGTTATATCCTTCATGGATGATGGAAGGTATGTAAGTATAAAAATGGTGGAGTGCTTATGCAGCATTCCACCGATTTTTTGTTTAAGCGTGTTTCCTTTTCTCTGTATTTTTAAATGCGGTACTGAGCATCAGCTTGATACGGTTTAACTGATTAACTTCACTGGCACCCGGGTCATAGTCGATGGCTACGATGTTTGCCTCTGGATGGCGATGACGAAGTTCTTTGATGACGCCCTTGCCTACGATGTGGTTCGGCAGACAGGCGAATGGCTGGGTACATACGATGTTCGGGGCATCGTTTTCGATCAGTTCCAGCATCTCAGCGGTCAAAAACCATCCTTCTCCGGTCTGGTTGCCAAGGGATACGATATCCTTTGCTATCTCCGCCATATGATCGATGTTGGAGGCAGGAGAGAAGTGTGTACTTCTGCTCAGTGCCTGATTTGCCGGGGCACGGAAGAATTCCAGTGCTTTGATGCCGAGGCGACCGATATAGGCTGACTTTTTGCTTTTCCCAAGGTGCTGTGCTTTGAATTCTGTATTCTTAAAGCAGTAGAGCAGGAAGTCCAGAAGATCAGGAACAACTGCTTCTGCACCTTCTGCTTCCAGAAGATCTACAAGTCCATTGTTGGCAGATGGAGAGAATTTTACAAGGATTTCACCGACAACACCAACACGGGGTTTTACTTCTCCAGTAACAGGTATGCAGTCAAAGGTCTCTACAATTTCATTGCATAATGCTTTGAAGCCTTTCCAGGAAGGATGTTTTTTTTGCAGGAATGCTTTGCATTTTTCTGCTAACTGTTCGTGTGTCCGGTTCGCCTCACCTTTTACGACTTCATAAGGGCGGGTGTGATAGAGAACTTTCATAAAGATATCTCCCAATACAACCGCATACATTGCTTTCAGGATCATTTCCGGTGTGTATTTGAATCCTGGATTTTTCTCCATTCCGCTCAGGTTGATGGAGATGACGGGAATATGCGGATAACCTGCCAGCTCCAGAGCGCGTCGGATAAAACCAATATAGTTGGATGCACGACATCCGCCTCCCGTCTGAGAGATCAGGATCGCTGTTTTGCCCAAGTCATATTTACCGGAAAGGACTGCTTCCATGATTTGTCCAATGACGATCAGGGATGGATAACAGGCATCGTTATTTACATATTTCAGTCCCAGATCCACAGCTGATCTTCCTGCTTTTGGAAGCACCGCAATGTTGTATCCGCAGGAATGGAAGGCTGCTTCTAAAAGGTCAAAGTGAAGCGGTGACATATCTGGACAGAGGATGGTGTAATTCTTACGCATTTCTTCTGTGAAAACGACGCGTTCATAAGCAGAAGATACGATCTGACGTTTTTCCTGTTTTTTTTCTCTGACACGGATGGCAGAGAGCAGAGAACGTACGCGGATACGAGCAGCACCCAGGTTGCTGACCTCATCGATCTTTAAACAGGTGTAAATCTTGCCTGAATGACTCAGAATTTCGTTGACCTGATCGGTTGTAACAGCGTCCAGACCGCATCCAAAGGAATTTAACTGAATCAGATCCAGATCCTCTCTGGTCTTTACAAAATTGGCGGCTGCGTACAGTCGGGAATGGTACATCCACTGATCCAATACACGTAAAGGACGTTCAGTATGATACAGGTGGGAGATACTGTCTTCAGTCAGTACAGCCATACCGTATGCGTTGATCAGTTCAGGGATGCCGTGATTGATCTCTTTATCAATATGGTATGGACGACCAGCCAATACGATACCATGAGCATGATGTTCTTCCATCCATTGAAGGGTTTCTTCTCCCTTTTTACAGATATCCAGACGAACCTGTTCCTGTTCTTCCCATGCTGCTTTGGCAGCTAAGGTGATTTCCTGTGCCGTCATTCCCTTTTCCCCATTAAATTCCTGAATCAGTCGTCTGGTCAGGATATCGAGATTTTCAAAGCTTAAAAACGGGTTGCGGAAATCATAGCGTCCGGTTTTTAAATCTTCGACATTGTTTTTAATATTTTCTGCGTAGGATGTGACAATCGGGCAGTTGTAGTGATTGTTTGCATCCTTAAATTCTGTCCGTTCATATGGAATACACGGATAGAAGATGAACGGAATGTTGTGATCCAGAAGCCATTGTACATGACCGTGGGCGAGTTTGGCAGGATAGCATTCGGATTCACTCGGGATGGATTCGATACCCTGCTCGTAGACCTCATGAGTAGATTCCGGTGACAGGACAACTTTATACTTTAATCTGGTAAAGAAGGTAAACCAGAATGGATAATTCTCATACAGATTCAGTACACGGGGGATTCCTACCAGTCCGCGTTCTGCTTCGGCTGTTTTCAGTGGTTTGTAAGAAAAAAGCCGTTCATTTTTGTATGCAAACAGATTTGGTGCAGCATGTTCTTTTTTTTCTTTTCCAAGACCGCGTTCACAACGGTTGCCGGAGATGTAGCGTCTGCCGCCGGAAAATTTATTGATGGTCAGACGGCAGTTGTTGGTACAGCCGTGACATTTGGTCATGGAGGTGGTGTATTCCAGAGCTTCCATCTGTTCTCTGGTCAGCATGGTCGTTGGCTGACCTTCATATCGTTCTCTGGCGATCAGAGCCGCACCGAACGCACCCATGATACCGGCAATATCCGGACGAATTACTTCACAGTCTGCAATCTTTTCCAGACTGCGCAGTACGGCATTATTATAGAAAGTTCCGCCCTGAACGACGATATGTTTTCCAAGGGAGGAAGCGTCCGATACTTTAATAACCTTGAACAGCGCATTCTTGATGACAGAGTAAGCAAGACCGGCAGATATATCATCCACACCTGCCCCTTCCTTTTGAGCCTGTTTGACGCGAGAGTTCATAAATACGGTACAGCGGGTTCCAAGATCGATTGGATTTTTTGCAAAAAGTGCTGTCTGAGCAAAATCCTGAATGGAAAAGTTCAGAGATTTGGCAAAGGTCTCGATAAAAGAGCCGCAGCCGGAGGAACATGCCTCGTTCAATTGTACATTGTCTACTGTCTGGTTTTTAATTCGGATACATTTCATATCCTGACCGCCAATGTCCAGAATACAGTCTACTTCCGGGTCAAAGAACTGAGCAGCATAGTAGTGGGAGATTGTCTCAACTTCCCCTTCATCCAACATAAGAGCTGCCTTGACCAGAGCTTCGCCATAACCGGTAGAACAGGAACGAACGATATGTGCTTTTTCAGGAAGTCTGGAAAATAAATCTTTTAAAGCGGTTAAAGTGATATCGAGTGTCTTTCCATTGTTGTTATGATAGAAGGAATAGAGCAGGGAGCCATCCTCTCCAATAAGGGCAATTTTAGTAGTGGTGGAACCTGCATCGATGCCAAGGAAACAGTCTCCTTCATAGGAAGCAAGGTCTTTTTTCTCAACTTTCGCCTGAGAATGGCGGGTCTCGAATGCGTTAAATTCTGTTTGACTGCAGAACAGTGGAGCCAGACGTTCTACTTCAAAAGCAATCTGAATCTTATCCTGCAGACGCCTGATCATGGATTCTGCAGACATTTCTTTTTCTTTTTTAGACAGAAGCGCAGAACCGGATGCTGCAAACAGATGAGAGTATTCCGGAACGATCGTGTGTTCTTCATCCAGATTCAGCGTGCGGATAAAGGTTTCCCGAAGCTCAGACAGGAAGTGGAGAGGTCCTCCAAGGAATGCCACATGTCCGCGGATCGGTTTACCGCATGCAAGACCACTGATCGTCTGGTTTACCACTGCCTGAAAGATGGAGGCGGACAGGTCTTCCCTGGTTGCGCCTTCGTTGATCAGGGGCTGAATGTCTGTCTTGGCAAATACACCGCATCTTGCAGCGATGGAATAAAGCGCCTTGTAATTTTTTGCATATTCATTCAGACCAGTTGCATCGGTCTGCAGAAGGGATGCCATCTGGTCGATAAAGGAACCGGTACCTCCGGCACAGATTCCGTTCATACGCTGTTCCACATTTCCATCCTGGAAATAGATGATCTTGGCATCTTCACCGCCAAGTTCAATGGCAACATCGGTATTCGGAGCATATGTCTGAAGTGCTTCTGCTACTGCAACGACTTCCTGTACAAAAGGAACGTCCAAATATTGTGCCAGTGTCAGACCTCCGGAACCGGTGATAACTGGATAAATATGTATAGCTCCCAGACTTTTGACCGCGCGTTCAAGAAGCATGGCTAAAGTTTCCTGGATATTTGCATAGTGTCTTTCGTAATCAGAAAACAGGATCTGGTTATACTTATCCAGAACTGCTATTTTTACGGTGGTGGAACCGATATCGATTCCCAGTCGATAACTTAGATTCATATTTCTTTTGGCAGATAGACTGCCTTCACCTCGCATTTTCTTTCGTAGCATGTTTTATTTTTTGACATGCTATATTATATGAAATGTTTTTGAAAGAATCTATAAAGAAGGTGCTAAGATTCAATAGCAGTGATACCTTCGTTGACAAAAATCACATCAAAATCTATAATGAATATATTCAGGCGATAAGTCTATATGGCAGAGAAAGGGGATTTATATGAGATGGATTGATAAGTTGGAACGTAGATTTGGTAAATATGCGATCCGGAATCTGATGAATTATATTATCATATTATATGGAATTGGATTTGTGGTGCAGCTCGTGGCACCTCAGCTGTATCCGCAGCTTTTGTCATTGGATGCTGAAGCGATTCTGCATGGTCAGGTCTGGCGTATATTTACATTTATTATTCAGCCGCCTACAGACAGTTTGTTTTTTATTATGTTTTCTTTGTATCTCTATTATATGATCGGCAGGATGTTGGAGTACAGTTGGGGAACATTTCGTTTTAATTTATTCTATTTTTCAGGAATGTTCCTGCATGTGATTGCTTGTATTGGAATTTATCTTGCGACGGGATTTAATTTTTCTTATGGAACTTTCTATTTGAATTTATCCATGTTTTTTGTATATTTGACCCTGTTCCCGGATGTGCAGTTTTTACTGTTTTTTATTATTCCAATCAGGGCAAGAACACTGGCTTTGATTGAAGGCATTTATTATGGAGTGACGATTCTGGCGGGATTCTTTGTGCCGATTGGAAGTTCTTTATGGTATTCTCTTTTGTCAGCAGGTATTTTTGCATTGCCTGCAAATAGTATCGCTGCGTTGGTGTCCTTGTTTAATTTTTTTGTGTTCTTTTATTCAACCAGACGCAGTAAATTCTCTCCGAAGGATGTGAAGAGAAGAAAAGAGTATCAGAAAAAAATTAAAGTGGCGGCAGCAAAGAGTTCCCATCATCAGTGTGCAGTGTGTGGCCGTACAGAGGCGGATGGTGAAGATATGGAATTTCGATTTTGTTCCAAGTGTGTGGGAAACTATGAATACTGTCAGGATCATTTGTTTACACACGAACATCGAAAATAAAAGTATATGATTTTTTAAGGTGATAGATGCATATCTATCACCTTTTTTGGTATTCATACATAAAATAAGGTAAGAGAAAAAAAGAGAGGATTTTGTAGTATGGAAGATTATCCTGTAGCGATGGCCTATGTTCCGTGGCAGCATTGGCATACGGTATTTGACCTGGAAAAAGGATTTGCCTGTGGCACAATCTTTCCTGAACTGAATAAACCGTTCCGTGGTGTGAGAGGAGGGTGCAGATAATGGCACAGAGACAGCCAACAAGGAAACAGATGCTGCAGTGGGTAAATCTGGTGAGTTTTGCTGTTGTAGAGGCAAATCTTTATCTGGATACTCATCCAACAGATCCGGCAGCACTTTCCTATTTTAAAGAATACAATCAGCTTCGCAGTCAGGCACTTGAGGAGTATGCATCAATGTATGGTCCGTTAACAGTTGATACGGCCATAGGCTGTCAGCGGAAATGGGAATGGGTTCATGAGCCGTGGCCGTGGGAAGGAGGTAGTTGCTGATGTGGAATTATGAAAAGAGGCTGCAGTATCCGGTGAATATCTCAAAACCGAATCCTGCTATGGCACAGCTCATCATCTCTCAGTTCGGCGGCCCGGATTGAAAAAGGATAGGATATGTGATACAATACATTCTATCTATCATAAATATCGGGAGGATACATCTTGAGATGAACATCATTATAGCAGGCTGCGGTAAAGTTGGGAGTGCTTTGGCAGAACAGCTGAGTCGGGAAGGGCATGATCTTACGGTTATAGACCAGCATTCAGAAGTAGTACAACGCATTACGAATGCAGCTGATGTTAGAGGAATTGTTGGGAATGGTGCAAGCTACAATATTCAGAAAGAAGCTGGGATAGAGAAAGCAGATCTCTTAATTGCGGTGACCAATGCAGATGAAGTAAATCTGCTTTGCTGTCTGATTGCAAAGAAGGCAGGAGACTGTCAGACCATTGCTCGTGTTCGAAATCCGATTTATCATCAGGAGATCAGTCATATTAAGGAGGAGTTGGGCCTTTCAATGGTGATTAATCCGGAATGGGCAGCAGCGATGGAAGCAGCAAGACTGTTCCGTTTTCCGTCTGCCATTGAGATTGATACATTTGCAAAAGGACGGATTGAACTTCTTAAATTCCGAATGGATGAACAGAATCCTTTATGTGGACAAAAAATTAAACATATGACAGCTTTATCCAAATGCGAAGTATTGATCTGTGTGGTTGAGCGTGGGGAACAAGTATTAATTCCAGATGGTGAACTGGTTCTTCAGGCGAATGATCTGATCTCTATTGTAGCATCTTCTTTGAATGCCAGCCGTTTCTTCCGATTGATTGGAATTGAGACGAATCAGGTGAAAAATGCTATGATTATCGGTGGTGGAAAGACATCTTTCTATCTTGCTCAAAAATTACTGGAGATGGGAATTGCAGTCAAGATTGTAGAAAAAGACAGAGATCACTGTGAGGAGCTGTGTGAACTTCTGCCCAAAGCGATGATTATCTGTGGTGATGGTACAGATCAGGAATTGATGGCAGAAGAAGGTCTGTCAGAGACCGAAGGATTTGCGGCTTTCACCAATATGGACGAAGAGAATGTGATGCTTTCCTTGTATGCAAAGAGTGCAGGTAAGGCAAAGATGATCACCAAGGTGAACAGCACTACATATGACTCAATCATCGCAACACTGGATATTGGAAGTGTCATTCATCCGAAAAATATTACGGCTGAGAATATCCTGCAGTATGTACGGGCGATGCAGAATACGATCGGAAGTAATGTGGAGACTTTATATCGTCTTGTCAATGGAAACGCAGAGGCATTGGAGTTTATTATTCGTGAAGAAGGACCTGTGACGAATGTTCCTCTTTTAAATTTGAATTTTAAGAGTAATATTCTGGTGTGTGCAATTTATCGATATGGAAAGATTATTATTCCAAAAGGTCAGGATTGTCTGAAGGTGGGAGATTCTGTTGTTATTATTACCACAAATTGTGGAGAATTGCAGGATATCAGTGATATATTGAATTCATCGCCTGTACGTTCGGCAAAGGTGGAGAGTGCATTATGAATATCAGAATGATAAGATATATTGTCGGAAGTGTTATTCAGATTGAGGCAGTCTTATTGCTTCTTCCGGCACTTACAGCCCTTTGCTATCAGGAAAGTTGTCTTTTGATATTTGTTAGTATTGCTATCTTTTGTCTGGTGGCGGGAGCAATGCTCAAAGGCAAAAAGCCGGAAAATACAACGATCTTTTCTTCGGAAGGATATATTAGTGTTGCATTGTGCTGGATTGCCATGAGTATCTGTGGTGCGCTTCCTTTGTATTTCAGTGGATATTTTTCTAATCCCATAGATGCTTTATTTGAGATTGTATCTGGTTTTACGACAACGGGTGCAACGATTTTGAATGATGTGGAGATTCTGCCAAGATCCATTTTGATGTGGAGAAGTTTTTCTCATTGGATTGGAGGTATGGGAGTGCTTGTATTTGTACTGGCCATTCTTCCGATGGCAGGAGCATCCAGTATGTATTTGATGAAAGCAGAAAGCCCGGGACCATCAGTTGGTAAACTGGTTCCTAAAGTGCGAAGTACGGCAAAGATTCTGTATGCCATCTATATTGTAATGACGATCATTCAGATGATCCTGCTGGTGTTGGCTGGATGTCCTGTCTTTGATTCTGTAAATATGGCATTTGCGACAGCAGGGACGGGCGGTTTTTCTGTTTTGAACAGTGGATGTGCAGATTATAATACAGCAACACAGATTATTATTACGGTGTTTATGATCTTGTTCGGCGTGAATTTTAATGTGTATTTTCTGATCTATGCAGGTAATATCAAGGAGGCTTTGAAGTGTGAAGAAGCCAGGGCATATATGGGTATTATAGGTGCATCGGTATTGTTGATTGCTGTTAACACCTGCTCGATGTTTGCTCATGCAGGTGAAGCTGTATTACATGCAGCATTCCAGGTGGGATCGATTATCACAACGACTGGTTTTGCGACAGTAGATTTTGATCTGTGGCCAGAGTTTTCCAAGACAATTCTAGTGTGCTTGATGTTTGTTGGAGCCTGCGCGGGCAGTACTGGTGGTGGTATTAAGGTATCACGTATTGTGATTATGGCAAAAACGATTTTGAAAGAACTGGCATTTATTGTTCATCCAAGAAACGTGCGAAAAACTCGTTTTGAAGGAAAACAGGTAGAACATGAAGTGCTTCGTTCTATCAATGTTTTCCTGATTACATATCTGGCAATCTTTATGGGATCAATTCTGATCATATCTTTGGATAATTTTGATGGAGTTACTAATTTTACAGCGATTGCAGCTACTTTCAATAATATTGGACCAGGTTTGGCGAAAGTAGGTCCCACCTGTAATTTTGGAGCGTTTTCGAATCTGTCCAAGCTGGTTATGATCTTTGATATGCTGGCAGGACGACTGGAGATTTTTCCGATGTTAATCGTATTCTCTTTATTCCGCAATAAAAAACGGTGGAGTTGATCGGAAGTTATAGTAAATTTGGATGGTATGATTTTTTCTGGAAAAAATAATTTGATCGATGAAAGTATGAAGGATTTGGTTTTTTAAATTTCCAGAAATATGTTCTGACAGAAGAAGTGTTATGATATCTGGAAAAACAGGGACTTGTGCCCTGTTTTTTTTGTGCCTGGATGTAGGATTCGTGATGTGAAGCGGCATATCTGAAAGACAGGACAGCTCTTTTTCTAATTGCTGCAGAATGATCTCCTGTATGCATGGAAGAGAGACACTGTGACTTTCCGGACATTGCCCGCGTGTATATTTGCAGCATTGCAGAGAATTTCCTTTGCCAGTCCGGGTTAGTGTTGAATGACAGCAGCTGCACCGGAGCAGTCCTTTCAGCATATAAACGGAATGAAGAGACTGCATAGGAAATGTATAGGAATGCTGCGTGATGGTCAAGCGTTTTTGTGCTTCTTCAAAGAGATCTTTGGAGATCAAAGCAGGATGTAAAGAGCGAACAAGCGACATGAATTCAGATGATTGCGGTGAGGAAAGATGACGACGCTGCATTCCCAGATAGAAAGGATTTCCCAGGATATATCGAATGCTTCTGGCTTCGAATGAATTTCCTCGAATGGTATGGATTTTAAGTTGGTTCAGCTTAGCAGCGATTTGGCGGCAGGTCATGCCTGATATAAAATCAGAAAATATCATAGATACAAAAGGGGCAGTGGAAGGATCTGGAATGAAATGTCCGTCTGACAGGCAATAACCAAAGGGAGGAGGTCCGACAACACCTCCGCGGGAGAATTTTTCATTCATGCCGCGCCGTACTTCCTGAGCAAGATTGATTGAATAGTATTCGTCCATTGCTTCCAGTAAGGCTTCGATTAAAATGGAGGTTGGATCATCAGAAAGTTGTTCTGTGATAGAGATGACATCGATACCACATTCTTTTCGAAGCATGGATTTGTAAAAAATACTGTCTTGTCTGTTTCTTGCAAATCTTGAAAATTTCCATACAAGAATCTGATCAAATGGACGTGGCTTCTGACGGGCAGCCTGTATCATGTGAAGAAAGGCAGGTCGGTTATCTGCATTTCGGCCACTAATGCCTTCGTCTACAAATATATACTCTGAGGGAATCTGCATCTTATGTTGTTTGGCATATTCCTTGATTTTTTTTAGCTGACTGTCTGGAGAAAATTCAATCTGATCATCGGTGGAGACCCGAATATAAGCAGCGGCGGTGACAGGGGAAGTTTTTTTCATCTAGAGTCTTTCCTCGGTTTTTTTATAATATATTTTATCAAAACGATAATATGCAGGCGATTTTTATGGGAAATAGAAATCAGATACAGGCTTTGCCATCCGTTCTTGTGTTCTCGGATTCATCCGTACGGATTCTGTATGATTTAACAGAGGAAGAGATTCAGCAATGTATGGGACAACTGGTAACTTCTGTGGAAGAACAGATGAATTATTATTTTTTACAGCATCCAGAAGAGTGGGAGCATATCTTTTGACAATCCGGTGGACCGGATGGAGAACTGGCTGCAAGTATGCGCTATCTGGCACAGCGGTATACGATGCCTTATAAGGAGTGTATGGCGTTGTTAACGGATATTGGTACTGAAGAACTTGCCCATTTGGAGATGATCTGTGCAATTGTGTACCAGTTGACCAAGGGTATGAGTATGGAAGAATTAAAAGCAGCCGGATTTGATAAATACTATGTGGATCATACAGCTGCATTGTGGCCGCAGGCAGCA
>JAFYTM010000029.1 GCA_017558865.1 Lachnospiraceae bacterium
ACAGCCGCTGCGGAATGCCCGGAAGAAGTCAGATACATCTGAAGTCTGGATTTTATCTGTGCCAGAATCTCATACAAACGTTTTTTATCTTCCAGTTTTGTACGATGCAGAATCTCCCGCATCATCGCAAAAGCAAAATCGGTCTTGTCCGTCAGCACTCTGGCTTTTAATTCAAACATGACACGGAATTTTTCGGGTTCACGCATATTTCCATAGAGGTTTACTGTCGAATGGATACCTCCGGTATGACAGTTAATCTCATTAAACAATTCTCCATAGCTGTAATTCTCGGTATCCACATATCCCAATACATGTTTCAAAATGCCGAGATAAGGAATCCATTCATCCGGCAGTTCTCCTGCATCAAACAAAAGACGGATATAACTGATGCCGTTGGTAAACTCATCCTGATAAAGAAGCGTAACATCCTCTACCTGCATCTCTTCATTATGAAGAGGTGCAGCCTGTCTCTTAATATCTTCTCTTCTAAGCATCGGAATCTTTTCCAGTTCTTCCTGGGGCGATGGTTCATCCTGATAAGCTTTTAAAGTCTGCGTATCTTCTGCCAATGCCTGCACTTCTGCTTCTGTCAGACTTTGCTTATATGCTTCCAGTACCTGTTCTATCCGTTCCTGTTCCTGTGCTTCCAGTCCTGGTACCGGACGAAGGATCAAAACAGCTGCATGGGTATTATCCAGAAGATACGTCTGTACCAGATCTTCAAAATATCTGGTATTCAAGCGTTCCTTTAATTTTGCAAAATGATCCAATGCAATCAAATGCAGAAATGGTTGATTTTCATCATAAAGCCAGCTGTCAAACATCTGCAGACCATACATCAGTCCTTTTGGATAATTTCCAAAATCCGCTTCCCTATAACGAAATTCATAAAAATTGATTCCTGCCTGCAGTGCTTTTCTGTCAAAGCCCTTTTTCACCAGTTCAGCCAGCGTATTTCGGATCGTATCCACAAAAGCATCCTTTTGTTCCATCTCTGTATTTTTCGCAATAATAGAAAAGTATGGCTGAATAATACCATTTTCATAAGTACTCAAAATATCCTTGCCAATACCTGCATCCAGAAGTGCCTGTTTTAAAGGTGCTCCAGGCGCGGATAACAATGCATATTCCAGAATCTGAAATGCCAGATACAGTTCCGCATCCAAAGAAGTAGCAATCACCGCATTGTAAGACAGATAAGCCTGATTCTTCACCGATTCATCAGCAGAGATCGGATAATCAACAACTCGCTCGACCGGTCTTTCAAAAGCTTTCTGCATGCCAACAGCAGAATCCACTTCCAGATAATCATAATGGCTCAGATAATGTTCATCGATCCATGTCAGCTTTTCTGCCATATCCATGTTTCCATATAAATAGATATAGGAATTGGATGGATGATAGAACTTCTGATGAAATGCCAGAAAATCCTCATAAGTCAATTCCGGGATATGCTTTGGATCACCTCCGGATTCATAAAAATATGTGGTATCCGGATACAAGGTTGTCATAATCTCCCGATCCAGCATATCCTCCGGGGAAGAAAATGCACCTTTCATCTCATTATACACAACACCATTGTAGATGACAGGATCTTCCTCGTGCTCCAGCTCATAATGCCAGCCTTCCTGACGGAAAATTTTCTCTTCCTTATATATGTTCGGATGGAACACGGCATCCAGATAAACATGCATCAGGTTCTGAAAATCCTGATCATTGCAGCTTGCTACCGGATATACCGTCTTATCCGAATAGGTCATTGCATTCAAAAACGTATTGAGAGAGCCTTTCACCAGCTCCACAAATGGATCCTTCACCGGAAAATCCCTCGAACCACACAATACAGAATGTTCCATAATATGGGGCACACCCGTACTGTCTGACGGCGGGGTACGAAATCCGATATTAAATACTTTATTCTCATCATCATTTGCAAGCAATACCACTCTTGCCTGCGTTTTTTTATGTTTTAACAGATAACCAACCGAATTCAATTCCGGGATCTGTTTTTCCTGTATCAGCTCATAAGCTGCTAACTGTTCCATTGTCATTCGTTCCTCCAGAGTGCTTTTTCTAGTAGTATAAACACATTTGGATTTAGTATAACATACTTTTCCAGCAAAAAAAAGACTGCCGTTTTATTCACGACAGTCCTCTTCCTTCTTTATCCTATCTTTTACAGATTGGTCTTGAAAAACTCTTCCATAGCCACTACTGCGGTATCTTCATCTTCACCCTCAACCGTTACGGTTACGATATGACCTTTTTTTACTCCCATGCTCATGATTGCCATCAGTCTCTTGGCATCTGCTTTTTTAGCACCATTATCAATGGTAACTGTACTTTTTACACCTGCTGCTGCTTTGGCAAGCATTCCAGCTGGTCTTGCATGAATTCCAAGCTCATCCTGAATTGTGTAATCAAATGTTTTCATAGTAATACGCTCCTTTTTTTAATATTATATCCAATTCCTATCCCTTAACATTCTCTGATTCGTTTACGAAGCTCCAGTGTATAACCAGGAGATACAGACAGCTCATCAATACCCATCTGAATAAATTTCGCTGTCAGTTCCATATCTGCACCAAGCTCTCCACAGATACCGCACCACGCACCATTCTTGTGTGCATTCTCAATCGTCATCTGAATCAAACGAAGGATTGCTTCATGATGTGGATCAAAGAAAGTATCCAGTGACTGATTCTGACGGTCAATTGCCAACGTGTACTGACTCAGGTCATTACTTCCGATACTGAAAAAGTCTACATGTGGTGCAAGTAAATCACTGATAACCGCAGCCGCCGGAGTCTCGATCATAATACCAAGCTCTACATTGCCATAAGGAATATCCGAACGATCCAGCTCCAGCTTCACTTCCTCCACAATCTCCTTGATTCTGAGAACCTCTTTTACAGAGATAATCATCGGAAACATAATAGACAATGTACCAAACGCAGATGCACGATACAGTGCCCTCAACTGAGTCTTAAATACTTCCTCTCTTGTGAGGCAGATACGAATCGCACGGAATCCAAGTGCCGGATTCTCTTCCTGCGGAATATCAAAATAATCTGCCTGCTTATCGGCTCCAATATCCAATGTACGGATAATGACCTTTTTACCATTCATACGGGACACAACATTTTTGTAAGCTTCAAACTGTTCTTCCTCAGTTGGATAACTGTCACGCCCAAGATAAAGGAACTCACTTCTGAACAGACCAATGCCTTCGGAATCATTGTCCAGAACTGCATCCACATCCTGCAATCCACCGATATTGGAATACAGATGGACGTGTTTTCCGCTCCGGGTGACGGTCTCTTTTCCTTTCATCTCCTGAAGAAGTGCCCTCTGCTCATCTGCACGCCCTTTCTTCTCCTGAAGTTTTGCAAGCGTGATCTCATCCGGATCAATATAGATAAGTCCGGCAAAACCATCCACAACAGCTGTTCTTCCATGATACTCCTGTTCAATCTCAATGTCTGTAGTTACTAAAGACGGAATATTCATCGTCCTTGCAAGAATCGCAGTATGTGAATTTGCAGAACCTTTCTGCGTAACCAGTGCCAACAGCTTGTCTTTTTCAAACTGTACGGTCTCACTTGGTGCAAGATCCTCTGCCACAATAATCACCGGTTCCGGCATGGCCTCCGGGCTTACCTGTGTCCCATTCAAAATAGAGATGACACGTTCAGAGATATCTTTAATATCTGCAGCACGACCTCTCATATAATCATCATCCATGCTCAGGAACATCGCTGCAAACTGTTCACAGGTCATAAATACAGCATATTCCGCATTCATATGATCATTCTCAATAATTCCTCTAATCGAATCATTATAATCCAGATCATCTAAAAGCATCTGATGTACATCGAAGATCATCGCCTCTTCTTCCCCCACATCACGCAATGCTTTTTCATAAAGGCTTTTCAGCTGTTCCAGTGCTTTTGCTTTTGCTGTTTCAAACCGCTCCAACTCAGCATCTATATTATCCACAGTCTCTTTATTGACTGTTTTTTCAGCTTTCTTGTATACAAATATACTGCCGATCGCAACACCTTTAAATACACTTTTTCCTTCTCGTATAATCATACGGATTCCCTCCCAGGATCATTTATTATTCAACTGTATTTTCTTCTGCGACAGCGTCTGCATCTTCGTTATTTTTCTCTGGCTCAATCGTCACAAAGCCTTTATTCACTTCCTCAACAGCAACAGAAAGTGCTTTTTTATTACGAGTGTCTACATATGCATCCTCTCCTGCAATCAGCTGTCTTGCTCTTTTTGCTGTTGCCAGGACGATGGAATAACGGCTGTTTACTACTGGAGTATCGCCCTCTCCTTCTGCATTGATGGTTTTCATTAAATCTGTATAAGACGGATGTAACATATCTATGATTCTCCTTTCGCAAAGCTCTTTAACTCTTCTCTCACATTATGAATCAGTTCCATACTGCGTTCAATCTTCCTGTGTTCACTTTCAATAATCGCATGAATCTCTTTCACACAGGTCTCCAGTTCATCGTTAATCACCAGATAATCGTATTCTTCAATTCCCTCTGACTCCTGAACAGCCCTTGCCAGACGTTGTTCAATAACTTCCAGCGTCTCTGTGCCGCGTCCAATCAAACGTTCCTTCAAGGTCTGTGCATCTTTTGTTGTTACGAACAAAAGAACTGCCTTTGGAAACTGTTCTTTTACCTTACGGGCACCCTGAATCTCAATCTCCAGAATAACATCCTTACCGTCTGCAAGCTGTTCCTCCACATAAGCCTTTGGAGTCCCATAATAATTTCCCACATAACATGCATATTCAATCAGTGCATGTTCTTCAATCATCTGCTGGAATTCTTCCCTGCTCTTAAAAAAATATGACTTACCGTCTTCTTCTCCAGGTCTTGGTGCACGTGTTGTCGCGGATATGGACAATGCATATTGCTCATATCTGCTGAGCAGTTCTTTCATAAGTGTGCCTTTTCCTGCACCAGAAAATCCGGATACTACAATCAATATTCCCTGTCTGTTCATGAATTACTCCCTATTCAATGTTTTGAATCTGTTCCCTAACCTTTTCAATCTCGGTCTTCAGATCAATCGCACGTCGGGAAATCTCCAGATCATTTGCCTTGGAAAGTGTGGTATTCGCCTCACGGTTCATCTCCTGTGCGATAAAATCCAGTTTGCGTCCAATACCGCCGCCCGTCTCCAGTGCGGTCTTTGTAGCTTCCACATGACTTCTCAGACGTACAATCTCCTCATCTACACAGATCTTATCCGCAAAGATGGTCACTTCCGTAGCCAGACGATTCTCATCGATCTGTGCATCTGCAAACAGATCCCGAACCTTTGCTTCCAGTCTCTGACGATACTCAGCCAGTATCTGCGGAGAACGGGTCTCTATAAATGATACCACCTTCAAAATCTCGTCCAGTTTTGCAATCAGATCCGCTTTCAGAGCCTCTCCTTCGCGAATACGCGCTTCTACAAACTTCTCACATGCACCGCGCACCGCCTGCTCCAGAAGATGCCATATCTCCTGCTCGTCTTCCTGCTGTTCTTCCATCACAAGAACTTCCGGACAACGTGCCAGCACAGATACCTGAATATCATTTTTTAATCCGAACTGCTCCTCCATCTGTCGGAAATACTCCACATACTGTGCCGCGATTCCTTTATTATAGGAAAGCGCAACCCTGCTCTCACTCAAATCTTCATATGAGACAAAGACATCCACTTTTCCACGCTGAATATATTCTTTCAGAAAGGTACGGATCGCCGAATCAAAATAATTCAGCTTTTTAGGCATTTTCATGCTCACATCCAGATAGCGATGATTCACAGACTTCATCTCAACGGTAATCTTACGGTCGCCCTCAGAAATCTCACAGCGCCCGAAGCCAGTCATACTTTTTATCATACCTATTTCCCCAAATATCCCTGCGAAGGGCATCCCTCGCCATAATCGATTTTATTATAGTTGATTTTGCGCAGAGCGTCAAGTATAATGAAGCACATACCCCGCTTAGATGTCGCTTCTTTTCCAACATCCAGGCGGCTAAAAGGAGGTATCTTTATGGCTTTTGACGGAATTACAATTGCCTGTATGGCACACGAACTAAATGACAAACTAAATGGCGGACGCATTTCCAAAATTGCGCAGCCTGAGACAGATGAACTTATGCTGACCATCAAGTCACAAAAAGGAAATTTCCGTCTCCTGCTCTCTGCAAGTGCCAGTCTTCCGCTGATCTATATCACCGAAAACAACAAACCAAGTCCTCTGACTGCACCGAATTTCTGCATGCTGCTCAGAAAACACATCAATGGCGGACGCATTGTCTCGATCACCCAGCCTTCACTGGAGCGTATTCTGCGTTTCGAAGTAGAACATCTGGATGAGATGGGCGATTTGTGCAGAAAATATCTGGTCGTTGAGATCATGGGCAAGCACAGCAATATCATCTTCTGCAATGATCAGGATATGATTATTGACAGTATTAAACATGTTTCTTCACAGATGAGTTCTGTCCGCGAAGTTCTTCCCGGCAGAACCTATTTCATTCCAGACACTCAGGAAAAAGCAAATCCATTGACCATCGAAGAAGATTTTTTTGTCAATCTCATCAGCAGCAAAGCAACCAAACTATCCAAAGCACTCTATACATCCCTGACAGGCTTAAGTCCCGTAGCAGCTGAAGAAATTTGTCATCTGGCATCTCTGGATTCTGACCGTTGTGCCAATACTTATGAACCCGAAGAACTGATCCATCTGTACCGCACCTTCTGCCGTTATCTGGAGCCTATGAAAAACGGTACTTATGAACCGGTTATTTATTATGATGGGAAAAATCCTATAGAATTTTCCTGCCTGCCTCTTTCAATTTATGACCATCATCGTAAAGAAACCTGTCCTTCTGTCTCAGAAGTACTGGAACATTACTATGCTGAGCGAAATACTCTGACCCGTATCCGTCAGAAGTCAACTGATCTCCGCAAAATCGTACAGACTGCTCTGGAGAGAAACATTAAAAAATATGATCTGCAGGCAAAACAGTTAAGGGATACGGAAAAACGTGAAAAATACCGCATCTATGGAGAACTTATCAACACCTATGGATATGATGTAACACCTGGAAGCAAAAGTTTTGAAGCATTAAACTACTATACAGGAGAAAATGTAACAATTCCTCTGGATCCACAGATTCCAGTTCAGGAAAATGCGAAAAAATATTTCGACAAATATGGTAAATTAAAACGAACCTGTGAAGCAGTCACCAAATTATTGGAAGAAACAGGTGCCGAAATTGAACATTTAAAATCCATCCAGACTGCTCTGGACATTGCACTGATAGAAGAAGATCTTGTACAGATCAAAGAAGAACTAATGGAATCTGGATATATCCGTAAACGAGCACCAGGAAGCAAACGCCCCAAAATCACTTCCAAGCCGTTTCATTACCTGTCCAGTGACGGATATCACATGTTTGTCGGAAAAAACAATCTGCAGAATGATGAACTGACTTTTCAGTTTGCCAGAGGAAATGACTGGTGGTTCCATGCCAAAGGTGCACCAGGATCTCATGTCATTGTCCAGACTAATGGCGATGAACTTCCTGACCGTACATTTGAAGAAGCTGCCCGACTGGCTGCTTACTATTCCAGCAATCGTGATGCCGAAAAAGTAGAAATTGATTATGTAGAAAAAAAACATGTCAAGAAACCAAATGGCAGCAAACCCGGATTCGTTGTATACTATACAAATTATTCCATGATGATTGATTCTGATATTTCAACCATACGACAATTATCTTAATCTTGTACAATTTAACAAAATTCCACACTTTTCCTCCATTATTATGTGTTATAATTACCACAACACTATATATAATGGGGGATTTTTAAAATGGTTGATTTATTAAAACTGCAGAACGGCAGCGATGTGCGCGGTGTTGCTGCTGAAGGAATTGCAGATGAACCTGTAACTTTAACTCCAGATGCTGTGAATCTGATTGGACAGGCATTTGTAGGATGGCTCTCCAAACGTTCCGGCAAACCGGCCTGTGAACTGAAAATTGGTGTAGGACATGATTCCCGAATCACTGCAGACCTTATGAAAAATGCTTTCATTAGCGGTGCAAGTGCCGCAGGTGCTGCTGTTTACTATTGCGGACTGGTATCTACACCATCCATGTTCATGACTGTTGTATTCCCGGAATTTGCATTTGATGGATCTGTTATGATCACAGCAAGTCATCTTCCATTCAACCGCAATGGTCTGAAATTCTTCAATCCGGACGGCGGACTTGAAAAAGCTGATATCAAAGAGATCCTGACTCTTGCTAAAACTCTGGAAATTACAGAATGTGACAAACCGGCGATCTCTTGCAACAGCCTGGATGCTTACACTGCAAGCCTTCAGGAAAAAATTAAAGCAGGTGTGAATGCCGAGAATTATGACAAGCCACTGGAAGGTCTTCGTATCGTTGTAGATGCCGGAAACGGTGCAGGCGGTTTCTTCGTAGAAAAAGTTCTGGCTCCTCTTGGTGCTGATACAACCGGCAGCCAGTTCCTTGAGCCGGACGGTATGTTCCCGAATCACATTCCGAACCCGGAGAACAAACAGGCAATGGAAGCCATCAAAAATGCAGTACTTGCAAACAATGCTGATCTTGGTATCATCTTCGATACTGACGTAGACCGTATGTCTGCAGTTCTCCCAGATGGTTCTGAGGTAAACCGTGATGCGATCATCGCTATGATGGCTGCAATCCTTGCAAAAGATTATCCAGGAAGTACCATTGTTACAGACTCCGTTACTTCTGATCGTCTGACTGCTTTCCTGGAAGGCGAACTAAAAATGAAACACCATCGTTTCAAACGTGGTTACAAGAACGTAATCAACGAATCCAAACGCCTGAATGCAGAAGGTATCGTATCTCCACTGGCCATCGAGACCTCAGGACACGGTGCTCTGAGTGAAAACTATTTCCTAGATGACGGTGCATACATGGCAGTTAAACTTCTGATCGCTGCTGCTCTTGCTGCAAAAGAAGGCAAAAAGATTGGTTCCTTTATTGAAAAACTGGCAAAAGGTATCGATGAAAGAGAATACCGTATGAAAATTCAGGGAGAGGATTTCTCCGCATATGGTCAGAATGTTCTTGCCGAATTTGAGGCACGCGCAAAAGCTGCTGGTTACGCGATTGCACCAAATTCCTACGAAGGCATCCGTATTTCTTTCAATTCTGAAGAAGTACAGGGCTGGCTGCTCCTTCGTCTTTCCCTGCATGATCCGCTGATGCCTCTGAATATGGAAGGGGCCCGTCCTGGTGACTGTGAGAAGATGATCGAGATCATCCGTGAACTGCTGAAAGGATTTGATCTTCTGGAGGTTATTTAGTCATCCAATTTCCGAAAATCAGGAATTGCATAAATATTATTTCTGTGCTAAAATACAAAAAGTGGGTACATCAAGTACCCACTTATTTATGGAGACATACTCAAGAGGCTGAAGAGGTCGCACTCGAAATGCGATAGGCCGGGTGACCGGTGCGAGGGTTCAAATCCCTCTGTCTCCGTCCTAATGAGGGGATGCTGTATCAACAGCACCCCTCGATTTTTTCTATTCTATCTCTATTTTTCCCAAATCATATCTCTGGAAATATCTTTCAACGTATATGCTCCGCACATCGCCATTGTATCTTCCAGTTCTGCGCCAATCTTCTCCACATAGCACTGTACACCTTCTGCACCGCCCCCATAGACTGCGGTAACAAATGGACGGGCAATGATAATGCCGTCAGCTCCCATCGCCAATGCTTTGAACACATCCACACCGCTGCGGATACCCCCGTCTACAAGAATCTTCATACTTCCGTCTACTGTTTCCACGATAGATTCCAGAACTTCTGCTGTCGCAGGACACTGATCCAGCACACGTCCGCCATGATTGGATACTACAATAGCTGCAGCTCCAGCTTTTTTCGCTTTTAATGCCGCTCCAGGTGTCATAATGCCTTTGACAATAAACGGCACATCTATCATTTGTGCGATTGCCGCAAGCTCTTCTACAGTCTTGCTTCCAGCCGGAGGAATCATATTTTTCAAAAATGGAAGACCTGCCGCATCCACATCCATAGCCACCGCAAATGCACCGGAAGCCTTCACCAGTTGCATCTTCTCGCGGATCGTATCCAGATTCCATGGTTTTACAGTCGGCACTCCCATACCTTGAGCCGCCATGATCGCTGCCGTAGCACCCTCCATTACCTTTGGATTCGTACCATCTCCGGTAAATGCTGCAATTCCAGCTTTTGCACAGGCATCTACCAGTGTATTATTATAACTCAGATCGTCATACTTATCACTATAATGAAGATTCACTGCACCTACCGGGCCTGCAAAAAATGGGTATTTAAAAGTCTTTCCAAACAATTCCAGCGAAGTATCCACAGGACGATTTTCATGCAACGTATCCATATTGACACGAATATCCTGCCATTTCTGATAATTACGAATAGCTGTATCACCTGCTCCCTTGGAACCAGGACCTGGAATCTGATTTTTACACGCCACTCCATTGCAGACATTACATGCTTTGCAATATGCTCCAATATTTCCCCTTGCTTCTTTGATCACATCATTAAAATTCATTTGTACACCCCTTTTCTTTATTTACAAACATCAATCCATGCTTCATATCCTGAACAGAGTTCCAGCTCCTCCAGAGTCAGCTCCACTGCACTGTTGGCACTGCCGCATGCCGGGTAAACCGTTTCAAAACGTTTCAATGACGCATCCAGATAAACTTTCACATCCTGATTGACGCCAAATGGACACACTCCGCCTACTGCATGACCAATGCGTTCCTCTACTTCCTCAAAAGCCAGCATCTTTGCTTTCGTATGAAACTGTGCCTTGTATTTTCCATTATCAATACGGGCATCTCCCGCTGCCACAATCAATATACTTTCCTCTCCAACCTGAAAAGACAGTGTCTTTGCAATCCTTGCCGGCTCACAGCCTACTGCCTGCGCTGCCAGCTCTACCGTCGCACTGGACACCTCAAATACCATCACATGACTGTCCAATCCAAACTGTTTTAAATATTCTTTTGCTTTTTCAAATGCCATTTCTCTCCTCTTTCTGTTCGCAGATCAGTTCTCTCCAGCTACAAATCAAACGTTCCAGGGTAAATACTGCATTTGCCGGACTCGTAGAGGGAAGCTTCACTGCATCTCTCCCCGTCGCTTCCTGACAATATTTCTTATATAATTTGTACGCTTTGTCACCATTTACAAAAATCCTTGTAATATTGCTGTTCGTAAGCACATAGTTCAGATCTGCCGGGACTACATTTTTGATGCTGCTGTCACTGGAGCCTATGATATCACAGCTCTGTACCACATCCCAAATCGCAATATGATGTTTTAACAGCATCTCTTTTTTATCTTCCACTGTCTGCGGAATCTTCTCACCCGTCAGATTTGCGAGCACCTTCCAAAACCGATTCTGGGGATGACCATAATAGAAATCCTGTTCCCTGGATTTCACAGATGGGAATGTTCCCAGAATCAAAATTTCTGATTCTTCATCATAGACCGGTTCAAAGGTATGCTCCACATGCTGATAGCGGTGATCCACTGTTTTCATCCTGGAATTCATATCATCTACTCCTACATCTGTTTTCGTACAATCAGATATTCATTATCAAGCTGATAGTATGGACAGCTCTTCATTGAACTGGTCAGGAATCGATACATTTCATCTTCATCCAGATCCATCTCGCACACATAATATTCATAATCCTCGTCATATACATAATTCCTGCAGGTCTCGCAGCTTGTTGCTGTACTCATCTTTCGTCTCCTTTTTATTATTGGAAGAACATATTCAATAGTATAGCATTTCTTTTTCAAAACTGCTATACTAAGTTTAGATTAAAGATTCAGGGGGATTTCTATGAACATCACAATCCAGAATAAATATGTATCCGTTACCTGCCAGACTCTCGGTGCAGAGCTTCTGTCGTACAAAACAGCCGCCGGCAAGGAATATATGTGGCAGAAAGATCCGGCTTACTGGCCAAAGACATCACCAGTCCTCTTCCCGTATATTGGTGCTGTACCGGAGACAGTCACCATACACGGCGTAGATTATCAGATCCCGCGTCACGGCTTTGCCAAGGATCAGGATTTTGAAGTAGCCGAGCAGGGCACAGACTATGTCGTACTGGCAATCGCATCCAACGATGCATTAAGAGCTGTCTATCCATACGAATTCCGTTTCACCGTCACGTTCCGTCTGGACGGACAGGCACTGCAGTGTATTTATGGAGTAGAAAATAACAGCGATCAGGAAATGCCTTATCTGATCGGCGGACATCCTGCATTCTTCTGTCCAATGGAAGAAGGAGAACATTTCACCGAATATATGCTTCATTTTGAAGATGAGAATGTTCCGGATCTGCATCTGCAGTATCCAATGTTTGATAACGATGCAATTTTGTACGAATATCTGGAA
Organism: Lachnospiraceae bacterium; assembly: GCA_017558865.1. Lineage (GTDB taxonomy): Bacteria > Bacillota > Clostridia > Lachnospirales > Lachnospiraceae > Hominiventricola. Next base: position 12,526 of record JAFYTM010000029.1, read on the forward strand.
CATCGCACGGTCAAACTGATTCATCAGGACACCAGAAAGGGCATCCGTTTTGATTTCCCGGAATTCGGTAATATGATTGTTGAAACGCCAGTAATTGTCTTTTGCGTATCGTTCGGCTTCGCTGCCTTTTTTGCCGTATATCGT
>JAFYTM010000030.1 GCA_017558865.1 Lachnospiraceae bacterium
ACATGAGGATGCAGTCCTTTATTCGCAAGTGTTTCTCTTTGGCGCACACCAAACCGGTGCTGTTCGTCAGTCACAACCAGTCCAAGCTTTTTATAGATCACTTTTTCCTGAATCAAGGCATGAGTTCCTATGATGATCTGTGCCTCTCCGCTCTCTATCTCAGCATAGGCAAGGCGTTTTTCCTTAGCAGTCATGGAACCGGTAAGAAGTATCGGCTTTAACGGAATCTCATGTTCCTGAAACAATTCCAGCACCGACTGATAATGCTGCTTCGCCAAAACCTCAGTAGGCACCATCAATGCACCCTGATAACCGTTGCAGCCTGCCATGACTAATGCCAGCACTGCAAGAATGGTCTTGCCAGAACCAACATCTCCCTGAATCAGGCGGCTCATCATATGACTGCCTGTCATATCCTTTACAATCTCACGCCACACCTTTTTCTGAGCACCCGTCAGTTCATAGGGCAGTGCTTCTATCAATCGCGTTGTCTCCACTGTTTCCCTCATGGGAGCCTCATTGATAATCTCTCCCTGGCTTTCTTTCAGTCTGCGAAGCCCCAGGATAAACAGCATGAATTCATCGAAGACCAGCCGGTTCCTGGCTGCATGCATCTGTTCTTTATTTAATGGAAAGTGCAGATACCTCAATGCATTCCACTCATCCTCCAGCTGATAACGGGACAAAATCTCCCGCGGAAGGTATTCCGGTACATACATTTCACCCCCGTCAAAGACCTGTTTTACCGCTTTCGTCACCATCTTGCCGGTCAGTCCCGATGTCAGAGGATACACTGGCTGCATCACATGGAGCAAACGCTCATAGTCTGCCAGAGAATAATACTCCGGCTGCTCCATCCGATATTGATTGCCCCTGACTGCCACAATTCCCCGAAAAATATACTGACTACCCTTCCGAAACTGATTCCTCAAAAACGGCATATTGAACCAGGTCGCCTGCATCGTATCCTCTCCCACCCGAAGCTGCGCACTGAATATCTGATATTTCTTAAATCTTTTTACTTCTGACACTGAAAGAACATATGCATGAACCGCATATTTTCTGCCATCCTCCATCTCACTGCAGGATACCGGAGCTTCATATGTCTCATAGGCCCGTGGATAGTAATGCAAAAGATCTTCGATGGTATGAATCCCCACCTTTGCAAATGGAACTGCCGTCTTCTCTCCAATGCCTTTTAATTTGATGATCGAATCATGAAGTTCCATCCTTCATATCCTCCCTGTTCAAAAAACCGCCATGCAGAATCTCTTCCGCATGACGGCAATTTTTATCTTATTCTACTGATACTACATAGTAGTAAATTGGCTGTCCGCCGTAATGAACCTCTACCTCAGTATCTGGATATTTCTCCTGGATCTCATCACCCAGTGCCTGTGCATCTTCTTCAGATACCTCTTCACCATAGTAAATACCGATAATCTCAGAATCTGCATCCACCAGCTCATCCATCATCTCCATGGTAGTTGCTGTAATGCTCTGCCCTACTGCCAGAATACCGCTGTCGCCGATACCCATAATATCATTCATATGGATCTCTTTGTCATCAATCTTTGTATCACGGACTGCATAAGTCACCTGACCAGTCTTCACATTCAGGATCTCTTCCTTCATGCGGACCTCATTATCTTCTGCACTCTCCTCTGGAATGTAGTTGATCATTGCAGTAATACCCTGTGGAATCGTCTTGGTCGGAATTACGATAATATTCTTATCTTCCACCAGAGAGCAAGCCTGATTTGCTGCCAGAATGATATTCTTATTATTCGGAAGAATAAAGATATTATCTGCATTGACCTTATCAATCGCATCCAGCATATCTTCGGTACTTGGATTCATCGTCTGACCGCCTTCAATCAGATAATCCACACCAAGTCCCTGGAAGATCTCACCCACACCTGCTCCGATGGATACAGAAATGAAGCCCATCGGCTTACGCGGTGCATTCTTCTTTTCCTCTTCTGCTGCCTCTGCAAGCTTGGAAGCCTCTTTAATCAGCTTCTCTTCATGCTCCAGACGCATATTGTCGATCTTCATATTAGATAAGGAACCATACGTCAGAGCCTTCTGGATCGCCAGACCAGGATCATTCGTATGTACATGTACCTTCACCACATCTTCATCGGACACGACTACGATTGAATCACCAAGAGATTCCAGATAGGACTTCAGCTCCAGCTCATCCTTCTCACTATATGCTTTTTCCAGCATAATAATAAATTCTGTACAATAACCAAACTTGATATCTGCCTGGGTCTGCTCACTGATCTTGATCGGTGTTTCTCTCTTCGGAGCTTCAAAGGTATAATCTACCTCTTTGCCGATCAGCGCATCATAGGCACCCTTCATAACTTCCACGAGACCCTGTCCGCCGGAATCTACAACCCCTGCCTCTTTCAGAACCGGAAGCATGTCCGGAGTCTTCGCAAGAACTGCTTCTGCTTCTTCAATCACCAGACGGAAGAATTCTTCGATATCTTCCACGGTCTCAGACAGCTCTACTGCTTTTAAAGCAGCTCCCTTTGCTACCGTCAGAATCGTACCTTCCTTCGGCTTCATCACTGCCTTGTACGCGGTATCCACTGCCTTCTGCATTGCACCTGCAAGATCAATCACATCCAGCTCTTCATGATCCTTGATACCTTTTGTCAAACCTCTCAAAAGCTGAGAAAGAATAACACCGGAGTTACCTCTTGCACCACGCAGAGAACCTGATGAAATACACTTTGCCAGTGTCTCCATCGTCATATTTTTCAGATTGCTGACTTCACCGGCAGCCGCCATGATCGTCAGCGTCATATTTGTACCCGTATCTCCATCCGGAACCGGGAACACGTTCAGTTCATTGATCCATTCTTTTTTGGATTCAAGATTTTTAGCACCGCCCAGAAACATCTTTGCGACGATCTGAGCATCAATCGTCTTAATCAAAATCAAGCTCCTCCCTTTGTTAATCAATCACTCTTACGCCTTCAACAAAGATGTCAATCTTACCAATCTTCATACCTGTAAACTCTTCTACCTGATATCTCACTACTTCGATCAGGTTCTCAGACACAACAGGAATATTTACTCCATAAGCCACAATCACATGAAACGCCAGATAAATCTCATTATCTTCAATGGCAACTTCAATACCACGTTTAATGCTGTCTTTTTTCAAAAGCTTCATCAGACCATCACGCATATCCAAAGAAGCCATACCAACAATTCCGCTGCATCCAAGTGCGACAGAACCAGCATAAGTAGCTACCACATCTGCATCGATTAAAATACTTCCAAGATCTGTATTAATCTGTCCCTGCATATAAATACCTCCCGGTTTTGATACCTAATTTATATTTATTATACCCGATATTGGATAAAAAAGAAATAAAATTTTTTTCACGCATATAATAAAATAAGTTTCTCATATAATAAGGACGGTTTTATGAAAAAACAAATCGGTTTTATTATGTTCTGGATCGGGATCGGTATCTTCCTCACCCTGTTCCTTCCAGCGGATAATCTCTTCATTCGCATCATGCTTTCTGCCGTCCTGATCCTGTGCGGTTTTCAATGTTTTTCGGGCTGTTGATTCCCGATAAAAAGAAAAGGGCTGTCACATCGACAACCCTCTCATGCATTCCTATCATATGACAGCCGATTAAGCTCTTTCAACTTTACCGGATTTTAAGCAAGAAGTGCACACATACATTTTCTTTGCTCCGCCGTTTACTTTCACTTTTACAGATTTCACGTTGGATTTCCACATTTTACTGGATTTTCTATTGGAATGACTCACGTTGTTACCAAAGTGAACACTCTTATCGCAAATTGCACATTTAGCCATCATTGCACCTCCTTAGGCATATTTGAGTCCAAGCAGACTCACAACTTCTGCTATTGTAGCAGATATTTTTCCATTTTGCAAGCAAAATTTTACTTTTTTTGCTATGTTTTTTATTTTTCCGGATGAAGAATCTCATCCACCGCCTGATCCACCTTCGGATCTGATTTTTTACCGGCTGTAAATTTATTTACAAAGTCCGGCACCATATCGAGTACCTTCGTCACAGCATCCTGATTCTTCACATTCACAAGACGGATACTTCCATCCTTGATCACAAGAACCGCACTCGGAGATATCTTTCCTCCAAGACCGCCCGCTCCATTATTTTTATTGCTGCTGGAGCTCGCACCCGCTCCAACTCCAAAAGACACATCTACCAATGGAAGCAGAATGGTATCTCCCACCGTAATCGCATCACCTACCACCGTTTTGCTGGATATAAAATGATCCATCCCCTGAAAAAGTGAGGATACGGTTGTCTCAAAACTGTTATTATTTTTTTCGCTCATAAAAACCTCCTATAACTGTTTCCAATTCTGATACATTTGACGTACATCCCTGTTCAAAAGCAGCCGAATCAGGATGCCTACGAATATATAAAGCCGTATTCGACCTTTCATCTGGATATCACATTCCAGAATCTCCTGCTCAAAATCCGGCACTAGTTCAAATTTCTTTGGATACCATGCATAGAATACACTTGCCGCCCCAAAGCATTTGCCCGTAACAGACGGATCCTCAAATCCAAACAAAACTCTGCCTTCCAGCTTTTTCGGGCGTGTTTTTTTCAGGACATACAATACTTCTTTCCACAACGCACTTCTGGCACGTCCATGTTCTTCCTGATTCCAGAATCCCAGATACTGATCTTTTTTATCCAGAAATCCACGCATCGTATCCTGTAAATTCATGATCTTACAACGAAGATTCTCGATGAAAAGATCCACCTTCCGAAAAATCTTACGGATTCTGTCCCAGACAGATACTTTCTGTTTTGTTTTCGTGTGTACCTCTTCCTTCTGTACCGACTCAGATACAGGCTGCTTCTGCGTTTCCACAATAGATGCTTCCGGCATCACATCTTCCCTGACGGGCTTTTTTTCCGAAACAGATGCCTTCGTTTTTTCTTTTTTCGTCTTCTTTTTTCCGGTTTTTTTTACAGGCTTCCGCTCCAAAGGCTTTATAACAGGAATACCAAACAGACAGACCTTCAGATCCTGTTTTATCTGTTCGGCTTTATCCATCCTGTAATTCACAGTCACTGCCCGAAACAACCATCCTACGGATGCTGTCGTACAAAGCGTATCGCTGTTTTGTATCCTTACTCGATACGTCACTGCAGCAAACAAAACAGCCGCCAATACAACAAGAATCAAACACAATATACTAAGAAGAATGATTCCCAATATTTTTAAAATTAACAATATCACATGCAGCATACGTTTTCCCCGTATCTCTTATTCTTCCACAAAAGATTCTTCTTTAAAATATCCACGGACATCAAAGCCTCCGGTTTTCTCATAAATCTCCTGAATAATTGTCTGCACCAGACGTACTGCTTCCAGCTTTCCTTCTGCGACTCCCACAATGTCTGTACACTGATTTGCTGCAAAAAGAGATTGTCTAAGCATTCCATTATGGAAAATATCCAGCAGATTACCTGGAACAGAAGATAATGTAATATAATACACTCCTGCCATAAGTTTTCCAGATACTGCTTTTTTACGAATTTCGTGAATATTATGTGCTGCATTCGATCCCAGATACAAGTCACTGTACCATCTCATCTTATCTCTTACCTCTTTACAAAAAGAGGCTGCTGTCTCCAACAACCTCTTCTGCTATTTTGAATTTCCCCAAAGACTGTTCCTTTTCATCTCCATGTATTCGCTGTATGCTTTTTCCAGGATCTGTTTTTCATTTGGAAACTTCAAAAGATGATATGCCTCATGATATTTATAATACCCGGAATCCATAAAATATTCTTCACGCTGTGGTTTACTGTAATAGCTGTCTGACATCATCAGATACCAGTGCACATCCTTCTCTACCACATCTTCTGGTACCGTGAATGTATACCGGCTCTTACCGACGTATTTTACAATTTTCGCTTCTACACCTGTTTCCTCCCTGACTTCACGGATCGCCGTCTCAGAATACTCCTCGCCAGGTTCTACAGTTCCCTTCGGCAATACCCAACCTTCGTATTTATTCTTATAATTTTTATACAAAAGAAGAATCTTACCACGAAATATTACCACACCGCCACAGCTCGTTGCCTCTATCACTGCAATTCCTCCTGTCGTTTGGTGTGTCACTTAGACTGCATATAGCATATCATTTTTTTCTGCAATTGACAAGGCTTACTATTTATGTAAAATTCCTTCCAATGCGCCAAGCAGCTTATCAATGTCGATCGGCTTCGCAATATGCCCATTCATCCCTGCTGCTATCGCATCCTGCTTATCTTCTTCGAATGCATTTGCAGTCATAGCAAAAATTGGTACATTTGACAGCTCTGGATTCGCCAGCTTTCTGATCGCCCGAGATGCCTCATATCCATTCATCACCGGCATCTGTACATCCATCAATACCACATCATAATATCCTGGTCTGGAATCCCGTACTTTTTCATACGCTTCTTTTCCATCCACAGCCGCTTCCATCTCAAAACCAAATTCCTGAAGAATCTCTATAGCGATTTCACGATTCAGTTCATTGTCATCTACCAGAAGAATCCGCTTTCCAATAAAGAATTCTATCATCTCATCTTCAGAAGATACAGCCTGTTCTTCCTCTTCTCCAAACAACTTCATAAGCAGTCGATACAGATCTGACATAAAGATCGGCTTACTGCAGAACTCTGTTACCCCTGCAGCCGCAGTCTCCTTTTTCAGATCATCCAAACTATAGGAAGACATCAACAGTAAAGGAATATCTTTTTCAACAAGTGACCGAATATCTTTGATCACCTGCAGTCCATTCTGTCCATTCAGCTGCCAGTCAAGCAGATACATCTGATATGGACGCTCTGCCTCCATACTCTGCTGAATCTTTTTAACCGTCTCCTCTGTTCTCGCCCATTGTGCATCGATACCAAATCCGCGAAGCATCTTGATTACACTGTTGCATGCCGACCATTCATCATCAATTACCAGAGCCTTCATTCCATTGAACTGACCAAAGGTAAATGGTTCCACCTGATCGGTATCATTCTGCAGCTTCAAATTCAGATTCACGATAAATTCTGTGCCTTTTCCAAGCTCCGTCTCCACACGAACCGTTCCATCCATCATATCCACGATACTTTTTGCAATTGACATTCCCAGTCCTGTACCCTGAATACTGTTAACGGTAGAACTCTTTTCACGTTCAAATGGTTCAAACACTTTTTTACTGAACTCAGGAGACATACCGATACCCGTATCTTTTACCCTGAATTCATACGCTCCATATCCAGGTTTGCGGGACTCCTGTTCAATGATGGTTATGAAAATAGACCCTCCTGCCGGTGTGAATTTTACCGCATTTCCCAGGAAATTCAGAAGCATCTGATTCAATCTCATCTTGTCACACCAGACTTCTTCGTGAACTACATCCACAACATCCACATACAGATGCTGCTGTTTGGACTGTACCTGTCCCTGAATGATCGTATGAAGTCCATGAAAAATATCTGCAAGACTGCACAGAGTCGCGTCAATATGCATCTTACCACTCTCAATGCGGCTCATATCCAGCACATCATTGATCAGACTTAACAGATGATTGCTTGATGTACGAATCTTTAACAGATAATCCTGAACACGTTCATTATTCTCCTGCTGGATTGCCAGATTTGTAAAACCAATGATCGCATTCATCGGAGTTCGGATATCATGAGACATACTGGAAAGGAAACTGCTTTTTGCCCGGTTTCTCTCTTCTGCTTCCAGCTTTGCAAGATGTAAAACCACACTCATCTTCTTCTGTCGATAATAACTGTAAAATACAAACGAAATCACAGCTCCAATCTCAACCATCAAAAGAAGACCTCCGATAACGACATCCTCCGTACTCTCACGCAGCATACTGCTGACCGCATCATCCTCGACCGTCACCATAACGTACCATCCACTTCTCGGAAGCAGCATATAATATGCATAACGCAGGACGCCATTTACCTGATATACTGTATTGCCATTTTTCCCTGCATCAATATCCTCACGTATCTTTTCCAGAGAATACCCTTTCGAGAATTCCGCTACCGCAGTCAAATCAGAGAACAGATTATCACTCATGACGAGATCCGAGTTATCACCTGCAATCACATATGTACCATCTGACCGGATCATATGTGCAATATTTTTGACCTCTTTATCCCGCAAAAGAATCTCTTCTTTTACTTTCTTCTGAGAGATACCTTTTGCTCCTGCTATGATCTTCTTTCCATTTAAACTCAGATTCTCAACCGCCGTTGCTATGACAAATATATTCTCTGAATTCACTGACCGGTCAATCATCACTACATCTTCACTATAATCGGATTCCAAAAGAAAATCTACCAACGACTCTGTCCGAAAGCTTTCATCACTGATATAGACTCTTCCGTCCTCATCCACAAGTGCATAATACAGAAAGTCTCCTCTCTCCGACATAGATACCATATGTTCCTGAAACTCCCTTGCGTTCTGAATTTTTGCTTCCTTAGTCGCAATCGTAGCAAGTCGAAGTTCCTTAAAATACCCATCAAAATGAGTTTTGAATACACGGCTTACATTGGAAGCAAGTTCTTCCAGATAAAACTCACTCACCTCATACACTGCATCCGATGTCCTCCTGCCGGAGAACTGAACAAAATACATAACCGATCCCAGCATGATCACCAGTACAACAAACATCAAAGCAAGAAAACGTTTTGAAACCACCTTACCGGAAGCAAATATATTTTCAACCTTTTCTTTTCTTTTTTTCAAAGTTCATTACCTCCATCATCTATCACCGCTGCTTCATCAAACGGAATAATTCTGCCTTCAACAAATCCATATCCAGCGGCTTTGCCATATGTACATTCATACCTGCATCCAAGGCATCCTGTACATCCTCTGCAAAAGCATTGGCCGTCATTGCCGAAATCAAAATCTTCTTTGCATCCGGGTGATCACACGCACGGATTGCTCTGGTCGCTTCATATCCATCCATAACCGGCATCCTTACATCCATCAGTATCACATCATAATATCCCGGTTCCGAGGCTTTGAACATATCAAGGGCAATCTGACCATTTTCTGCAAGATCACACTGCGCATTTTCCATTGTCAGCAGTTCATATAAAATCTCAGCATTGAATTCGTTGTCCTCTGCCGCCAGAATCTTAAGTCCTGAAAGTATATTTTCCGCACTATCCGCTTCTTCTGATTCAGTATCTATTCCGAGCATCTCCACAGCCTGCTGCAAATCAACAATCGAAAATGGCTTCGCCAGGAATCCGTCAACACCCGCCCTCCGGGCAGCCTCTTCCGAATCCTTCCAGTCATATGCCGTAAGAACCAAGATAGGCACCTGCTCACCTACTTCTCTGCGAATATATCTCGCTGTCTCTATGCCATCCATTCCCGGCATCTGCCAGTCAAGAAGAATCATGTCATACAATTTATCCTCTTTTTTGGCATCCTTCACCAAGCGAATCGCTTCTTCTCCGCTTTGAACACTCTGAATCTCTACACCCGTATCCATCATGGAATCTTCAATGTCCCTGCAAATATGCACATCATCATCTATAGAAAGAATCCGTACAATTCCCTGCTCTTTCCAGAAGCTCTTATCTGCCTTATGTACCACCACTTGCAGCTCCATATCCACTGCAAAGCTAGTCCCAACTCCCTGTTCACTCTGAACATGAACGATACCGCCCATCAGATCCACCAGATTCTTCACAATGGCAAGTCCCAATCCAGTGCCAGGAATTCCACACATCGTGCTGCTGCGTTCTCTTGTAAATGGCTCGAACACACGTCCAACAAACTCCGGACTCATCCCAATTCCATTGTCTGTCACTTCAAATCTCAGACGTAAAAACCTTCTCGAAGTCTGCTCAATCTGTGTAATTGTAAAATCAATACTTCCACCCTCTGGTGTATATTTCACTGCATTCGTAAGAATATTTAACAGGATCTGTCTAAGACGTGTCTTATCTGCAATCAGGGCATCCGTTGTAAGCCCTTTTATTTTCATATCAAAATTCTGTTTTTTCGCATTGATCTGAGGACGCATAATCATACAGATTTCATCCAGAAATTCTCTCAGATTCAATTCTGCCAGACTGATAATCGCCTTGCCGCTTTCAAGTCTGCTCATATCCAGCAGATCATTGATCAAACTCAAAAGGTGCTTACTGGAAGCTGATATCTTACGAGTGTACTCTTTGACCTTTTCCGGGTCATCCCCCTCTTTTTCAAGCAGATTTGAAAAACCAATGATCGCATTCATTGGTGTACGTATATCATGGGACATATTTGCCAGGAACATACTCTTTCCCTCATTCGCACTCTTGGCAATCGCCAATGCCTGTGCAAGCTGCTCCTGATTCTGTACTTCCTGTGTTCGATCCGACAGGATCAGCACAAATTTCTTGCTGTCCTTAAAACGTCCGCGAAGTACACTTTCCTGAAACCAGAGCTTTTCTCCGGTCTTCTGATGGATTCTTTCCCGAAGCTGACTTCCTTTTCTTTCCGCTGCCCGCTGCATCAGTTCCTGTGCTGTCAACAATCCTTCCTTCTCCACAGAAGAAGCTGCAAGAAGTGAGAAATCTTCCTTTAAATCTTTTACCTTAATCCCAAGTTTACGTTCAATATTCGGGCTCACGTAATCAACTGTATAATCATCCACAGTGAACAAAATGATAATATCTGACATCCGATTCACCATCATCTCAAATATTTCATTGCGGTAATAAGCTTCCCGTTCCTGATTTGCGGGATCTCTTCTGTCATTCTGCATGGTAAAATCCTCCAAATTCCGTCGACAATCATGACTGTCTGTATGAATTCATTATACTTGATTCTTATACATATTTCAAATACTGTTTTGAGGCTGGACAGTTACTTATCTGCATTCGTTTCTTTCCGTAGTTCTGTATTAAACACATTGACTTACGGCAGTCGAAAGATTATAATATTCCCAAGTGAAGAATTCATCTGCCCGCAATCAGGGATATCCGGCCGGCAGAACTCAAAGGCTGATCGCCAGCATTTTCACAGGACTACAATTAAAGATGTTGGCAGACGCCAAAGACCGAACAGCGTATGAGGGTGCGTCTTATGGTCGGATTGGGTGGTCTTTTTTGTCTGCCAAAAAAACAGAACGAAGGTTGTGTAACCAAAACAGACAAAGGAGATATCCATGAGACAAAACTGAAATCGCAATACAAAGCTGATGAGGCACGAATACACGAAATGGAACGGGATGTGACAAAGCTTTGGGAGGTGTTGGATATCCCACCAGTACTGGAACATTATATTAACGATTATAAAATCCATGTATTTGAGATTTCATGGCTGACAGACGAACAAGCAAAGTTGTTCCAGAGTGATTTCAGGGCAGTGGCAGAATTTTTTACACAGATCAGGAAGAACGATGAATATAAGCCAACAGCTATAGAGTTGAAACATGTGGATGAAGTGCTGAAGCTTCTGGCAGTATTCGGTGAAGCAGATAGATTTGCAAAGCTTGTGAACAGCGGAGCATCAAAGGAGGTAAAAACCATGTGTCAGGCAATCAACAAAATTGAGCAGAATGGAATTGAAAAGGGAATCGAAAAAGGAATCATTTCTTTAGTGGAAGCTATGCAGGAATTAGGACAGTCCAACGAAGCCATCCTGCACATGATTATGAAAAAATTTTCTTTA
>JAFYTM010000004.1 GCA_017558865.1 Lachnospiraceae bacterium
AGTTATCTGGAAAGTTATCCAAATGATGAAGAAGCGATGAGAGAGTATGAGTTTCTGAAATCCAGATAAGATTTCTAAAAAATTTATAAATCTATTGACAAAGCACCCTTCGGGGTGCTATCTTTATTTCAGTAAATGTTAGCACTCCAATACATTGAGTGCTAACAAGGACAGGAAGGAAGTGGATCAGTGGAGCTGGATGCAAGAAAGATTAAGATTCTCGATGCGATCATCAAGAACTATCTGGAGACAGGTGAACCGGTAGGTTCCAGAACAATTTCCAAATATTCTGATCTGAAGCTGAGTTCTGCTACCATTCGGAATGAGATGTCTGATCTGGAAGAGATGGGATACATTGTTCAGCCGCATACATCTGCCGGCAGGATTCCTTCCGACAAAGGCTACCGTCTGTATGTGGATCATCTGATGCAGGAGAAGGAACGGGAAGTGACAGAACTGAAAGAATTGATGATTCGCAGAACTGACAAGATGGAAAAGGTGTTAAAGCAGGTGGTAAAGGTACTTGCGAACAATACCAATTATGCCACGATGATATCTGCACCGCAGTATCATCAGAATAAAGTGAAATTTATTCAGTTGTCTAAAGTGGATGAAAGTCAGATTCTGGCTGTGATCGTTGCGGAGGGCAATGTCATCAGGAATAAATTGATTCCAGTCTGTGAAGAACTGGATAATGAAACAGTCTTGAAGTTGAATATTCTTTTGAATACGATGCTGAACGGAAAGACCATCGCGGAGATCAATTTACAGATGATTTCCAGTATGAAAGAACAGGCAGGCATCCATAGTAATATTATAGGTGATGTGGTGGATGCAGTTGCTGAAGCGATTCATTCTGATGAGGGAATGGAGATCTATACGGGAGGTGCAACCAATATTTTCCGTTATCCGGAGCTTTCAGATAATGGAAAGGCAAGCGAACTGATTCAGACGCTGGAAGAGAAGCAGATGCTTGCAGAACTGGTACATGAGACTCTCAATAAAGAAGAGAGAGGTATTCAGGTCTATATTGGCAATGAAACACCGATTCAGACAATGAAGGACTGCAGTGTTGTGACAGCAACCTATGATTTGGGGCAGGGACTTCAGGGAACCATTGGAATCATCGGACCAAAGAGAATGGATTATGAGAATGTTATGAGTACACTGAAAACGTTAATGGATCAGTTGGATGATGTTTTTCATAAATAGAAAGGCGGAAATATAAGTGGAAGAAAAAAAAGAGTTTGAGCAGGAAGAAACTGTAGAGACGGTGGAAGAGGTCACAGAGGAGACAACAGAAGCCGAAGAAGAAGTCTCAGCAGAGGAAGTTTCCGATACAGAAGAAGGAGCCGAGAAAAAAGGTTTCTTTAAGAAAAAAGAAAAGAAAGACAAAAAGGATGAGCAGATTGCAGAACTGACTGATAAAGTAAAACGTCAGTTGGCTGAGTTTGAGAATTTCAGAAATCGTACAGAAAAAGAAAAAGCTCAGATGTATGCAGTAGGTGCCAAAGAGGTGATTGAAAAAATTCTTCCGGTTGTAGACAATTTTGAAAGAGGAATCAAAGCGATTCCGGAAGATAAAAAAGAAGATCCGGTAGCAAGCGGTATGGAGATGATCTATAAACAGCTGATGACAGTACTGTCAGATCTTGGAGTAACACCAATTGAGGCAATTGGTCAGGAATTTGACCCGAATGTCCACAATGCAGTGATGCATGTAGAGGATGAGGAGCTTGGAGAAAATATTATCAAAGAAGAGTTCCAGAAGGGTTATAAATATAAAGATGCAGTGCTTCGTCACAGCATGGTAATTGTAGCGAACTAATCACTTTTTAATACAGGAGGAAAACACAATGGGTAAAATTATTGGTATTGACTTAGGAACAACAAACTCTTGCGTAGCAGTTATGGAAGGTGGAAAACCAACTGTTATCGCGAATACAGAAGGAGCAAGAACTACTCCGTCTATCGTAGCATTCACCAAGACTGGTGAGCGTCTGGTAGGTGAACCGGCAAAACGTCAGGCAGTAACAAACGCTGAGAAGACCATCTCTTCTATCAAGAGACATATGGGATCTGATTACAAAGTAGCAATCGATGAGAAAAAATATTCTCCGCAGGAGATTTCTGCAATGATCCTGCAGAAGCTGAAAGCAGATGCGGAGAACTATCTGGGCGAGAAAGTTACCGAAGCTGTTATCACAGTACCGGCTTATTTCAATGATGCACAGAGACAGGCACCCAAGGATGCGGGTAAGATCGCAGGTCTGGATGTAAAACGTATCATCAACGAGCCGACCGCTGCAGCACTTGCTTATGGTCTGGACAATGAAAAAGAGCAGAAGATCATGGTATATGACCTTGGCGGCGGTACTTTTGACGTATCTATCATTGAAATCGGTGACGGTGTTATCGAGGTTCTGGCAACCGCTGGTGACAACCGTCTTGGAGGAGATGACTTTGACCAGAAGGTAACCGACTGGATGATCGCTGAATTTAAGAAAATGAATGGTGTCGATCTGTCTAACGACAAGATGGCACTCCAGAGATTAAAAGAAGCTGCCGAGAAAGCAAAGAAAGAGCTTTCTTCTGCAACGACTACTAACATTAACCTGCCGTTCATCAGCATGAACAGTGATGGACCGCTGCACTTTGATATGAATCTGACCAGAGCAAAATTTGATGAGCTGACTCATGATCTGGTAGAGCGTACTGCTACACCGGTTCAGAATGCACTTCGTGATGCAGGTGTAAGCCCATCTGAACTCGGAAAAGTCCTGCTGGTAGGTGGATCTACCCGTGTTCCGGCAGTACAGGATAAAGTAAAACAGATTACCGGACATGAGCCAAGCAAGACTCTGAACCCGGATGAGTGTGTAGCACTTGGTGCTTCCATTCAGGGTGGTAAACTGGCAGGAGATGCCGGTGCAGGTGATATCCTTCTTCTGGATGTTACTCCGCTGTCCCTGTCCATCGAGACCATGGGAGGTATTGCAACTCGTCTGATCGAGAGAAATACCACAATCCCAACCAAGAAGAGCCAGATCTTCTCCACCGCAGCAGACAATCAGACTGCAGTAGATATCAATGTCGTACAGGGTGAGAGACAGTTCGCAAGAGACAACAAATCCCTCGGACAGTTCCGTCTGGATGGTATTCCGCCAGCACGCCGTGGTGTTCCGCAGATCGAGGTTACCTTTGATATCGATGCAAACGGTATCGTAAATGTATCCGCAAAAGATCTTGGAACAGGTAAAGAGCAGCACATCACCATCACTGCTGGTTCTAATATGTCCGATTCTGATATCGAGAAGGCAGTAAGAGAGGCCGCTGAGTTCGAGGCACAGGATAAGAAGAGAAAAGAAGCCGTAGACGCAAGAAATGATGCAGATGCTATGGTATTCCAGACTGAGAAGGCTCTGGAAGAGGCAGGTGCTAATCTGGATGCATCTGAAAAGGCTGCAGTAGAAGAGAAAATCGCTTCTCTGAAAGCAGTACTTGACAGAACTGCTAACCAGGCTGATATCTCTGATTCCGATATTGATGCACTGAAATCCGGAAAAGAAGATCTGATGAATGCAGCACAGAAGCTGTTCCAGAAGATGTATGAGCAGGCTCAGGCAGCAGGCGGTCAGGCTGGACCGGACATGGGCAACATGGGCGGTGCACAGAGCGGAGCAGCTGATGATGTCGTAGACGGAGATTACCGCGAAGTATAATTGAAATGTGATAAGACCCGCGGAACGAGTAACACCGTTCCGTGGGTATTTGCATGTACTACAACCTTTTTTTTGAAAATGATGAGAGGAAGATAAATATGGCAGAGACAAAAAGAGACTACTATGAAGTCCTTGGTGTGGATAAGAATGCCGATGATTCAGCGATAAAGAGTGCATATCGTAAGCTGGCGAAGAAGTACCATCCAGATATGAATCCGGGTGATGCAGAAGCGGAAAAGATGTTTAAAGAAGCTTCAGAAGCATACGCCATCCTGAGTGATGCAGATAAGAGAAGAAAGTATGATCAGTTCGGTCACGCTGCCTTTGAGCAGGGCGGAGGAGGAGCCGGAGGCTTCAGTGGCTTTGATTTTGGCGGCGATATGGGAGATATCTTTGGAGATATCTTTGGAGATATTTTCGGAGGCGGAAGAAGCCGAAGAGCCAATAACGGTCCAATGCGTGGAGCTGATATCCGTGCCAGTGTCCGCATTAGCTTTGAAGAGTCTGTGACAGGCTGTGAAAAAGAGCTGGAGCTGACTTTGAAGGATGAATGTGAGAAGTGCAGCGGAACCGGTGCAAAACCTGGAACTTCTCCTCAGACCTGTTCCAAATGCGGAGGAAAAGGTCAGGTGATCTATACACAGCAGTCTCTGTTCGGCATGGTTCAGAATGTACGTCCGTGTCCGGACTGTAATGGAACTGGTAAGATCATCAAAGAGAAATGTCCGGACTGTTACGGCACCGGTTATATTTCCAACCGCAAGAAGATCTCGGTTACGATACCGGCAGGTATTGATAATGGACAGAGTATCCGTATCCGTGGAAAGGGTGAGCCAGGCATCAATGGAGGTCCAAGAGGAGATCTGCTGGTAGAGGTTATGGTATCCCGTCATCCACAGTTCCAGAGACAGGATATTGATATTTTCTCAACCGTACACATCAGTTTTCCAGTGGCAGCACTTGGAGGAACGATTCGTATCAAGACGGTAGATGGAGAAGTAGAGTATGATGTAAAAGCAGGTACTCAGACAGATACAAGAGTACGTCTCCGTGGAAAAGGTATGCCATCCCTGCGTAATAAGAGTGTGCGTGGTGACCATTATGTGACGCTGGTGATTCAGGTTCCAACGAATCTGAGTAAAGACGCGAAAGAAGCGTTAAGAGAGTATGATATGGAGAGCGGCAATTCTCTGAATCAGAAAGTAGAAAATGCAAAGCCGAAGAAAAAAGGCTTTATGAATAAGCTGAAAGAGACTCTGGATGAAGCGTTAGATGATTAAGAAAAAAACAAGACTTGATTGTTTGCCCGCAAAATAGTAATATAGAACCAAGGAATTATTATTTTTGGGGGACGAGAGAAATGAAAGTCTTATGTTTTGGTTCTTTGAACATCGACTACCGTTATAAGGTAGACCATTTTGTACAGAAAGGAGAGACCATGTCTTCTCTGGGACTGCAGGTATTTACCGGCGGCAAAGGTCTGAATCAGTCCATTGCACTGGCTAAGGCCGGTGTAGAGACCTGGCATGCAGGTGCGATCGGTGAAGACGGAAAGTTCCTTGTGGATGAGATGGAAGCGGCAGGAGTGAATACTTCCTGTGTAGCTGTGTTAAGTGATGTACGCAGCGGCAACGCGATCATCCAGAATGACAAAGAAGGCGACAACTGTATCCTTCTGTACGGCGGAGCGAATCAGGCGATCACAGAGGCGCAGGTCGATGAAGTGATGTCTCATTTTGAAAGCGGGGATTTCCTGGTACTTCAGAATGAGATTAACAACCTTCCGTACATCATGGAAAAAGCACATGCTATCGGCATGAAAATCGTTCTGAATCCTTCTCCGATGAATGAGAAGATTCTGGAACTTCCACTTCAATATGTGACCTATTTTATGCTCAATGAGGTAGAGGCTGGTCAGATTCTTGGAGTAGATACGAAGAATGGATTTGAAGGAGAGAAGCTTGCAAAAGCGTTGATTGAAAAATTCCCGGGATCTTCGATTGTATTGACCATGGGAAGTGCAGGATCCATTTATGTAGATGAGAATCAGGTTGTTCCGCAGAGCGTATATCGTGTGAAAGCAGTAGATACAACCGCAGCGGGAGATACGTTTACCGGTTTCTTTATCGGTGGTCTTTTAAGAGGACTGGAAGTTAAGGACGCAATGGATCAGGCATCCAGAGCATCTGCGATCGCTGTTACCAGACAGGGAGCGGCACCATCGATTCCGGTACTTGCAGAAGTGGAAAAATTTGAACTTTAATTCACAATAAGACAAAAGAGCAGGAATGGCACAATTTGAAAATGTGTGTCATTCCTGTTTTTTGTTAGATATAATCTGGTATAATTGCACAAAAACAATGGTTGAAATCTATTTAATATAACGAAAAAGTCGAACCTTTATTGACAAATCCTGGAACGATGATATAATAAATGCAAGATTTGAAACGCGTTTCATAATACTGAAACGGAGGAAACATCATGGCAAGCATCAGAGAAGTGGCAAGAATCGCCGGCGTTTCCCCATCGACCGTATCCCGGGTGATGAATGGAACCGCCAATGTAGAAGAAAGTAAAAGAGAGAAAGTCCTCAGAGCAATTGAAGAAACGGGTTTCAAACCAAATGAGCTGGCGAGAGCATTATACAAGCAATCGTCTAAGATTATCGGAATTATTGTTCCGAATATTGAGAATGCATTCTTTGGAGAACTTGCACGGGCAGCAGAAGAAGAAGCATATAGAAATGGTTATAAGATCCTTTTGTGTAATTCCAATAATAATACAGAGAAGGAATTGATGAATATACAGATGCTGAATCAGATGAAAGCAGACGGCATTATCATCATTACCAATAATGATAAGACAGGTAAAGAGATTGCTAAATGTGAATTTCCGGTTGTGGTAGTTGACCGTAAG
>JAFYTM010000005.1 GCA_017558865.1 Lachnospiraceae bacterium
GATTGCTGCTGATGATGTTTTGCCTGTGCAGCAGTCACGAATGCACCGTAGTCTACAAATGCCATTGCCTTGCATCCTGCAGCGGTCAGTTCTTTATGAAGCGTAATCAGTTCCTGGCTGACGTCAGGAGTAACAGGTGACATTTTGCTGATGTCTACGATATATCCCCATCCTTTTGTTTTCCACACACTTGCAGTAAAAATCAATGTCTGGGTTAACCAGCGGACCTCTTCCAAATTAGTCGAACCTACAGCACCGGATTTGATGATTCGCTTTCCAGGATAAGTATCTACGGTCTGTGCACCGTATGTTTTTTTCAAACATATTCCCCCTTTGCGATTTGTATGATTTTATATTAAATAAAAAGTTGTATGATCGACAAGTAACTATATGCTTTAATTTAGTATAACAATAAAGTGAAAAATTATAAACGATAATCAATCCATGGTGTTGGTTAAGGTACCGATATGCTCAATTGTTACAGCCACTGTATCTCCTGGTTTTAACCAGTTTTTCTGATCTGCAGGATAACCATGCATAACACCCTGCGGCGTTCCTGTAAAGATCAGATCGCCAGGCATCAATGTAAAATGAGCAGATAAATCTGCAATAATCTCTGCAACAGAGAAGATCATGTCAGAGGTATTGGAGCTTTGACGAAGTTCACCGTTTACATGGCTTGAGATGTCCAGATTCTGCGGCTCTATGCCGTCGGCTGTGACAATGCATGGCCCAATCGGTGCAAATCCATCAAAGGTCTTGGAAAGTACCCATTGATTGCTGCGGGAAAACTGAAGATCACGGGTAGACAGACCATTGCCGCAGGTATAACCAAATACATAATCAAGAGCCTGATCAACAGAGACATTTCGTGCCTGTTTTCCTATGACAACAACTAATTCTGCTTCATAGTCATATTCTTTGTAGGCTGGAAGAAGATGAATTGTTTCCTGATCTGCAGCCAGCGCATTGGAGAATTTATTAAATAATACTGGAGCTGGAGGGATCGGCAGATTACATTCTTTTGCATGCTGCAGATAGTTCAGTCCAATACAGAGTATTTTTTCGCAGCCTGTTACGACTGGAGCCAGAGGAGCATCTGTAAAACAGGATGGATGCTCTGAAAGTTTCTGAAGAATAGTCATACCGGCTTTCCCGCTCAGGATGAGTTCCAGCATGTTAGATGGTGCATCCAGTCCACGTTTTTTTGCTTCTTCAATGATATCCAGGATACCGTTGGCGGTCTGAATGCCCAGTGTGATTTTGTTGTCTTTGTGGATTTGTACCAGTTTCATGGTAAGAGATTCCTTTCATAAAATGAGGAGTGCCCCGACAATACGGATGCCGGGGCTATTATGAAAAAATTTATCTGTTTGTCATAATCTCTTCTTATAAAAACTATAGCAATTAAATATGAACAAAGTGTGAACGAAATCTTAAAATAATGTGAAAATGTACAAAAAAATAAATTACATATAGAAATAAGTATACAAAATAAATAAAAGAAAAAGAGTTGGATTGGAGGTTGTGTTGTAAATATATACAAGAAATGCTAAAATAAATGAATAAAAGAAAGGAGAGGAAACATATGGCATCAAGTACAACACCGGTATATGTAATAGGGCATAAAAATCCGGATACCGATTCTATTTGTTCAGCAATTGCGTATGCAGAACTGAAAAATCTCCTGCATGGCGGAGGTTACTGTGCGGCACGCGCGGGTCAGATCAATCAGGAAACACAGTATGTACTGAATTATTTTCAGGCATCGGCTCCGCAGTATATATCAGATGTAATGACGGATGTAAGTGATATTGATATTCGAAGAACGCAGGGTGCTGCAGGTGATTTTTCATTAAAAAAAGCATGGAACATTATGCGGGCATTAAAAGTAAATACACTGCCGATCACGGATCAGCAAAAGCTTTTGGGACTGATCACGGTAGGGGATATTGCTAATGCCTATATGAATGTGTATGATAACTGTATTTTGTCTGTGGCAAAGACTCCTTATAGAAATATTATTGAAACGCTGGATGCAGAACTGTTAATAGGAAGTATGGATGCAGTTTTTGACAAAGGTGAAGTGGTGATTGCAGCAGCAAATCCGGATGTCATGGAAGATTATATTCATGAAGGAGATATGATCATTCTGGGCAATCGTTATGAATCACAGTTATGTGCCATTGAGATGAATGCAGCGTGTATTATTGTGTGTATGAATGCAAAAGTATCCAGAACCATACAAAAGCTGGCGCAGGAGCACAACTGCAGCATTATTGTGACACCCCATGATACCTTTACAACTGCCCGTCTGATCAATCAGAGTATGCCGATTTCCTATTTTATGAGAAGCGAAGGGTTGATTACTTTTAAAGTGACGGAGAGCACGGAGGAAGTCCGCAAGATCATGGGTGAAAAAAGATATCGTGAATTTCCAATTTTGGATCAGGACAATCATTATATTGGAATGATATCGAGGCGAAGTCTTTTGAATCTGCGTAAAAAGCAGGTGATTCTGGTGGATCATAATGAAGCCAGTCAGACGGTGGATGGAATTGGTTTTGCCGATATTTTGGAGATTATAGATCATCATCGAATAGGAACATTGGAAACGTTGGAGCCGGTATATTTTCGGAATCAGCCAGTCGGATGTACGGCCACAATTATATATCAGATGTATCAGGAAAATGGTGTGGAGATATCCCATACCATAGCAGGGCTTTTGTTGGCGGCAATTATCTCGGATACGCTCATGTTCCGTTCGCCGACCTGTACTATGGTGGATCGACTGGCAGCTGAGCGGCTGTCGGAAATCTGTGGCGTGGATATCGAAGGCTTTGCGATCGATATGTTCAGCGCCGGAAGCGATATGAGTTCCAGAAGCGCAAAGGAAATTTTTAATCAGGATCGTAAGATTTTTGAGGTGAATGAACATAAATTTATAGTTGCGCAGATTAACAGTATGAATACGATTGAGTTGGATGAGGTAAAAGAAAAACTGATTCCTTACTTGAAGAAGAAATTTGATTCTTTTGGAGTAGGAATGTGCTATGTAATGCTTACAAATATTGTAAAAGAAGATACCGAGCTTCTCTGTTTTGGGGATGATGCAGAAGCAGTTGCAAGAAAAGCCTTTCAGCTCCCCGATGAGATGACGGATATTGTTTTGAAGGGACTGGTATCCCGTAAGAAGCAGTTTATCCCAAGTGTTGTATCGGTTCTGCAAAAATAAAGGTCAGAAATTTTGCCTTGTCAAATAAGCACGATATGCGTAAAATAAAAACGGGCTGATGTCCGAAGAAGACATTTATTATGGGCTTATATACAGGAGGAATACATGGCAAAGCAGTATTGGAGACCAGGAAATATGTTATATCCCGTACCAGCGGTGATGGTAAGCTGTCAGCGTCCGGAAGAGAAAGCGAATATTATTACAGTGGCATGGGCGGGAACGGTCTGTTCTTCTCCGGCGATGGTTTCTATCTCTGTGCGCAAAGAAAGATATTCTTATGATATATTGAAAGAGACGGGAGAATTTGTCATCAATCTGGTAACAAAAAAATTGACCCGTGCGGCAGATTACTGCGGTGTACGTTCCGGCCGTGATGTGGATAAGTTTCAGGAGATGCATCTGACAGAACTGCCGTCTCAGACCGTTGCAGCTCCTGGTATTGCAGAGAGTCCGGTCAACATTGAGTGCCGGGTGATAGAGGTAAAACCACTGGGAAGTCATGATCTGTTTCTTGCAGAAGTGACCAATGTGACGGTCGAGGATCAATATATGGATGAAAAAGGAAAGTTCGACCTGAATCAGGCAGGGCTGATCGCTTACTCTCACGGAGAGTATTTTGAACTTGGAGAAAAAATAGGGACATTTGGGTATTCGGTGCGTAAGCCGGTAAAAAAATCCAAAGGTAAGAACGTTAAGATAAAGAAACGCTAGGATATAAAGATTTGATGCATAAGAAAAAACTGTTTGGAAGGAACTTTAGATTAATATATGCGGTATCTGCAGTAGTAAGCTGTCTGATTGCACTTTGCTTTATGCCGATTCTGGGAGATACGTTTGGATTGGCTACGACTTATTGTGAAGTTCTGCTGGATGGTCAGGTGATTGGTGCGGTAGATGATCCGTCTGTAGTTGATAAAGCATTTCTGGATGCGCGGGCCCGGATTGCCCGTGAGACCAATGGGCTGGTGCTGGCAGATGTGGAGTGTGATTTTCAGCAGGTAGAGAGATTATTTGGTTCCACATTGAAGCAAGAAAATTTGGAGCAGGTGATCTATGATTTGCTTCAGAAAAAAGTGAAAACTGCAAAACAAAAATATTATCTGGTAAAAGTAAATGAATTTACAGTTTATCTTGCTTCTATGGATGAAGTGAAGATGCTTTTGGAGGCGGGACTAAAGCCATTTGATCCAGATGGTCTGTTTGCGGTAGAGATTGTATCAGATAACAGCAGGGAGCTGAATGCATTTACGGTACAGGTTACGCCAAAGGCAGATCTGGAAGAAGGTGACGGTCTGAAGGCGCTGGATTTTTATGAAAAGGTGGAGATTGCAGAGGCCTATATCGATGCCGATAAACTGACACCGCTGGATGAAGCCATAGAAGCTGTGACAAAGGAAAAAGAAAAGAATACCGTCTATGAAGTGCAGGCAGGAGATACGTTGTCAGTGATTGCTAACAGCCGCGGATATTATGTGGCAGAAGTATTGGCATTGAATCCGGGATTAACCAGAGAAGCTACACTGCATATCGGGGATGAAATTATTATCAGTGTGCCGGAGCCGGAACTGTCGATCTATACGACAGTACAGACGACATATGAAGAAGATTATTATGCAGAGATTCAATATATTGATAATGATAAATGGTATACGACACAGGAAGTGGTGCGTCAGGAGGCAGTTGCGGGTCATCATGAAGTGACAGTATTGATTACGTCCAAGAACAATACAGAAACGGGTCGGGAGATGATCCGTGAAAATGTAATGTTGGAACCAGTACCACAGATTATTGAAAAAGGTACACAGACTCCGCCGACTTATATCAAGCCGATCACGGGAGGAACATTGACATCTACATTCAAGTGGCGCTGGGGACGTATGCATAAGGGTATCGACTGGGCGGTACCGACCGGTACGGCAGTCCGTGCATCCTGTGGAGGAACTGTTGTCAGTGCAGGCTGGTCAAGTGGTTATGGTTATTGTATTACCCTTCGTCATCCGGATGGAAGACAGACCAGATATGCGCATTTAAGTAAGATTCTGGTGTCTGCGGGACAGAGAGTAAATCAGAATGATAAAATAGGATTAAGCGGCAATACGGGACGAAGTACCGGACCGCATCTGCATTTTGAGATTATTATCAATGGGGCACAGGTGAATCCATTGAAGTATTTGAATTAGTGAAAGATTAAGAGGTAAGAACAATGGTAATGGATATCAAAGAAATTATGGAAATCATTCCTCACCGTCAGCCGTTTCTGCTGGTTGATCGAATTGAGGAACTGGAACCGGGCAAACGTGCGGTTGGAAAAAAATGTGTGACTTATAATGAACCGTTTTTCAATGGACATTTTCCGCAGGAGCCGGTCATGCCGGGAGTTCTGATTCTGGAGGCATTGGCGCAGACGGGTGCAGTTGCAGTGCTGAGCCTGGAAGAAAACAAGGGGAAGACTGTTTATTTTGCCGGTATTGATAAAGCAAAGTTTAAACGTAAGGTTGTTCCAGGAGATGTGCTGACGTTGGAGCTTGAGATTGTGAAGCAAAAAGGCCCGATTGGTGTCGGAAACGCAAAAGCGACCATAGACGGTAAGATTGCGGCAACGGCAGAGATGACATTTGCCGTTGGCTGACAGATTCCCTTTTTGTGTCGCTTGCATCTGCAGATATGGGAGGATACAATAAAATTATCTTATTTAAAGGGGAAGGTATTTTATCATGAAAGATCCGAATTGCGCATATTGTATGCAGGGGGAACTGATAGCAAAGTTTGGATATCCGGTATGTAAAATGGATACAGGATATCTGTATGTGTTCAAAGAGCAGAGCCATCCGGGACGTATGATCCTGGCTCATGACAAACACATCAGCGAGATGATCGAGCTGACTGATGAAGAGCGTAATGCATTTTTTGCTGATCTTGCAAAAGCAGCAAAGGCGATCCACAAAGTATATCAGCCGAAAAAAGTAAACTACGGCGCATATGGTGATACCGGATGTCATCTTCACTTCCATCTGGTACCAAAATACGAGGGTGAGTACGAGTACGGCGGCGTATTTGAGATGAACCCGGGCAGAGTTGTGATCACTGAGGAAGAGTGCGAGGTTATCGCAGAGAAGATTCGTCAGGCACTGGCTGAACTGTAATTAAATGAATGAAACATGAAAGAAGCTCTGCTTCGACGTAGGTCGGGGCAGAGCTTTTGGTGTGTAGAGTTATTTCATTGTCTGAATTATTTTCATTGCCAGTTCATAGTCTTTTTTATGCACAAATATTTCATATTCATCCATTCTGTCGCTGGATATCCCCATACTTCCGGTTCTGCCGCGAATCGTGCCGTGACCAGCACATTGCCCCATACGGTTTTTTACCTTTGGAAGATAGTCAATCTGGTGGTTTGAAAGCGCAGTACGAATGTCGGCGAACTGCTTTAGATCAAAACCAACATAAACGTTTTTTCGGTTAAAGAATGTGATCATTACTTTGCACCTCCGTGTAAAAATAATGGTGATACAGCATCCATTTTAACATATACAGAGGAATTTTAAAATACCTCTGCACCGAACGGCATCAGTGCCAGTTTGGCAAGCTTAAACTGCTGAAGCCCGAACGGAATACCAACGATGGTGACACAGAGCAGTACGCCGAGCGTCAGGTGCTCCAGTGCCAGCGGCAGACCAGAGACCGCCAGCCAGAGTATATTTAACAGAAGAGAGCCGCAACCGCCGCCGTAATGTACTTCTTTTCCGAATGGGAAGAAGCTTAGGACTGCGAATTTGAAGCATTGGATGCCAATCGGGATTCCTACGACCGTGATGCACCAGAGGCAGCCCGCGAGGCACCAGCTGAAACCACTGACTGCGCCGCCAAAAATGAACCATAAAACATTACCTAAACAACCCATAAAAATTTCCTCCTTCATCTTCATGATAATAAAAAAAGACCTTTATCATGACATATGCCATGATAAAAGTCTTGCTGTCTCATTTGATACGGATGTCTCTCGACATCGGATGACGGTTTCAAACCCACCTGAGTAAAGGCGTTCAGCTACTCCCCTTTATCTGTTGAGACTACTATATCACTTCTGTCAAAAAAGTCAAGAGAGAAACAGGGATTGTAATCCGGCAAATTAAAAATGTCTTTAATAGTCACTTTATTTTAGGATATTTAAAGGATGTATTTTGTCGTCAGTCAGTTTGTTTTATGCCTTTAGGCTAGATTATTTACTGGTA
>JAFYTM010000031.1 GCA_017558865.1 Lachnospiraceae bacterium
AGAGAGCCGGGCGGCTTACCCTCCTTAAACGGAGGGGCTAACCCTCCAGACGAAAGAGAGGAGGGAGATGCCGATGTATGTTACATATACGGATTTGTTCCAGTTTTGTATCTTCATCTGTACCCTTGTAGGATTGTGTTACACGATATTCAAGGGAAAACGAAAATAGCCGCCATTACCGCAAATAATGACGGCTAACCTTGTGAGAAAGGTTAAGTTAAACATTGTTTAGGGTAAGCCGCTTCTCTGGCTTTCCCTTTTCTATAATATATCATATCCCAGGAAGAGCTGCAAGCATATCTTTTTTTGTCTGAAAATTTGAAATTTATAGAATTACAAATATAAATTTATTGAAGAAATAATATTTTTGTGATATGCTGAACGTATTAAAAGAAAAGGAGATTTTTTTATGGAAGCAACTTTTAGTTATTCTGTAATACAAAATGCAAGCATCGAAATTCGTGATTTTGTTAATGAGGGTTTAAATGATGTATCTAAAAATAAACTTTTAGATTTTGATGATGTGTTTGATGAAATAGAGGCAAGGTATAGTGCCAATGAATGATTATCATGTGATTTTTACCCAAAAGGCAAAAGACGATATTACAGACATTGGCGACTATATTGCCTTTGTATTGTTACATAAAAATCCGATCCAATATCTGATGCGCCACCTCATCCTTACTCATCATCGGCAGCTCCTGCACTGCATCCCTGGTAATCAGCGTCACCACATTGGTATCCGTCCCGAAGCCGGCTCCGGCAGTCTTTAAGTTATTCGCAACGATCATATCCACATTCTTTTTGAACAGTTTTGTCTGGGAATTTTCCAGCATGTTTTCTGTCTCCATGGAAAATCCGCAGAGGAACTGACCGTCTCGTTTATGTTCACCCAGATATTTGAGGATATCTTTTGTCCGTTTGAGCGGGATGCTCATATCGTCATCTTTTTTCTTGACTTTTTCGCCACTGACATGGACAGGCGTATAGTCTGCGACGGCAGCAGCTTTGATGATAGCATCCTGCTGGTCAGCCACAGAAGTGACTGCCTGGAACATATTCTCTGCAGATCTGACAGGAACGACCTTTACGAATGGCGGCGGAGCGATGTTGACAGGACCGGATACAAGCGTCACCTCTGCACCGCGGAGCATGGCTGCCTTTGCGATGGCATATCCCATTTTTCCGGTAGAGTGATTGGTGATACAGCGTACCGGGTCAATCGCTTCCTGGGTCGGTCCGGCAGTGACGAGTATTTTTTTACCGGACAGGTCTTTTTCAAAGGCGATTTCTTTTATGATGTAGGAGAGCAGGACTTCCGGCTCCGGCATCTTGCCTGCACCGGTATCGCCGCATGCCAGGTAGCCGCAGGCAGGGTCGATGACTTCCCAGCCGTATCTGCTCAAAGTTGACAGATTATCCTGTACGATGGGATTTTCAAACATAGCGGTATTCATAGCCGGAGAGATCAGTTTTGGGCATTTGCATGCCATCACGGTCGTGGTCAGCATATCATCTGCGATACCGTGAGCCAGCTTGCCGATTACGTTGGCAGAAGCCGGGGCGATCAGCACCAGATCTGCTTTTTTAGCCACAGAGATATGCTCTACTTCAAATGTAAAATTTCGGTCGAAGGTGTCGATCAGACATTTGTTTCCAGTTAAGGTTTCAAAGGTGACAGGTGTAATGAACTGTGCTGCATTCTGTGTCATAATGACCTGTACATCGCAGTGCAGTTTTTTGAGGGCACTGGCGAGGGAAGCGATCTTGTAAGCAGCGATGCTTCCGGTAACGCCAAGAACGACGCATTTATTTTTTAACATAACATTCCTCCAGCGGTAGTGATGTGTAACTATTCAGCCCTGCAGCTCGATTTCGCCGCTTTGCGGCTGAATAGATAATGAAAAAAGTATACCACATGGAAAAAAAGTATGCTATATTCTTAGAAAAGAAAAGTATAGATATGAGGGTTAGAATATGATTTTAGCAGTAGATATTGGAAATACAAATATTGTAGTTGGATGCATTGACGGAGAGAAGATCTGTTTTGTGGAGCGTCTTTCCACGGTTCTGACCAGAACAGAGCTGGAATATGCAATCAGTTTTAAAAATGTTCTGGAGATGTACGGCATCCAGACATCTGAGCTGGATGGAGGCATCATCTCTTCTGTAGTACCTCCGGTAACAAATATTGTGAAGCGTTCGATGGAAAAGATTCTGAGTCGCCCTGTGCTGGTGATTGGACCAGGTGTGAAGACTGGATTGAATATCTTGATGGATGATCCAAGACAGGTGGGAAGTGACCGTATTGTCAATGCGGTGGCTGTGGCGCAGGAATATCCGCTTCCGGCGGCAATTATTGATATGGGAACCGCGACAACAATCTGCGTGGTGGATGAGAAAAAAAATTACATCGGCGGAGCAATTATTCCGGGTGTGCGTATTTCAGCAGATACTTTGACAGCACGGACGGCACAGCTTCCGAAGATCAGTATTGAGCCGCCTGCGAAGCTGATTGGCAAAAATACAGTAGACTGCATGAAGAGCGGTGTATTCTACGGCAATGCCTGCCTGATTGATGGAATGCTGGAGCGTATAGAAGAAGAACTTGGACAGAAGATGTTCGTGATTGCAACGGGAGGACTTGCAAAATCCCTGATTCCGCATTGTAAACATGATATCGTCCTGGATGATGAGCTTTTATTAAAGGGTCTGAAAATTATCTATGAAAAAAATCAATAGTTACCATTTTTTTGTTAAGATATTTTAACACGGGTTGACAAAATATGACAAATAGTGCACACTTGTAACAAGTAGAAATAAAAACTATGTTACGGGGTAAGAAAAAATGATTCAAATAGTTACAGACTCATCGACACTTTATACCATGGATGAAGCGCAGAGCCTTGGATTTGAGGCAACGCCTTTGTGTGTTAATATTGGAGATTTTGAAGGAAGAGATCTTCTGATTGATATGAAAGCATACTATCAGAGGATTGCAGAAGGACAGATTCCACGTTCCTCTCAGCCGCCGATCGGTGATGTGATGGATGTGTATGAAAAATATGCAGGAAAGAAGATCATCAATATTGCTATGGCAGATGGTCTTTCAGGAACTTATCAGAGTGCCTGCGGAGCAAGAGAATCTGTAGACAATAAAGATGATATTATTGTGTTTAACAGTAAGACACTTTGCGGTCCTCATCGTCATATGGTGGATACAGCGATGCAGATGAAGAAGGATGGAGCGACGGTGGAGGAGATTCTGGCTTGGCTTGAAAAAGCATCTAACAGTACGGAATCCTTTCTGATTCCTCAGGATTTTGCATTTCTCAAACGCGGCGGCAGATTGTCACCGGGAGCAGCAGCTCTTGGTTCAGCACTTCATTTAAAGCCGATCATGTATCTGAGAAAAGACGGAACAAAGCTGGATAAATTTGGTGTGAAGAGAACCATGCTTGCAGCAGCAAAATCCGTGCTTTCCTATCTGAAAGAGGTTGGACTGGACAGTCGTCATATTTTGTACATAGCACATGCAGATGCAGCAGAAGATGCAGCGACCTTCAAAGAGATGTTTGAAAAGAATTTTGAAGGACTGGAGATTCAGATTCTGGAGCTTAGCCCGGTGTTTGTGGCACAGGGAGGTCCTAGATGTGTGGCGATTCAGTATATTGAACGTTAGATAAATTTTCCAGGCAATTCAGGTGTGTTGAATGGATTGACAGAGTTGATGTTTCACTATATGTGGGTATCAGCTCTGTTTTTGTTACAAAAGAAAAAGTGTTGCTTTGTCGGGAAAATAAGGTATAATAATTAGATACGGAAAAGATGGGCGTGAGGGAAATGGGAGGTATGAATGCATAAGAAAAAGTGGGGTGTTCTGACTGCAGTTTGTGCAGTCATAGCAGTGTTTTTTTTCCTGTTTTATTCTGGTTTTATCAATCAGAAAATATATGAGAACAGTTCCAGACATTTGCAGGAAGTATATCGTCAGGTAAACGGAACATTTACTTCTGTGGTTTCTCAGAACTATAATCTTCTCACCAGCTGGGGGGAATATCTGAGTAATAATGAAACGGAAGATGATGAATGGATGGCTGATATGATCAGAGCCGGGAAGGGAAAGTGGAATTTTACAGATTTCTTCTTTATTGGATCTTCTGGCGACTATATGAATCTTGATGGAGAATATGGTCATATTGATCTGGGACAGCATACAGAACATGGACTTTGGGAAAATGGTTATGTGATCGCGAATTCCAAGTCTCACGATGAATATCGAAAAATAGTGTTTGCGGTACCTGTAGAATCCGGAAAATTTGACGGTTTTTCTTATACAGCATTAGGAATCTGTTATGATGAGCATGATTTGGAAGCAATCCTGAATATTTCAGCATATGAAGGAACGGCACATTGCTATGTAGTGTATCCAGATGGTCAGATCCTTTTTTCTGCGCATGCGCACTCGGATCATTCCGATAATTATATGGACTATCTGCAGGAGAAAGCCGTGTTCCAGAATGGCAGTATTGAAGGGCTGCATCAGGTGGTTCAGGATCGCGCAGAGGGAACTTTTGGTGTAAAAATAGGAGATAATAATTATTTTCTGATCTATCAGGACATTCCTTTTCAGAACTGGGGATTGTTGGGATTGGTACCGCAGAAGATAGTGAATGCACAGATGGTTGAGATTCAACGGATGACCATTGGTATGGTAGCATTGATTTTCCTGTTGATCGCAGCAGTGGGGTTCTGGTATGTTTATTGGCGAAAAAGTGAACGTGTCAGGAAAAAAGAGCAGGAACTGGAACATCGGGCACATATGTTTGAGGTGCTGGTAAGCAGAGCTTCGGATGTGTTTATATTGTTTTCTGCAAAAGATTATACGGTAGAGTATGTCAGTCCCAACATTGAAGAATTGTTGGGAATATCGGCAGAAGAAGTACGACAGGATATACGAAGACTTCTGGATACCGGTAAACAAAGAGATGTTTATCCGTCGGAAGAACAGATTCATGAAATGCCGATGGAAAAATCAACAGATCTGATTCAGGAGTATATTCATCAGAAAAACGGAAATCAGTTGTGGTATAAAGAGACGTTGTATCATTTCAAGATGGAAGGAAAAAGCATGTATATGCTGGTGATGTCAGATCGTACACGTGAGATGCAGAGTCAAAGACAGCTTGAAACAACGATGGAACTGGTGAAGAGTGCCAATGAGTCCAAGAGTATCTTTTTATCCAATATGTCACATGATATCCGAACACCGATGAATGCGATTATTGGTTTTTCCAATCTGTTAAAGCAGGATGCGGAGAATCCTGCAAAAGTAAGAGACTATACGAGAAAGATCCGTTCTGCCGGTCAGCATCTGCTGAATCTGATCAATGATGTTCTGGATATGAGCAAGATCGAGAGCGGAAAGACGACACTGAATATGACAGAGTTTAATTTGGGTGAGATTTTGGAAGATATCAGTGTCGTGTTCCAGCCGCAGTTTGATAAAAAAGAACAAAATTTTGAGATCCGGGTCAGTGGGATTTATTCCGATCAGTTTGTTGGAGACAGGCTGCGTATCAATCAGATTCTTCATAATTTGTTGTCTAATGCGATGAAATATACGCAGGAAGGCGGACAGATTGAATTAGTGATTACGCAGTTAAAGTATTCAGGACATATTTCACGACTGCGTTTTGAAGTAATTGATAATGGTATGGGTATGAGTCCGGAATATCTGGATATTATCTTTGAGTCGTTTTCAAGAGAAGAAAATACGACGATCAGCGGAATCCAGGGTACCGGATTGGGTATGGCCATTACAAAAAGTCTGGTTGATCTGATGGGCGGAACGATTTCTGTGAAAAGTGAGAAGAATACAGGAAGTACATTTACAGTGGAACTGGATCTGCAGGTAACTGAGTCAAAGGCAGATAAAGTATTCTGGAGTGATCATAAGATTCGGAAAATTCTTGTCATGGATGAAGAAAAAGAGATTCATCAGGGAATAGAACGAATGATGGCAAAGACCGGTGTGAATATCACTTGTACAGAAGATGAATCGACGATGTTTACCGTGCTTGGTGAAGCTGCAAGGGACAATGTTCCGTGTGATCTGATTCTTCTGGGATGGAAAGATACAGATGCAGAAAGAATGAAGACCGTTCGTCAGCTCAGAGAAGTGATTGGACATCAGGTTCCGCTTATTGTTATGACTGCCTGTGACTGGGGAGATATCGAGCAGGATGCTTTGACCGGCGGTGTGGATGGCTTTATGTCAAAACCGTTTTTTATCACAAATCTTCGAATGTTGATTCAGCAGATTAAGAGCAGACAGGAGCAGGAGAATGATCCGTCCGAAGAGTATGAGGCACTGACAGGCAAACATTTTCTGGTGGCAGAGGATAATGAATTGAATGCAGAAATTCTGATGGAGCTTCTGGAACTGGAAGGTGTCACCTGTGATCTGGCAGTGAACGGCGAAGAGGCGTTAAAGCTCTTCTGTGCATCAGAACCAGGTTTTTATGATGCGATTCTGATGGATGTTCAGATGCCGGTCATGGATGGTTATACGGCTACCCGAAGTATTCGTCTGTGCAATCATCCGGATGCGAAAAAGATACCGATCACAGCGATGACAGCCAACGCATTTGCAGGAGATGTACAGAATGCCCTGCAGGCAGGAATGAATGCACATGTGGCTAAACCGATTGATATGAATATTCTTAAGAATACCATTTTAAAGCTTTTGACAGAAAAAAGAGGTTAGATAATGACAGTACAGGAATTATATACCGAATTAGGCGGTAATTATGATGACATTATGAGAAGACTGCGCAGTGAGCGTATTGCCAGAAAATTTTTACTTCGTTTTCTGGAGGATAAGACGTTTGAGACACTGCAGCAGGCAGTAGAAAACGGACAGCAGGAGGAAGCATTCAGAGCGGCTCATACTTTGAAAGGATTGAGTCTGAATATGGGATTTCCGCAGCTGCTTGATTCCAGTCAGAAGCTGACAGAGTCTGTAAGAACAGAACTGACACCAGAAGCGGCATCTTTGCTGCAGACGGTTGCGGCTGATTATGCCAGAACGGTAGAAGCAATTCAGGCACTGGACGCAGAATAAGAATAAAATTAACCCGTATATGGACAGCGGTTGTTCTGTCGGGATAGAAAAGGAGAAACGTATGAGTTTATTAGATGAACTGAGTGGTTATGGAGCAGATATTCAGGATGGTTTGAACAGATTTGCCGGTCATTCTGCTTTGTACGAGAAAATGCTTAAGAAATTCCCAGATGCTGTAAAGAAAACAGAAGTACAGTGTTATTTTCAGGCAAATGATTTTGAACAGGCATTGGCGAATGCTCATACCTTAAAAGGAATGACAGGTAATCTGTCACTTACTCCATTGTATGAGGCATATACCGATGTGGTGGCATTGCTCAGACAGGGTAAGCCGGAAGAGGCAAGAGCGATCTTTGAGAAGATGCTTCCGGTTCAGGAAAAGATGATTGCCTGTATACAGTCTCATATGTAAGATGAGCTGTGGTATTTGACGGGACAGCCGGACAGAAAAGACAGAAAGAAGGTCACAGAATGCAAAAAACAGATACTATGAAGGAAACGATTCTTGTGGTAGATGATTCTGCCATGAATCGGGAGTTTCTTCTGGATATACTGGAAGATAAGTATAAAGTCATAGAGGCAGAAAATGGTCTGCAGGCACTTGAGGTGCTTGAAGAGAAGGGAGCAAGCATTTCACTTGTATTGCTCGATATTGTTATGCCGGAGATGGATGGCTTTGAAGTTCTTGTGCAGATGAATCAGCGTGGCTGGATGGAATCGATACCTGTTATTATGATTTCTTCCGAGAATGCGTATGACGTAATAGATAAAGCGTATGACTTGGGTGTGACGGATTTTATTAACCGTCCGTTTGATCCGAATGTTGTTCTTCATCGAGTTGCCAACACGATCATGCTGTATGTAAAACAGCGGAAATTGTCAGATATGGTGGCGGAAGAGATTGCTAAAAGAGAGAAAAGCAATAATTTGATGATCTCCATTCTCAGTCATATTGTAGAATTCAGAAACGGTGAGAGTGGTCTGCATACGTTACATATTCGTATTATTACGGAAAAATTACTTCGTGGTCTTCAGAAAAAGTCAGTGATATCCATGTCCGAAGAAGAAATTTCCTGTATCAGTATTGCTTCTACACTTCATGATATTGGAAAACTTTCTATTTCAGAAGAAATATTGAATAAGCCTGGAAAGCTTACGGATGAAGAGTTTGTGATTATGAAGAAACATTCATCCATTGGTGCGGAGATGCTGAAAGGATTGAAAGGTGAATATAATGATCCTCTTTTGGACAGAGCTTATGAGATCTCCAGATGGCATCATGAACGATATGATGGCAGAGGATATCCCGATGGGCTGGCTGGGGATCAGATACCGATCTCTGCACAGATTGTTTCGATTGCAGATGTTTATGATGCACTCACCAGCGAACGTTGTTATAAGAAGGCGTTCAGCCATGAGACAGCTATTGAGATGATTATGGCTGGCAAGTGTGGTACGTTTAACCCGGTATTACTGGAATGTCTGCAGGATATTTCAGATGAACTGAAATACGGTATATAGAAAAGGTAGGTGAATGTTTTATGGCACAGGCGTTAAAACAGATTTTAATTGTGGATGACTCTGAGATTGACAGAGCGATATTGAAAAGTATTCTGGGTGATCGGTTTAATGTGATAGAGACAGATAATGGATACAAGGCACTTGAGATTATTTCTAAGCTCAGGAATGAACTTGACATTATTTTTCTGGATATTTCGATGCCATTGATCAATGGTTTTGATCTTCTGCGTCTTCTTAGGGATAATAAACTGAATCATATCCCTGTTTTCCTGATTTCAGGAGAGGCTACGAGAGATAATGTACTTCGGGCATCAGAATTTGAGGTTACAGAATTTATCGGAAAACCATTTGACAGGGAAGATATTTTACGAAGACTGCAGTCCAGACTTGGACTTACGACTACCTATGAACTTAGTCCGGAAGATATTTCGGAGACTGAAAAATATATTGCTGCACTGGAAAATGTTTATAAAGCATATCTTTCCAACTTTGGAAAAGATGATTCGCATTATGTACATATGTCAGCACTGATGAAGATTCTTCTGACCCGTTACAGAATGAAAAATCCAGAGGCAGAGCTTACGACCAAGAAGATTGATATTATCAGCAAGGCGGCATATTTCTGTGATATCGGAATGATGATGGTTCCGGATAAGATGAGCATGATATCATCCAGAGATGCAGATAAAGTACAGATTTTGATGAACAATCATACCAAGATGGGAGCGAATATTATTCGTCTGAATCCGTCAAAGCGTTGTGAATTTTTTGTGCAGATCTGTACCGATATGTGTGTATATCACCATGAGCGGTTTGACGGTAAGGGATATCCATACAGACTTTCCGGCAGAAATAATCTGATTTACAATCAGATGTGCAGACTGGTGGATGAGTTTGATTCTCTTTTATCAAAGTTTTATGCGTCCAATGAACAGCAGGCTAGCTTTGTTGCCAACCGATTACTGCAGGATCAGGGGATTGTAAGTCCGGAACTGTTGGAACTGTTGGATGAATGTAAGCAAAGTATCTTTGAATATTATGCAAGATTAGTGTAAATATGGTTCATATACTTTTGATCATTATTTATCTGTCATTTATCAGTCTGGGACTGCCGGATGCACTTCTGGGTGCAGCGTGGCCGATCATGTATCAGGAATTTCAGGTACCGATCTCATGGGCAGGAGCTGTATCTATGATTATTGCAATAGGAACGATTGTATCCAGTCTGCAGAGTGACCGCCTGACCAGAAGATTTGGTACAGGCATGGTAACTGCGGCAAGTGTGGCAATGACAGCAGCTTCATTGTTGGGATTTGCGTTCAGCCAGTCTTTCTGGATGCTTTGTCTATGGGCAGTTCCGTACGGTCTGGGAGCAGGTGGAGTGGATGCTTCAATCAATAATTATGCGGCTGTTCATTATGAAAGCAGACATTTGAGCTGGCTGCATTGTATGTGGGGAGTCGGTGCTTCGACTGGACCCTATGTCATGGGATGGATTCTGGCAGGCGGAAGAACATGGAATATGGGATATCTTTGTATCTCTGTTTTACAGATATTTTTGACCATGATTTTATTGTTCAGTCTTCCTTTATGGAAACAGAGAAGTGAGATTTCTGTAGAACAGAGAGCAGGAGAAGCAGATCCTGAAAGACCATTGTCAATAAAAGAAATTTTGGAGATTCCGGGAGCAAAAGAGGTCATGGCTGCGTTTTTCTGCTATTGTGCCATAGAACAGACAGCGGGACTCTGGGCGAGCAGTTATCTGGTACTTCATCATGGGATAGATGCAGAGACTGCAGCAGGCTATGCCAGTATGTTTTATCTGGGCATTACGTTGGGAAGAGCGATCAGTGGATTTGTAACGATGATTTTGAATGATACACAGATGATTCGTCTGGGTGAGAGCATTATTCTGACAGGTATTGTTGTGTTGTTCCTGCCTTTTAGCGGGAAAATGGCACTGGCAGGCCTGATTCTGGTGGGACTGGGATGTGCTCCGATTTATCCGTGTATTATTCATTCTACTCCGGCACATTTCGGGGAAGATAGATCACAGGCCATCATAGGTGTACAGATGGCAAGTGCTTATGTGGGAACGTGTGTGATGCCGCCGATCTTTGGATTGATCGCCAATCATATCAGTGCAGCACTGCTTCCAGTATATCTGACAGTGATCCTTGTGTTGATGTTTATCATGTATGAGCAACTGATAAAAAAGAGTGGAAAAGGTTAAGAAGGGCAGTTTTACTGCTCTTTTTTCTTTTATCTTAAGAAAAAATTCCGGTGTCACAAGATATAAAATATGATACAATAACAGACGGCATATACGATTCGGAGAAATATGGGAGAAAACGAATGAATTTGAACAGTCGGATTCCGAAGGATTTTTATAGATTATTCGGAAGTAAATATATGGATTATTATATGATTTTCCTGGTTGCGATCTATGAAGAAAGCAGCAATTCCTATTCGACATTGGGGCTGACAGAGCAGGAGTGTCGGGCGATTATCAATGAAAAGCTGGCATCTGCAACGATTGACTGGAATGAGGAACGTCTGGATGAGGAAGGGAGTCTTTTGACTCGCAGCAATATGGCATCGGTGTGTCTGAATTATTTTGAAAGCTGGGGATGGCTGAAGCAGGATTTTGATGAGACTTTGAACTGCTATGTGGTTTCTTTTCCCGAATACAGCCAGTTATATGTAGAACTGTTTAAAAAGCTGTTCAGTGAAGAGGAGAGTAAAGAACGGGAAAGTGTTTTGGCAGTTTACAGTTATCTGTTTACATACAGTTCAGATCCGGAGAAGAATAATGAGATTTTAAAAAGTGCATGGAAGACCTCCAAACGGCTGGTACAGATGCTGGCAAATATGCAGGAAGGAATGCGCGGATATTTTGATGAACTGTCCAGGCAGAAGCATTTTCGAGGGATTCAGGAGGTATTGATCAAAGAGATCAATAACAGTGACAGCCGCAAATATGCGATTCTGACGACAACGGACAGTTTTTATCGTTATAAAGAGGCGGTTAAAGAGCTGCTGAGTGAGATTTTAAGTGACGCTTTTGTTAATGAAGAAGCGGTAGATATGCTTTGTCTGATTGAGAGGGAATTTGACACGATTGAACGACGTTATAATAAGCTCATTGAACAGAAGACTATCTTTGCCAGCCGTGCAGCGGCTCGTATCCGCTATATGATGCAGGAGGGCATGATGGAAGAGGATCAGACCATTACGCTGGTGAATCTGCTCAGCAGAAGCGGACACAGGGAAGCGATTCTGGAAGAACTGGCAGAGCGGATGCAGGTGACATCTCCGTATCGGGTGATCACGGAACGAAGCTTTTACAGTCGCAGAGAACGGGAAGGAGATGTGTTCCAGCCGGCTGCAGTGGAGGAAAAGCAGACAGAGAAGGTCCACGAGCTGGATGAATTTGTCTTAAAACCGTTGTATACGAAAAAAGAGATTGATGCATTCCGCAGGAAGAATCAGAAGAATGGAGTCTTCCAGGTATCCAGAGAAACGGTACAGTCGATGGAGGATCTGGAAAAACTATTCTTCGTATGGCAGGATGTGACAGAGACTTCTGATACAAAAGAAGAGATTATGGTGGGAGAGGACCTGAAGACAGATGCAGGTATGAGATTTTCTTCCCTTACGATAAAGGAGAAATAGACAATGGTGACTTATCTGGAAGAGCTTTCTTTGACGGAAGCGGAAAATGTAAAAAAGACCATTCGGGATCTGTTCCGGCAGACCTGTATTCTGCAGGTAAAATACGATCCGGCAACATTGACTCCGCGTGATAATCCAAGATACCAGACCTGTATGAAGCATAAAGCATTTATTGAGGATTATCTGTCTGTGCTGGGCTGTGAACTGAAGCATGATCCACAGGAGCATATCTTCCGTCTGGAGGGGGAAGGCGTTATTACAGAGCGTATGAGTATGGCGACAACGCTGATCGTACTTTTGATGAAGCTGATTTACCGGGATAAGATTCTGGGAGAGGGGCTTCACGCGACCGTCACAAATCTGGCAGAGATTCGAGAATATGGAAAAAATACCAATTTGATTACCCGCAGACTGAATTCAGCAGAATGGAAGGAAGCACTGTATCTGATGCGTATGCATCAGATGATCGATGTTCCTGGAGCGGTTCGGGATGTGGAGGATCAGACGCCGATCTATATCTACAGTACGATCAATCTGTATTGTGCGGCGATGGATATTCAGGCACTGATTGAAAAATATAAGGAAGAATTACAGGAGGCAGAGCGTGAAGCAGGCGAAGAAGATATTTACCCGGATGCTGCTGAATAATTGGGGCGGCATCAGCCATAAGGTCATGGAATTTCATGAATATGTGAACCTGTTCAGTGGGAAGAGCGGTTCCGGCAAATCAACCGTGATGGATGCGATTCAGGTTGTATTGTATGGAAGTTTGTCTGCTTCTTTTCTGAATAAAGCAGCAGATGATGCAAGGAATCGACGGAGTGTCCTGAGTTATCTGCGTGGTGCGCAAAAGGACGGTACATCCAATCGTGAGAATCAGGATTTTTGTTCTACCCTGGTACTGGAAGTGGAAGATACCGGTACCCATATCGTAACCTGTTTTGGTGTGGCATTTGAAGTAGGAAAATCAGATACAGACATAAAGAAATATGCCTTTTTCAGTCATTCCGGTCGGATGCCAGAGGATGAATATTTGTCAGAAGGAAGAGTTCCTTATTCCCTTTCTCAGATTCGAAAGCTGACAGAGCTGCGGAAAAAGTCGATGGATAACCGTGGACGGGGAGAGGTGAACCGGGTATATCTGTCCAAAGAGGCGTATGTAAATACATTGTATGATGTGATACTGGGCTATGTAGAACCGCAGCGTCTGATGACGATGGAGAAAAGTGCGATTGCACTGCGTATGACAAATGGTACCGGACAGTTTATCCGGGATTATATGTTTCCTAAAAGTCAGGAAAGTGCGATAGAAAAAATCAGTGATCAGTTGGGCGCATATCGAGAGATCAAGGAACGCGTAGAAGATCTGGAGCATCGTATAGAGATTTTGGATGAGATACATTCCCACCATACAGAATTACAGAAGACGAAGGCCGATATGGTTCGCACGGAATTGATCTTAAAATATATTGAGATTGAGAGCAACAAGAGCAGGTTGGAAGCGAGAAAACAGGATCTTCAGGATATTCTTGCGCATATTGATCGTATGCGGGAAGAGGAAGGTCAGAAGAATGAAGAACAGAAAGCCAGAACTGCGGAACTGATCGAAGTCCGTGCGGCACTGAAAGCAAGTGATTATGGTCAGAAAAAACGTGAACTTTCAGAAGTAGAGAATACGATTGATCTTTTGGCAGGAAACAGCCGTCAGTGGAGGAAAATTGCACAGGGACTGCAGGAATGGGAAGAAGATGAAGTCATTACGGATTACATCAGCAATCCGACACTGCATCTGATTGACCATTTTCAGAAAGGAATGATATCTGAGGAGGACTGCCGTACACTTGGGAAGCATCTTGCGGACATTAGAGAAGCAATTGATACGGACAGGCAGGATCTGAATGATAAGTGTCGAAAACTGTCGACGGAACTGGAAGAAAAGAAGGCAGTTCTCGAAGATTTACGAAATGACAGAAAGCACTATGAAACATCTTTGAATGATGCCAGAAAAAAACTGGAAATCTTGTTGAATAATATTTATCACGATAAGGTAAAGGTTTCGGTATTTGCAGATCTGTTTGATGTCGTGGATGATGAATGGAAAAATGCTGTTGAAGGACGACTGGGAAGAGTGAAGTATGGACTGGTTGTTGCACCGGAATATGTGTTGGAAGCAGCCAGACTGTTCCGTGAGATGAAGACCTTTGAGGGAATCCAATTGATCAACACAGCAGCCATCAAACGGGATATGCCGGAAGCAAAGGATGGTTCTCTGTATGAGGCGGTACATGCAGAAGCAGATTATGTAGATATGTGCTTAAAGCAGTATCTTGGACGGGTGATGAAATGCCGTACAGTAGAAGAATTGCATGAAGTCAGGGATGGTGTGACACCGGACTGCTATGCATATAATGGATATATGTTCCGCCATCTGAAAAAAGAGGATTATACGACCCGTGCCTGTATTGGTACGAAGGTATCCAGAGCAAAGCTGGCAGAGCTGGAAGAAGAAGTTCGCAGTCTGAATGAAGAACTGCAGGAGGATATCCGGATTGCCAACAGCCTGAAAGCTGTGCAGCGTTTTGAAATGCTGAATCAGGAGCCGGCTCAGCTGGTAGCATTGTCGCAGGCTGCAGAACAGCTCGTAAAATATTATAAAAAACAGGAACAATTGCAGCAGGAATTAAAAGAACTGAAAGATGGTACGCTGGTAGCGGAACTGAAACAGCGGCAGGAAACGCTGACTTTGACCGTCAAGGAATTGAATACGGCATTGGATGTCTTACGTCGTTCTCTGATTCAGCGCACCGAAGAAAAAGGAAAAGCAGAAGCAGATATCCGTGGTCGTCAGGAGATTCTGGAGAAGCTTCTGGATGGATTTGTTGTCAATCCAGAGCTGGAAACAGAGGTACAGGAAAATCTGCAGAATCAGACAGAGAATGCTTACCGGAATCAGAAAAACAAAGAGCTGGAGCAGTTGAAAACACTGGAAGGGCAGCAGCAGGAGAATCGATTTACAGCAAGAATGCGCTTTAATCGGGAATATCCATCCTATAATTTCAGTGGTATGGAAAAAGAAAACGATGTCTATGACCAGGTGCTGGAAAAATGTCGGAGAGACTTTGAACCACAGTATAAGGATGAATTCCAGAAGCAGTGTGATCTGGTATATTACAGTCTGCGTGAAAATGTGATTGCTGCAATTCATGGAGAGATGAAGCAGGCATATCGACACGCAAAAGAGATCAATCGTCTGTTGTCCAGGATTAAGTTTTCTGACAGTGTTTATCAGATCGAGATTCTTCCGGCAACAAATGAAAATGGTCAGTTCTATGAGATGCTGATGGCAAAAGAACTTGACAGCAAAGTAGTGGATAATCATGGTTTTGAGGGACAGCTGAGTCTTGGAGAAGATGAATTTTATCA
Organism: Lachnospiraceae bacterium; assembly: GCA_017558865.1. Classification (GTDB taxonomy): domain Bacteria; phylum Bacillota; class Clostridia; order Lachnospirales; family Lachnospiraceae; genus Hominiventricola. Next base: position 15,746 of record JAFYTM010000031.1, read on the forward strand.
GAAATACGACCGCAAGATTCAGCTGCTGACGGAAAAATTCATGCCGCCGCGGGAGGATGATGCACGTCAGATCTCCCTGCGCAGACAGGAGATGGAGCGTTATGCGGATTACCGCAACTATCTGACATTTAGTATGTATGAGCGGGTAGAAGGCGAGAATGGTGTAATTAAGAAAAATCCGGTTGATGAGATGGCTGGAAGAGACTCTGGCGGTGAAGGACAGAATCCGAAATATGTAGCACTTCTTGCAGGTTTTGCGATGCTTTATATGCAGCAGAGCAACAGGGATTCCAAGGTGCGTCTGGTACTTCTGGATGAAGCATTTTCCAAGATGGACAAGGAGCGAAGTGAGGTATGTCTGCGTTATGCGAGAGAACTGGAGCTTCAGTTGATCGTCTGCGTACCGGATGAGCGTCTTCAGTCGCTGATCCGCAATGTGGATTGTGTATATGGATTCCGCAGACACCAGAATCAGATTTCCATGATGCATATTGATAAAGGCAATTATCTGGAAATGATCGAAGGACGTGAGGAAGTAAACAAGCATGGTTTTCAGCAGTTTTGAATTTTTACTTTATTTTTTACCTGCTTTTTTATTGATTTATTTTTTGCTCCCGGCGAAATGCAAAAATATGGTTATTTTGCTGGGAAGTCTCATTTTTTACTATTATGGTGTCAAGGATAAACCTGTTTACCTGGTACTGATGCTTTTGACAGTTATTGTTAATTATTTTGCTGCAGGGGTAATGGATATTTGTAAAAGAGATGTTTTTCGCAAGGGATGGATGATCGTTGGAATGATCTGGAATATCGGAAATCTTTTTGCGTTTAAATATTTGGATTTTATGACAGAGAATCTGAATCGAGTGCTGAACCTGACAAATGCAGAATGGAGGCTTCCTTGTGCGGAGTTGATTTTGCCGATTGGAATCAGTTTTTACACGTTTCAGATCAGTTCCTATCTGCTTGATGTATATCGGAAAAAAATTCCGGCAGAGCGTTCTTTGCTGACTCTTGGAACGTATCTTTGCATGTTTCCACAGTTGATTGCCGGACCTATTGTGACATATGCGCAGGTTAGAGAGCAATTGTGGATCAGAGTACATTCCTGGGATAATGTGGAAGAGGGATTTCGGGAGTTTACGATAGGATTGGCTTTGAAGGTGTTGATTGCAAATCGGGTTGGAAGCCTGTGGAGTCAGGTGCAGACGATCGGTTTTGAAAGTATTTCTACGCCGCTTGCATGGCTTGGCATTGCAGCATTTTCTTTTCAGATTTATTTTGATTTTTATGGATATTCACTGATGGCAAAAGGATTGGGATGTGTGATGGGATTCGCTTTCCCGGATAATTTCAATCAGCCTTATCTGGCAAAAACGATGACAGAATTCTGGAGACGGTGGCATATAACACTGGGAAGCTGGTTCCGGGAATATGTCTATATTCCGTTAGGCGGCAATCGTAAGAACCATTACTGGAATCTGTTTCTGGTCTGGATGCTGACCGGTCTTTGGCATGGAGCAAGCTGGAACTTTATTTTGTGGGGATGCTTTTTATTTCTTGTGGTCAGTGTGGAAAAGCTTGGTTTTGGAAAGATGATGGAAAAACTACCGTTGATTGGTCATTTGTACATGATGCTGTTGATACCGATTTCGTGGCTGATCTTTGCGGTATCTGATCCGTGGCAGATTGTTGTATATCTGGGGAATTTATTTCCACTCCAGGGTCAGGCGGCATCGGCATTTGTCGGTGACTTTTTGAAGTACGGAAAAATGTATGCAGTTCCGCTTTTGGCGGCATTTGTATGCAGTACCGGAATTCCACGAAAAATCTATGAAGCAAAAAAATATACTTTTTTTATGACAGTTATGTTAGTTGTATTATTCTGGGGATGTATGTATTGTATGTACATGGGAATGGATGACCCGTTTTTATATTATCAGTTCTAAAAGGAAAGACAGAAGATGAATGAAACAGAGACAGGAAGATGTTCTTATCTGCTAATGTTGATGCTCAGCATCATGGTGGCGGCACTTGTCTGGCTTTCTGTGCATGAAGAACCAAAGCGTCGTATGGAACTGCAGGCAAAGGTGGAGCTTTTTGCGGAGGAAGTGATGCAGATCGTGCGAAAAGAACCAAGTATGGAGACAACAGAAAAGCTGCATCCGGGAATGCTGGAAGAGGAGTTGGTTGTTTTGGAATCAGAGGAAGAGACAATGGAAGTGTCAGATCTGGAGGAACCGGAAGAATCTGTTCCTGTCCGGGTGATGGGAGAGGCAGATGTGATGTATTTTGACGATGCACTGTTTATTGGGGATTCCAGGACCGTAGGGTTGTCTGAGTATGGGAATCTCGGCAATGCAGAAGTCGCGGCAGACACAGGGATGAGCGTTTACAAGATTTTTAAAAAGCGTTTTACTCTGCGTTCCGGGGAAGAGAAGATGCTGGAAGAACTTCTTGCAGAGAGACAGTTTGGAAAAATCTACATTATGCTTGGAATCAATGAATTGGGATATGATTTTGAGCATACCCTTGGCAAGTATCGGGAAATGCTGAGTCGGATCAGGGAATTGCAGCCGGATGCAATCTTTTTCCTGGAAGCCAATCTGCATATCACAAAAAAGAAATCGGAGAATTCGGACATTTACAGTAATGCCAGTATCGATCGCTTGAATCAGGCAGTCGGTGAATTGGCAGATGGGGAAACCGTATTTTATCTGGATGTCAACGAACTGTTCGATGATGGTGAGGGAAATCTTGCAGAGGAATATACGGCAGATGCAGCGCATATTCTTGCAAAATATTATCCGGATTGGACGAACTGGCTGCTTCGGCACGCGGTTTTTGTGGAGTAAATAAATATGGGATAAATGTAAGACGCCAGAGCATTGCTGCCCTGGCGTTCTGTCATCGTATGTATTATTCCAGTGTTAAATCTCCTTCTTTGATCCATCCCATCTTCCGTAAAATTTCACAGAAAACGGTACTTAAGATTGCCGGAAGGATAAAACAGATCAGTACCAGTCCGATCCAGTCCATCGTGGTAATCGCATCTTTGGTGCCGGCTGCGATATCAGACAGCCATCCGGTGTAGACACCGATTTGTCCGACCAGTCCGCAGGTTCCCATACCAGAGGATACGGCAGGACCATTCATCTTCAGTCCAAAGATACAGGTCGCAATTGGTCCGGTGATGGCAGATGCCAGTGTGGGCGGAATCCAGATACGTGGATTTTTAACGATGTTTCCCATCTGAAGCATACTGGTTCCAAGTCCCTGAGATACCAGTCCTCCCCATTTGTTTTCCTTGAAGCTCATAACGGCAAATCCAATCATCTGTGCACAGCAGCCAGCGACCGCGGCACCTCCGGCAAGTCCGGTCAGGCTTAATGCGGCGCAGATAGCAGCACTGCTGATCGGCAGTGTAAGGGCAATCCCGACGATCACAGATACAAAGATTCCCATGAAGAATGGCTGCAGATCGGTTGCCCACATGATCAGCTGTCCGACAGCACTGGCAGCAGCACCGATGGACGGTGCCCACCATACGGACAAGCTCACACCTGTAAGAATCGTTACAAGAGGTGTAACAAGGATATCCACTTTTGTTTCCTTGGATACCGCTTTTCCAAACTCGGAAGCAAAGATGGCAACAACCAGAACAGCCAGAGGTCCTCCGGCACCGCCCAGTTCATTGGCTGCCTGTCCTACTGCTAATAAAGAAAAAAGTACCAGCTGGGGAGCCTGCAGTGCGTAGCCGATAGAAATAGCCATGGCTGGACCGGATACAGCTTTTGCATAGCCGCCGGCAGTTTCCAGGAATGGAATGCCGATCTGTTGTCCGAGAGTAGAGATGATGGTTCCGATTAACAGGGATGCAAACAGACCCTGTGCCATTGCACCCAGAGCATCGATACCATAGCGTTTGGCGGAAAATACAATGTTTTTACGGGCGAGGAACCCGCTAAGACCGCCGGATTTTTTTTGATTCATTCAAAAATTCCTCCCATATAAGAAAATAACAGTAAAAACACCTGACAAGACATGTGCTTTTAATAAAATAACATATACGAATAAGAAATGCAACAGATTTCATTTTGAATACATCCTAAAAGTATGATATACTTTTGATATCTTACGATAGAAAAGAGGAAAAGCTATATGGTTCGTAAAGCAGAGATTATAAAGGTAGAAGGACTGCGTGGAGGAGTCGGCAGTCTTGAGATGCATCATATTTTAAAAACAGAAGAATTAAATGGCCACGGCAGAGTATATGCGATGGTTCGGATGGAGCCGCACAGCAGTATTGGTTATCATGAACATATTGGTGAAACAGAACCGTATTATATTTTGTCCGGACATGGGACATTTATTGACCATGACAGAACCAGAATTCCGGTGGGACCGGGAGATGTATGTCTGATCGAATGTGGTCAGGGACATGCACTGGAAAATGATTCAGATGAGGAACTGGTGCTTATGGCATTGGTATATAATGAATAAACAGGAGGACAAAGCGTGACAGCAGTTGGAACTGAAATACAGAATTTGACACAGGCATATGCAATCTTTTCACCGCTTACGAATATGCCTTATATAGAGTGCGAGGAAATAAATTATAACGATCAGGTTTATTTATTTGCGAAAAAAGACGATGCAGAATCTTTTGTAAAGAACTATGCAGAAAAAGGGATCGTACTGAAGGTACAGGAGTTAAAGACACAGGAAGTATATATACCGGTAAAAGCAGATCAGCCGGATGGTGAAAAGAAGAAAATGTATCTGAATGAGGTTCGTCAGCATCTTGGGATACTGCCGTTTCTTGGTGTGAATGCAGTGGGATATCAGTCATTTGGCTCGGATTTACAGTCGGTAGAGCTGAAAGATATACTTCCGGAAGGCTTTGAAAAGCGATTGGACGGCAATCAGATGTATCAGCCAAATTTACAGCTGACGGGGCTGTATCTGATGCAGGAGGCACGTCGGAATAAAGAGTATGTGACCATGAAGCAGATTCAGGAGTTGGATGAGGAATTCTCCTCTAATCTGGTAAAAGCAGGACTGTTTATTGCAGTATTGCCGCCGGAAGGCTTTGAGAAAAATCCTCAGCTGAATCTGAAAGACTGCAGGATGCCTTATTTAAAACATCAGAGCGGAGATGTCTTTTTTCCTCTTTTTACGGATGTGTGGGAATTCCAGAAATATGCACGGAATAATAAAGCACTTCGCCCGATCTGGATTCCGTTTAAAGATATTACAAAATTCTGGGTGCAGGATGCCAAAGCTTATATGATCAATCCGCTGGGTTATTCCCTGCCTCTGGCAAAGGATATGATTCCGAAGATTCTGGCTCGTTTTGGTGTGGTACCGACCCAGCCGGAGCAGAAATAAGGAGATTATCTATGTCATCAGATGTTAAAAGGTTGGTTTATTGCGCCATCGCGATTGCATTGGCAACAGTAACAAGTTTTATAAAGCTGACATCCCTGCCATTTGGCGGTTCGGTTACATTGTTCAGTATGTTCTTTATCTGTCTGACTGGATATTTGTATGGGTTAAAGACCGGTTTGATGACCGGAATTGCATATGGAATTTTACAGCTGATGCTTGATCCCTATATTTATGCACCGATGCAGATCCTTCTGGATTTTCCGTTTGCTTTTGGTGCATTGGGATTTTCCGGTCTGTTCTGGAAGTCCAGACATGGACTGGTGAAGGGCTGTGCGGCAGGGATGACAGGAAGATATCTCTGTCATGTGGTCTCTGGATATATCTTTTTTGCAGAGTATGTGCCGGATGGCATGAATCCGATCCTCTATACCCTTGGGTATAATCTGACTTATATATTGCCGGAAATGATGATTACGCTGATTCTGGTATCCATTCCAACAATGGTGACGGCTTTGTCCCAGGTAAAAAGAATGGTGGTGTGACAGGCATGGCATATCTAATCGGAATTGATCTTGGTACTTCCAGTGTAAAGACGATGATCATGGATGAACGGGGAGACTGTAAAGCTCTTGTGAGCCGGGAATATGATATACAGGTTCCACAGGCAGGCTATGCGGAACAGTCTGCCGATATCTTGTGGCAGTCGACGGTACAGAGTATCCGTGATGCTCTGGCGCAATGCTGGATACATGGAAATGAGATTGCAGCGATTGGTCTGTCGGGTCAGATGCATGGACTTGTGACGCTGGATCATGAGAAGCAGCCGGTTCGTCCCGTGATTAGTTGGGCGGATCAGAGAAGTGAACGTCAGGTACGGAAGCTTCGAGGGTCAATCGCAGAAGAACATTCCTGTAATCCTGCCAGTGCAGGATTTCTATTGCCTTCCCTGATGTGGATGAGAGAAGAAGAACCGGAAATGTTTGATCAAACCCGTTATGTCATGCTGCCCAAAGATTACATTCGATATCGATTGACAGGGGTGATCGCTACAGATGCTTCAGATGCATCCGGAACACTGCTTTTTCAAATAAAAGAAAGGAAATGGGATAAGGAGACTGCAGAAAAATTCTGGATACCATATGATATACTTCCGCCTGTGGAGGAGTCTATGGCCATCATAGGAACGATTAGTGAATCGGCCAGCCGCCTGACAGGTCTTGCAAAGGGAATTCCTGTTGTCTGCGGAGGTGGAGACAGTCCCATGCAGTTGACTGGGAGCGGAGTGATTCATCCGGGACAGCTGGTTACGAATATCGGAACAGCCAGTCAGATCAACTGTATTACAGATCGTGTATACTCGGATTTTTATTTTCGCCTGAATACCTTTTGCCATGTGGCGCAGGATCGTTGGATCACTATGGGGGCAGGATTAAATGGTGGTATGGTTCTGAAATGGCTCAAACAGAATGTTTTTCGGGATATTACCTCTTATGATGAGATGAGCAGTCTGGCTTCTCAGGCACCGGCAGGGGCAGAAGGACTTGTCTTTCTTCCATTTTTGTGCGGGGAACGTTCTCCGTATATGGATGCCAGAGCGAAAGGAATTCTCTTTGGTATGAGTCTGCTTCATACCAGAGAACATATCGTACGTGCCTGTATGGAAAGCATCATATATTCATTTTTCGATTGTGTGAAGGTTTTTGAAGAACTGGGAATTCCCATGCAGGATAAAATCATTGCATCCGGAACCGGCACAAGAAGTTCATTGTGGCTTCAGATGCAGGCAGATATTCTTCAAAAGGAGGTCCATACGACAAAAGGAGCGGAAGAATCCTGTATGGGTGCTGCGATTGCGGCTGGTGTAGGATGCGGAATCTATGGTTCACTGGAAGAAGGCTGTGCTGCAGTGGTTCGGATGGATGAGCGGGTGTATGAACCGCAGCGTGACAATTATGAAGTGTATATGAATAATTTTGAATTATATCGAAGGATTTATCAGAATAATAAAGAATTATTTTAAAGAGGGGTGATGCCCCTCTTTTATAAATTGTGCTGTTCCTGTTTCCACCATATATAGGACATGATCGTTGGAATAATCCCTGCAATGATCGTACATAACATGGTAATCCAGAACATAACTGTCTGATCAGGTAAAAATGCAAAGATAATCATAATAATTCCTGCAATACAGAAGCATTTGCCTCCCAGCCGGTGGGTTTTGTGCCATACCTCTTCGCTGGAAAGTGTCCATGGAGTTTTGATGCCCATATAGTAATTGCTTCTGACTTTCGGCATGTAATTTCCAATAAAGAGGAACAAAATTCCTGTTGAAATCATTATAATCAGAGGAACAGAGAGTGTACCTGGCCGGAAGGTTTCCATCAGGATAATACCGGTCATCATCAGCAGAAATCCCTGCATGAAGATACAGAAAACATCATAAAAACCGCCGAATTTTTCATAGTTCTTTTTTCGTGGATCGATCTTTGGCAGAATATCGAACAGAAAGGCAAAAAGGATAGCCATACCGCACATCAGGAAGATCAGATGTTTATCATCGTAGGTGACAGTACCATCTATATTCCAGTTCATGGGAATCTGTTCTGGCAGTGACGGGTAAAGAATGGCAGCCAGTGCCAGATTGCATACAGCGAGGATGTAGTTGATGAAACGTAGTTTAGGACTCTTCATGGTGTTCTCCTCCTTTTAAAGACATCATCCAGTTCAGGATATCGTCCAGAACGGTTGTGTTTAACGTATAAATCATGTATTTTCCCTGTTTTTCATCATCGATCAGTCCGGCATGCTTTAGGATGGACAGATGATGGGAGAGGGATGCCCCGGTGATAGAAAAATGCTCCAGGATCTCGCCAACGGACATGGAGCCTGCCCGCAGAAGATTCAGTATCTCCCGTCTGGTAGGATCAGACAATGCTTTGAAACTTTCCTGAAATCCCATAAAATCTTCCTTTCTGGTTATTTTTGTAAACATTTAGATAGTTATCTAAATATCTAAACAAAACATAGCATAAGGAGTAAACATTGTCAATAAAAAACAGTATTTGCCATTTTTGATTTTTGTGCTATAGTGGACAGGAGCGTTATTCTGAGGAAAACGTATCGGTTCAGGTTCATTTGAATCCCCAAAATAAGAAGGTCTGAAAGACAGGGGACGCTTTGCGCCGTTTTATCAGACAGAAAAGGAGAGAATATGGGAGACAATAACAAAAATGGAACGCTTTACATGGTAAAGCTGGCACTGATGATCGCCATTATCTTCATTATGGCATTTACACCGCTTGGGTATTTTCATACGCCGGGGCTGGATATTACATTTTTGACTGTTCCGGTGGCAGTAGGAGCAATCCTGCTTGGACCAAAGGGCGGAGCGATCTGTGGTCTGATGTTTGGAATTACAAGTTTTATGCAAGCACTGATGGGAAGCAGCGCATTTTCGGCGATGCTTTTCAGTATCAATCCGCTGGGAACCGCATTTACCTGTCTGGTTCCAAGGGTTTTGGAGGGCTGGTTATGCGGTCTGGTGTTTTTGCTGGTCAGAAAATTATCTAAAAATGGGGCATATTTTGTGGCAAGCCTTGCCTGCCCGCTTTTAAATACATTATTTTTTATGAGTTCCTTAGTAATGATCTTTTATTCTACCGAATATATGCAGGGATTTGCAGAGGCATTGGGAGTTACGAATCCACTGGTGTTTGTGATTGCATTTGTAGGTATCCAGGGACTGGTTGAGGCATTGGCGTGTACGTTGATCGCCAGTGTAGTATCCCGTACGTTGGCTGCTGCATTGAAGCAAGGGTAATGGAGGTGCAAAAATGGAGAGGAAAAAGTTATTGCAGGAGATACAATTGACGAAGATCGAAGGGCTGCGTATCGGCAATGCGCAGGATCAGGAGGCGGGAACCGGAGTGACGGTTCTGATCTTCGATCATGGTGCGAAAGTCGGTGTGGATGTAAGCGGAGGAGGCCCGGCCTCCCGTGAGACACATCTGTGTTCTCCAGTGACCGCAGACAATCCGATCAACGCCATTGTACTGTCCGGTGGCTCCGCTTATGGACTGGCGGCATCCGGCGGTGTCATGCGTTATCTGGAAGAACATGGAATTGGCTATGAGACAGGCTTTGCCAGGGTTCCATTGGTATGTCAGTCCTGCATCTACGATCTGGGTTATGGAAGAGCAGATGTGCGTCCGGATGAAGCGATGGGGTATGCAGCCTGTGTGGATGCAGAAAAAAATGTACCTGTCTGTGGGAATGTTGGCGCAGGTACCGGGGCGACCGTTGGCAAGCTCTACGGTATGGGACGCAGTATGAAAGCCGGCCTTGGAATTCATGCAGTCACTGTGGGAAATCTTCAAATGGCGGCAGTTGTCGTGGTGAACGCGCTGGGAGATATTTATAATCCAAAGACGGGGCAGATCATTGCCGGACTGTGTACGGAAGATGGAACAGGATTGGCGGATACCTGTCAGGAAATCTATAAGCTTAGCCAGAGAAGAGATCTGTTTACCGGTAATACGACCATCGGAGTGATCATTACCAATGGCCGTTTCTCGAAAGCGGAGATGAACAAGATTGCCTCCATGACAAGGAATGCCTATGCCCGCTGTATCTATCCAGTAGGGACGCTGGCAGATGGGGATACGATCTATGCAGCTTCTGTCGGAGAGGTGGAAGCGGATATCAATATGGCTGGTACACTGGCAGCCGAGGTGATGGCAGAAGCCATTATAAAAGCAGTGTATGCTGCACAGCAGGATTAACGATTTTTGTTCTTTCAAAATTTTCTGGTCTTGTGGATGTGATGCTCCAGCTTCTGGATTGCCTGATAGAGACAGAAGGCAATAATACACAGGATAATCAATGCGGTGATCAGGTAATTCAGTTTAAAGATCTGACTTGCATAGATGATGAGATATCCAAGTCCTTCTCTGGCGGCAAGAAATTCACCGATGATGACGCCTACCAGGCAAAGACCGATATTGACTTTCAGGATACTGATGATAGCAGGGACGCTGGATGGAAATACAACACAGCGCAGCACCTGCAGACGATTGCCGCCAAGCGTGTAGATCAGTTTGACCTTTTCGGCATCCGTTTCACGAAATGCGGTGTACATACTGATGATACTGCCAAAGACTGCTACAGACATACCGGCAACGATAATGGTGCGGGTATTGGCACCAAGCCAGACGATCATAAGCGGAGCCAGTGCAGATTTGGGAAGACTGTTCAGGATGACCAGGCATGGCTCCAGTATCTCTGATATGGTATTGGAAAACCACAGGATCGTAGCAGTCAGAAAGCTTACCAGGATGACCAGGGAAAAGCTTAGCAATGTTTCGTAAAGAGTTACACCTGTATGGCGCAGAAGTGAGCCGTCTTTGCTCATTTCGATAAAGGTCTGGACGATACGGCTCGGACTGCTGAAGATAAAAGCGTCAATCAGATGAAGCCTGGTACTGACTTCCCACACTGCCAGAAAAAGGAAGAAGATCGTGAACCGGAAAAATGTGACCATATGATGATGTCGTCTGTGATCGTGGATAAATTTTGCCTGTCTGGGGGAAAATTCATTCATTCTGATTCAGCTCCTTCCATATTTCATTAAAATACTCTTTAAATTCCCGGGCGTGTCTGCGTTTCATAGGCAGAAGCTCTGACGGATCAAAATGTACGGAAACTGTTTTTTGAATGGTGGCGGGGCGTTTTGACAGAATGAAAATACGGTCTGCCATACTGATTGCTTCGGATAAATCGTGAGTAACCAGTATGGCAGTCTTTTTTTCTTTTTTGATGATCTGATACACATCATCACAGACATTCAGACGTGTCTGATAATCCAGCGCAGAAAATGGTTCATCAAGAAGCAGCAGGCTTGGATCCAGTGCCAGTGTCCGGATCAGAGCAGCTCTCTGGCGCATACCGCCCGACAGCTCTGAGGGTCTGGCGTTTTTAAAGGCTGACAATCCATAATCTCTGAGCATCTGTTCTACATGAGCCAGATTTTCTTCTGTTTTCCGGTTCTGTATTTCCAGTCCGAGTATGACGTTGCGGTAGACGGTACGCCATTCAAACAGGTGATCTTTCTGCAGCATATATCCGATGTTTGTCTGGTGAGTGGAAATGGGTGAATTGTTGATGTGAATCGTTCCCTGTTCTGGTGTGAGAAGACCGGAAAGCAGGGAGAGCAGTGTGGATTTGCCGCAGCCGCTGGGTCCTACGATGGCAAGAAATTCGCCGGAATCCACAGTGAATGTGATATCTGAAAGGGCAGGGGTCTCACCAGCCAGCGTGTGGTAGGAGTAGCTGACGTGGCTGACTTCCAGCAGTGGTTTCATGTGCGTACCTCCTATATGCAGTGTTTCTGATATTAGAATATGTTTTTGAGTGTGGGATGTGCTTTCAGAATATTTCAATATCATAAGGGGTTGTATTTTTTCTTTTGTAATGATAAGTTGTATTTAAACAAGAGAGAGGAGAGAAGAAGGATGAAAAGAATCAAAAGAATGGCAAAAGAAGCTTTGCGTGGCAGATGGTTTGTCGCTGTAGTGGTTGGCTGGATTGCTGCGTTATTAGGCGGAATTGCTTCAGAAAGACCGGAGCTGAAGTTTCATTTCGATAGGTCTGGATTACAGCTCAGTGTGGAATATGCCGGACGTACGCTTTTTTCGACGGGAGGAGGTGTTCTTCCGGAAGCGAGATCGTTTCTTTTTGAGGGTGTCTCATTTCCGGTGTTAGTAGTGCTTGTTGGAGCGCTTCTTTATTTTATCATAGGAAGTGGCGTTTCTATTGGTTATGCATGGTTTCATCTGAAGCTTGCATCATTCGGCAATCCAGAGTTTGGGGATCTGTTTTCTTATATGTTCCTGTGGAGAACGGCGGCGGCAATGAGGATTCGACGGGCAATTTACGTTGCATTGTGGTCGTGTCTTCTGATTATACCAGGGATTATGGCAGCGTACAGTTATTCTATGACAGAATACATATTGGCGCAGAATCCAAATTTGACAGCCCGTGAAGCGATGAGACGCTCGAAAGAGATGATGAGAGGATACCGTCTCCATTTGTTCTTCCTTCAGTTGAGTTTTATTGGCTGGCAGATTCTGTGTGCCTTTACGTTGGGAATCGGTAATCTGTGGCTGCTGCCTTATCAGCAGACAGCGACGGCAGTGTTTTATAGAGAGATATCAGGGTCAGCATCATGAGAACAAGTACATTGTTGAAACGGTTTATACCGTATTATAAAAACTATACGGGTGTTATGCTCATGGATTTATTCTGTGCAGCTTTGACAACCGTCTGCGAACTGGTACTTCCGATGATTATTCGGTATATTACGAATACTGGAATGGAGAATCTGGCAGCGCTGACGACGGGACTCATTGTTCAGTTGGCGTGTCTGTATGTATGTCTTCGTGTGGTGGACAGCTGCGCTTATTATTATATGGCATATACCGGTCATGTGATGGGAACGAAAATAGAGACGGATATGCGTCGGGATGCCTATCATCATCTGCAGAAATTGTCCAATAATTATTATAATAATACGAAGATTGGACAGATCATGGGGCGGATCACCAGTGATCTGTTCGATGTAACGGAGTTTGCGCATCATTGTCCGGAAGAGTTTTTTATTGCAGGAATTAAGATTCTGGTGTCGTTCGTAATCCTTGCACAGACCAGTCTGTCGCTGACGGTCATCATTTTCTGCTGTATTCCGTTGATGCTGGTGGTGTGTACACGTCTCAATGCAAATATGAAGGCGGCATTTCGCAAGCAGCGGCAGCAGATCGGTGAATTGAATGCCCGTATCGAGGACAGCCTGCTTGGACATAAGGTGGTGAAAGCATTTACCAATGAAGAGCGGGAAGAAGAGAAGTTTGAAGCGGATAATCAGGAGTTCTATCGGCTGAAAAAGCTTGGTTATCGTTATATGGGAACATTTCAGAGCACAACCCGTGGATTTGATGGTCTGATGTATCTGATGGTGATTCTGGCAGGAGGCCTTTTTCTGGTAAATGGTCTGATTGAGCCGGGTGACCTTGTGGCATATACGATGTATGTGTCGACTTTGATCGCAACGATTCGCCGGATTATTGAGTTCTCAGAACAGTTCCAGCGTGGTATGACTGGTATTGAACGTTTTCTGCAGATCATGGATGCGGATGTGGAAATTTTTGATGAACCGGATGCAGTACCGTTAGAGCAGGTAAAGGGAGAGATTTCTTTCAAAAATGTTTCCTTTGAATATTCAGATGATCACAATGAGGTATTCCGGAATCTGAATCTGAATATTCATGCAGGAGAAAAAGTGGCGATCGTTGGTCCATCGGGCGGTGGAAAGACAACACTCTGCAATCTGATTCCACGTTTTTATGATGTGAATGAAGGAACGATTCTGGTAGATGGTGTGGATGTGAAGCGTTATACACTCAAAAGTCTGCGTCAGAATATTGGTATCGTACAGCAGGAGGTATACCTTTTTTCAGGAACGGTTTATGAAAATATTTCCTATGGTCGTCTTACAGCAACGAGAGACGAAGTGATCGAAGCGGCGAAAAAAGCCGGTGCGCATGAATTTATTATGAACTTGAAGGATGGATATGATACTTATATTGGGGAACGTGGTGTAAAACTGTCCGGCGGGCAGAAGCAGCGTCTCAGTATTGCCAGAGTGTTTTTGAAGAATCCTCCGATCATTATATTGGACGAAGCAACCTCTGCGCTTGATAATGAGAGCGAATATGCAGTAGCGCAGTCTCTGAACCGTCTGTCCGAAGGTCGTACGACATTGACGATTGCACATCGACTGTCCAGTATCCGTAATTCAGACCGGATTCTGGTACTGACCGAGAATGGAATCGAGGAAGAAGGTAATCATGAGACTTTACTGAAAAAGGAAGGAATTTATTATCGCCTGTATCATATGGCAGAATTGGTAAAGTAAGATAGAAAAAATATGAGCCCTCTGTATAAAGAAAATATACAGAAGGCTCTTTTTTCATATTCCTTATTCGAAGATATCCTCTTTTTTGGAGGAGGCTGTTTTTTCGACACCGAGAATCGCTTTTTTCTCATTGATATTCGCTTTGTGTACAGAGATCGCAGTACAGAACTGGGTAACAGCCTCGTCTACTGGTTCGCCTGCAGCAAATTTGTTATAATAATATGCGCCGATCTTTGCCTGTAATTCTTTGATGGACTTTTCATCGTTCAGGATCTGAGCTTTCAGTCGGGTATCTTCTACGACCTGAGTGGTCTTGTCACCTGCAGCTTTTGCAAATGCATTGACTTTGTCTAAAAATGCCATAGTGCTTCTCCTTTTTCTTTGTACCATATGGTATGCATGGATTATTTC
>JAFYTM010000032.1 GCA_017558865.1 Lachnospiraceae bacterium
CTTCTGGTTCCCAACAGTTTTACCTGGCACTCTTTCAAAATTCCTTTTTTCTCAAGCTGCATCGCAAGATTCAATCCTGTCTGCCCACCAATTCCAGGTACAATCGCATCCGGACGCTCATGACGGACAATCTTTGCTACATATTCTAAAGTCAGCGGTTCCATGTATACTGTATCTGCAATGCGGGTATCTGTCATAATCGTTGCCGGGTTAGAATTACACAGCACTACTTCATATCCTTCTTCTTTCAGTGCAAGACATGCCTGGGTACCTGCATAGTCAAATTCTGCTGCCTGACCAATCACGATTGGACCGGAACCAATGACAAGTATTTTCTTTAGATCAGTTCGTTTCGCCATTTTTTGTTCTCTCCATCATTTCTATAAACTGTTCAAACAGATAGCTGCTGTCCTGCGGCCCCGGTGCGCTTTCCGGATGATACTGTACACTAAACACCTTGTCCTCCTCACAGGCAACACCTTCTACTGTCTGATCCAACAGATTCAGGTGCGTTACTTTCAGTCGTGTATTCGCAAGACTTTCCCTGTCAACTGCATAGGAGTGGTTCTGGGAAGTCATCTCAATTTTCCCTGTCAGAAGGTTTTTTACCGGATGATTTCCGCCCCTGTGACCAAATTTTAATTTATAGGTTTTTGCCCCATATGCAAGAGATATGATCTGATGCCCCAGGCAGATGCCAAAGATTGGATATTTACCCTTCAATGTCTTTACCAGTTCAATAACCGGTTGCACATCTGCCGGGTCTCCCGGTCCATTGGACAAAAAGATACCATCTGGTTTTATTTTTTCTATTTCTTCCATGGAAGCATCCCATGGGAATATTGTCACATTACAGCCTCGTCTGTTTAAACTTCTCACAATATTTTGCTTCATCCCGCAATCGATGGCCGCCACATGATATGCACCATTTTTTATAAAAAATTGCTCCACCGTTTTTCGACTTACCAAAGATACCGCATCCTTCGGAATCTGATAGTCCTTCAGTTTCTGAATTCCCTCCTCTAAAGGAGTCCCGGCATCTGTAATCAATACTTTCCGGCTTCCCAGATCACGAATAGAACGTACCAACTTTCTGGTATCAATTCCGCAGATTCCGGGAATCTGGTATTTCTTCATGATCTCCGATAATGTATGTTGACTGCGAAAGTTGGAGGGCTGATCATTATAATCCCTGACAACCAATCCACCAATCGTAGGACTTTCTGTTTCAAAATCATCTTCTGCAATCCCATAATTTCCAATCAGCGGATATGCCATCACCACAGTCTGGTAAGTATAAGATGGATCCGAAATAATTTCCTGATACCCCACCAGTGAAGTATTAAATACGATTTCCGTGATTTTCTCCTTGAAAGAACCAAAACCATATCCATAATACTCACTGCCATCAATGAGGATCAGTTTTCTGTCAAATTTTTTCATAATATATGTCACCTCGTTATCTAAACCCGCTCGGATAATTTCCTCTCAAACCGGTCTTTTCGGAGATCTTTTGGAATTTTTGTCGGATATTTTCCATGAAAACAGGCAGCACAGTACTCTTCACGGCCGGTTAGTTTACTTAGCTTGTCCACTTCCAGATATTCCAGAGAATCCACTCCTATGATATCTGCTATCTCTTCTATGCTATGATGACAGGCA
>JAFYTM010000033.1 GCA_017558865.1 Lachnospiraceae bacterium
CATCCAGAAGATAGCACCGGCGCCGCCGACACAGATGGCAGTGGCCACACCGATGATGTTACCGGTTCCGACTCGGGATGCAGTGGACACCATCAGGGCACCGAAAGAAGAAATACCGTTGGCACTTTTGGGTTTTTCCATTACCACCCCTACGGATTCCTTGATCAGACGGATCTGAACGAAACCGGAGCGCAGCGTCATAATGATCCCGCCCGCAATAAGGATGAGGGGGACGCACCAAGGGCGATACAAAATGTCGCTGACGGCAGTTACAAATTTGTTAATTATTTCAACCATTTTTATTCCTCATTTTTCTTTTAGTTTGGCTCTGAATCTCTAACACAATACATTATAACATTTGGAAAAAGTCTTGTACAGAATAATTCTTAAGTTTTGGTTATATTTATTTTATAAAACTTTTCGAAGACAAATCAAGAGAAGTATGCTATGATAAGCAGGTGCTAAGGAACAGGAGGCATTGAATACCTCTATTCTCATGCATATCCCGGGAAATAATGGCAATATTAGTAACTAATGAAATGAAGAATCAAGATCATGCGGCAGGATCATAACAAAGCGATACCCTACAAGGAGGACATTTATGAAAAAAGCAATTACATTTATATGCATAATGACACTTTGCATGGCACTGGCAGCCTGCGGTAAGAACAATCAGAACGCAGAGAGCAGTACCCAGCAGAGCCAGTCAATCCAGGAGAGCACAGAAACTCAGTCAACAGAAGCTACACAGGGAACTGAGAGCACAGAAGAAGTGATGCCTGAGATCGGCGTAAATGGCTGGAGTCAGGAGATGGAAGCATTGAAGATTGCAGTAGTGGACAAGTTGGGAGAGAATTATTGGCCCAATATGCCGGTTACTCCCGATATCATGGAAGGACTGTTCGGTATCACCGCTGATATGTATGAGGATTATCTGGCTGAGATGCCTATGATCAGCACCAATGTTGATACCTTAGTGATTATTAAGCCCAAGGCTGACAAGGCACAGGCAGTAGAGGATGCGTTGACAGCATACAGACAAGCCAAGGTAAGCGACACCATGCAGTATCCTATGAATGTAGGCAAGATTCAGGCATCTACCATTGAAAAGATCGGCGATTATATCTGCTTTATCCAGCTGGGTGCAGACACCATGGAGCTTTCTGAGAAAGGTGATGACGCTGTGATCAAACATTGTCAGGAACAAAATAAACTTGCTATTGAACAATTGCAGGCAACTGTGGTAAAGTAAAGGAGTAGAAAATACTTTTAGCCGGGGAGCTTGAAAGATGGTATTTAGCAGTGTATTATTCCTTTTTCGGTTTTTGCCGATATTTTTCATCCTATATTTTATGACTTATTTATGGCCGGCTGCCCGGAGGATGCGTAATGTCATCCTCCTTTTGGGCAGTCTGTTTTTCTATGCATGGGGGGAACCGGTGTATGTGGTGTTGCTGTTGTTCTCCACATTATCAGATTATGTCCACGGCAGATTGATCGGGAGATTTAGAGAGAGGAAGGTGCTGGCAAAGGTGTTGCTTTTCACCTCTATTCTGATTAATCTGGGCGTGTTGGGATTTTTCAAATATGCGGATTTCTTGCTGCAGGGAGTAAATCAGTTGGCGGGGACGAATCTGCCGCTCTTTGAGTTGCCGCTCCCTATCGGAATTTCCTTTTATACCTTCCAGACCATGTCTTATACCATAGATGTGTATCGGGGAGAGGCAAAGGTGCAGAAGAATCTGCTGAATTTTGGTGTGTTTGTGACTATGTTCCCGCAGTTGATCGCGGGACCCATCGTCAGATATGTGGATGTGCAGGATGATCTGAGGGACCATCATGGCAGTATCGAAGATATCAGCTATGGTATCAGGCGTTTTATCGTGGGTCTTGCCAAGAAAGTATTGCTTGCTAACAATCTGGGACTTTTGTGGGAAGAGGTACTGGCTGTCGGACCGGATAATCTGAATGTATTGCTTGGTTGGTTGGGAATAATGGCTTTTGCTTTCCAGATTTACTTTGATTTCTCAGGATATTCAGATATGGCTATAGGTCTTGGGGCAATCATGGGCTTCCGGTTTCCGGAGAACTTTAAGTATCCTTATATCTCCTGTTCGGTGACAGAATTCTGGAGGCGATGGCATATGACGCTGGGGCAGTGGTTTCGCGACTATGTGTATATTCCGCTGGGAGGTAATCGAAAAGGATTGGGCAGACAGGTACTGAATATCCTGATCGTCTGGATGCTTACGGGAATCTGGCATGGTGCCAATTGGAACTTCCTGCTGTGGGGACTTTGGTTTGCATTCTTCCTGATCTTGGAGAAAGTGGGATTTGGCGGGCTTTTGGATTATCTGCCGAAGATATATGGGTTCTTCTATACAGCTTTGGTGGTGCTTTTGGGATGGGTAATCTTTGCCATAGAGGATATGAATGGAATTTTGACATATGTAAAAGCTATGTTCGGATTTGGTGCAGCGGGCTTATATAACGGGAATGCGTTATTTCTGTTAAAAGAATACGCAGTGCTTTTGCTCGTAGCCGTGGCGGCATCTGTACCTCTGGTAAATACTGTGGCAAACAGGCTAAAAAAAGGCGGAAGCGGTCTGGCTATTGCAGTCAGAAGGTTTTTGGAAAAAGTGATCCCCGCTGTTTTGTTGCTTGCGTCAATTGCGTACATTGTAGATGCATCCTATAATCCATTCTTGTATTTCAGATTTTAGAAAGGAGGTCTGTGATGAATGAAAAGTCAAATGCAGTGTTGACAGTTGGTTTTTTCACTGTGATCATATTGATTTTTACCATAGCTGATTGGTTGACCGGTGATAGAATTTATTCTGAGAATGAGAACAGGATGCTGGCTACAAGGCCCAAATTCAGTGCGGAGACCTTACTGGATGGCAGTTTCATGGAGGATTACGAGACTTATGTGACAGACCAGTTTGTAGGCAGGGATACTTGGGTGGAGCTAAAGACCAGAGGAGATGTTTTGTTACAGAAAAAGGTCATTAATGGCGTTTATTTGGGAGAGGATGATTATCTGATTGAACAGCATCTTTCCAAGGATATCAAGCAAGAGGATGTGGACAAGAAGATTGCGCTACTGAATGGTCTGGTGGAAAAATATGGTGCCAAGGCCATGCTGATTCCTACGGCAGATAATATTTTGTCTGATAAACTGCCTTTTCAGGCGGAGTATTTTGACCAGAAACAGTTTCTGGATCGTGTGGAAGAGGTGATAGGGGAAGAAAACCTGATCAATGTGTATGATACGTTAAAGGCACACGCCCGGGAAGATATTTATTATCGCACGGATCATCATTGGACCACTTTGGGGGCATATTATGGATATGTGGTTTGGAAGAAGCAAGCAGGCAATACGGCGGTTATAACCTTTGATCCGGACCATCTGACTACGGTGACAGATGAATTTCTGGGCACGCTGCATTCCAAGCTGAATCTGCCACACAGAAAAGATTCTATTCAGACTTTTCCGGAAACGATGCTGAAACAGCCTATGATCACGTATGATTTTCAGACAGTGACTTATACTTATTATGAGGAGAAATATCTGGACACCAAGAATAAGTATGGGTATTTTTTGGATGACAATCATCCGTTTATAGAAATTGAGACAGGCTATCGGAGAGGCAGAGAGCTGGTATTGCTCAAGAATTCCTATGCTAATTGCCTGGTACCTCTTTTGGCAAACCATTATGATAAAATTTATATGATTGACCTTAGATATTATAACGGTAAGCTGGATAATCTGGTGGATCAGTATATGACGCCCGGGACAGACATGTTGGTACTGTATGACTGCATACATTTTATTGAGGATTTTAATTATTACAAATAGCTGTCTGACAGTACGCGGCGGTGGATGACATATATGAGGAATGAGTGGAAAGGTGACAGGGTGAATGGATGCAGTAATTTTTGATATGGACGGGGTACTGTTTGACACAGAGCGCCTGTATATGGAAGGATGGACCCAAGTGGCTAAGAAACGGGGGATTGCCGGAATGGAAGAGGTGGCGAGAGGCTGTATCGGACTGAATAGGAGTGATTCCAGATCCTATGTGCAGACACATTACGGTGAAGAGTTTGATTATGATGATTTTCGTGTAGCGGTAACGTCCTGGGTTAAGACTCACATCAAGATATATGGTCTTCCCATGAAGCCCGGTGTAGAACAGATTCTGAGATATCTGAAGCAACGAGGAATTTCCATTGGCCTGGCTACGTCTACGTCCTATCAAATTGTACTGGAGTATCTGAAGAGTGCCGGGATATTGGATTATTTTCGGGTGATCGTAACAGGAGATATGATTGAGCATTCCAAGCCCCAGCCTGACATTTACTTGTTGGCCTGCCGCAAGTTAGGTGTTGAGCCATCAAAAGCGTATGCAATAGAAGATTCCCCAAATGGTTTATTAGCTGCATACAGAGCAGGCTTGAAAGCAATTTTGGTACCGGACTTAGTAGAGCCAACTCTCCAAATGAGAAGTCAGAGTCATCAGATTTTTTATGATCTGACAGAGGTCATGGTTTTTTTACAGAAGATTGTGTAATCTCTTGTAAACCCCGTAATGGATTAGGGCAGCATAGAAGATAGAAAAATATAATCAGAAGAGGCGGTAGAATATGGCAACATTAGGAATTCCGCAGAATACTATAGCAGTTCTGCAAAAATATAACTTTAATTTTCAGAAGAAATTCGGTCAGAACTTTCTGATCGACACCACGGTTCTGGATCGTATCATAGAAGCGTCCCAGATCACTAAAGATGACTGTGTCTTGGAGATCGGTCCCGGCATTGGCACTATGACCCAGTATCTGGCAGAGCGTGCCAGGGAGGTCATTGCAGTGGAAATTGATAAAGCCCTGATCCCTATTTTGCAGGACACATTGGCAGAGTATGATAATGTCACAGTGATCAACGATGATATTCTGAAAGTTGATATCAATAAAATAGTACAGGAGCGCAATGATGGCAGGCCCATAAAGGTGGTTGCTAACTTACCTTATTACATAACAACACCTATTATTATGGGGTTGTTTGAGAGTCATGTGCCCTTAAAGAGCATTACCATCATGGTGCAGAAGGAAGTGGCTGACAGGATGCAGGTTGGGCCGGGAACCAAGGATTACGGCGCCCTTTCTCTGGCAGTGCAGTTTTATGCCAAGCCCCAGATCGTGGCCAATGTACCGCCTAACAGCTTTATCCCAAGACCCAACGTGGGCAGTGCTGTGATCCGGCTGACACGGTATGAGGAGCCGCCTGTGATAGTGAAGAATGAGCAATTTATGTTTGCGTTGATCAGGGCTTCTTTTAACCAAAGGAGGAAGACACTTGTGAATGGACTGGGCAATGCAAGTGGGCTTTCAGTGACCAAGGACCAGGTGGTGGCGGCACTGGAAGAGATGGGGCTTTCAGCCACCATTCGTGGCGAGGTGCTTACTTTGGAGCAGTTTGCCCGGTTAAGTAATTTGCTATTTGACATACGCAGGGGTACTATGTTAAACTAAATTAAAAGTGGGTAATTCTACACTTTTTTGGAACAATATTGTGGATAAATCTGGTAAAAATGGGAGCGAAGTACCTTGGATAAGTTCGAATACAAAGTAAGAGCGGAAGAAATCAAATCATTAATTGCGAAAGGTGATTATGCACAGGCTGCAGAGATTGCGGATACCATAGACTGGCGTCGCGTGAAGAGTGTCATGATGTTGTGTACCATCAGTGATCTCTATAAGATCAACAGGAGATATGAGGATGCCAGAGATATGCTTCTGCTGGCGTATGATCGTCACCCGGGTGGGAGGACCATCTGTTATTCTCTCTGTGAGTTGTCCATTAAAATGGAAGAGTTTGTGGAGGCGGTAGAGTATTATAAGGAGTTTGTGCAGATCGCGCCGAAGGATACTGGAAGGTACATATTGCAGTATAAACTGTATGAAGCACAGGATGTGAGTCTGGAGGAGCGGATTGCCGTCCTGGAAGAGCTTAAAAAGAGAGATTATCGGGAGAAGTGGGCATATGAGTTGGCTTATCTGTATCATCGGGTAGGTCTGTCCACCCGTTGTGTGGAAGAATGTGATGAGCTGATTCTGTGGTTTGGGGATGGAAAGTATGTGATCAAAGCCCTGGAGCTTAAGATGCTTCATCAGCCGCTGACACCTCAACAACAGCAGAAGTATGAATATCGTTTTGAGCCGCGGTATGATCAGGTGGAGGCTGCGAAGAAGGAGCAGGAGTCCGGATGGAAAGAAGCGGTTGAGGGCGATGCTGCGCCTCAGAAACGGGAAGCATCGCAGGTTACGCCCATTGAGGCAGATGTAAGTAACCAGGAGCAAAATGGAGATGAGACAGCACCGGCTGAGTATGATATCCAGGTGAAAACAGTGGATGTCAGTCAATATAATACGATCAATCTGCAGAGAGAACTGGCAGAGGGTCTTAAGGAGGTACTGGGTGAAGAGACTCTGGAACCGGAGATGCAGGAGAAAGAAGTATTCTTCGGGGAGACCGATAAACTTCCGGCCGTTGAGGAGCAACCGGAAGCTTATGGTCAGTCTGTGCAGAGAGCAAGGAATCCTTTTGAAGAGGCATTGTCTATAGAGCCGGATGGTCAGATCACTCTTGTGATGCCGGATGTGCAGCAGGTGGATAAGCAGATCACCGGACAAATGAACATCGAGGATGTAATGAGAGAGTGGGAGCGACTGAAGAAGGAAGCTGAGCTGAACATGGACATTCCTGATGAAGTGGAAGAGATTGCTGAGATTGAAGAGGAGCCGGAAATTGAGGAACCGTCTGAAGAGGAGTTTGATGAGCCGTGTGATGAGGATTTTGACGAGTCAGAAGAGGCAGAACCGGTAGAAGAGGCAGAACTGGTAGAAGAGGCAGAGGTGCCGCAGGAGATTGAACTGCCACAGGAGACCGAGCCCCACATCCGCAACTTATCTAAGGAGGAGAAGGCGCTGTTCGGACCGTTTATTCAGAATCGTTCCGCCAGATATAAGCTGACTGCAATGCTGGACAATATCAGTATGGCATCTTACACCGGCAATGTGATTCTCACCGGAGAGGAAGGTGTGGACACTATGAATCTGGCGAAGAATATTATCCGCGATGTGCAGATCACGGACAGTAATTTCACGGGAAAAACAGCAAAGATATCGGGTCAGGCGCTGAATCAGAAGGATGTGTCTGCCATTATGGAACAGCTGCAAAATGGTGCGCTGATCATAGAGAAAGCATCGGATATCAATGAAAAGACTGCCACTGCCATGTATAAGAAGTTGCAGCGTGAGGGTCAGGGAATTATCGTGGTAATGGAGGATACAAAGAAGAATATGAACAAGTTCCTGGAAAGGAACGAGATGCTTTCTGAGTGTTTTACTGCGCGGATGGATATGGAAGCTTTGAGTAATGAGACTTTGGTGGCTTTCGGCAAGAAGTATGCCAGAGAGATGGAGTATTCTATTGATGACTTGGGCGTTTTGGCTCTTCATACCAGAATAGAGGAGCTTCAGACAATCGACCATGCAGTAACGATTATGGAAGTCAAGGAAATTATAGACGAGGCCATCGAGCATGCCAATAAAAAGAATATCAAGCACTTCTTTGACATATTAATGGCAAAGAGGTACGATGATGAGGATATGATCATCTTACGGGAAAATGATTTTATTTGATCAGGAGGTAAGAGGGTGTGGGAGTAAGGGAACGGGTTTTTATCTCTGAGACAGATCAGTATCTGTTTGGCCAGGGGACACATTATGAGATTTACAAGAAGCTGGGGGCACATCTTTCCTGTGAAGATGGTGTGGAAGGTGTGTTTTTTGCCGTGTGGGCACCTAATGCGGCCAAGGTGCATGTGGTGGGGACTTTTAATGAGTGGGAGGAAGATGCTCACCCTATGACGAAGATAGGTCCGGGAGGCATCTGGACAGTATTTGTACCGGGGATTGGTACAGGGGAGTTGTATAAGTTCCTGATCACTGCTTCGGATGGAAGGAAGTTGTATAAGGCAGACCCTTACGCCAATCAGACACAGTATCGGCCGGATACGGCGTCTGTGGTTACAGATTTATCCGGCTTTGAGTGGAACGATGCAGATTGGATGTGGTATCGGGGACAGAAAGATATGACCAGGGAGCCGGTGGCGATTTATGAGTGTCATATCGGTTCTTTCTTAAAGCATGAGGATGGCACCAAGGCAGGTTTTTACAATTATAGAGAATTTGCAGACAGAATTGTAGAGTTTCTTAGAGAGATGAAATATACTCATGTGGAGCTTATGGGGATCGCAGAATTTCCCTTTGACGGTTCCTGGGGGTACCAGGTGACCAATTATTATGCGCCTACCTCCAGGTATGGGGAACCCAAGGATTTCATGTATCTGGTTAATGAATTACATAAGGCCGGTGTGGGCGTGATCCTGGATTGGGTGCCGGCTCATTTTGCAAGAGATGCCCATGGACTGGCTGAGTTTGACGGTACTTGTATCTATGAACATCCGGATCCCAGGCTTGGTGAGCACCCGGACTGGGGGACCAAGATTTTTAACTATGGTAAGACGGAAGTGAAGAACTTTCTCATTGCCAACGCTTTGTACTGGATGAAGGAATTTCATGTGGATGGGATCCGTGTGGATGCGGTGGCTTCCATGCTTTATCTGGATTACGGCAAGCAGGACGGGCAATGGTGTCCCAATAAATACGGTGGGAATCAGAATCTGGAGGCCATTGAATTTTTCAAGCATCTTAATTCAGTAGTGCGTGGAGCGGGAGCAGGATTTATCACGATCGCGGAGGAGTCAACGGCATGGCCCAAGATCACCCATGGAGTGGAGGAGGGCGGTCTGGGATTTACTTTTAAGTGGAATATGGGGTGGATGCATGATTTCTGTGAGTACATGAAGCTGGATCCTCTGTTCCGCAAAGGTAATCATAATGGACTGACTTTTGCCATGAGTTATAACCAGAGTGAAAATTATATTTTACCCTTGTCTCATGACGAGGTGGTACATATGAAATGTTCTATGCTGAACAAGATGCCCGGTTATCCGGCGGATAAGTATGCCAATCTGAGGGTGGGATATACTTATATGTTCGGTCACTGTGGCAAGAAGCTTCTGTTTATGGGACAAGATTTCGGGCAGGAGAGAGAGTGGAGTGAAGAGAGGTCTCTTGACTGGCAGCAGCTGGATCATTGGCACAGCAGAGGACTTCATGAGTATGTCAAGGAGCTTCTCTGGCTGTATCGTGAGTTCCCTTGTATGTATGAACTTGACAAAAGCGTAGATGGATTTGAATGGATGAATGCAGATGATGCAGATCACAGTACCTATTCCTTCGTAAGAAGATCCTCTTCAGGGTATCCCAGTCTGTTATTTGTACTGAACATGACTCCTGTCAGGTGGGAGGATTATAAGGTGAAAGTGCCCAGAGAGGGCAGATATTGGCTGAAATTAAACAGTGATGAGCAGCGCTTTGGCGGCGCAGGCAACCATCTGCCCGGTGAGCTGGATGCTTTCTGGGAGCATGAGTACGGTCACTTTAGTGTCTGCCTGAGCCTGCCGCCCTATGCTGCCTGTGTGTATTTGTTTTAAAATCAGCTAAATCGAAATTAGCTAAATACATGTGCTGCCAGGGATTTAAAGGGAGAGGTGTTGGTCCGTGCAGCAGGTTGGGGTTCCTTGGCGGCCAGAGCTGTCAGGTGCTTGTATCGTTTTAAGAGTGCGTTAATTTCATAAATATAGCAGTCGATCATATCTTCGTCTGTGGCGTTATCAAAGCCCGCATAAGCGATTTCCAGCGCGATGCGGGTTTTTTCCATGTCTTCCCGTAGAGAAGGAGTAGTATAATCTTCTTCTGTAGTCTGGTTGGTTTTATAGCTCTGGCTGAAAAACATTTTCATACACATACCTCGTTATCGGATTCATTCTTTTTATACTAAAAGTATAGCCTTATCTGTAGTAAAATATTCCAGTTTTGTGAATGGGTGCAGTTACATGCGCATAAATATAAACAGGAGCTTTGGTAAAGAGAAGGTATAGTATGGGAAGTGCAACCGGGATTGTAATGCTTACAGCAGTATGTGGAGTGATACTTGTAATGGTGGCTGTGAAAGTGAAGGCGGAGTGGCTTTTAAATGGCTGCATAAGAGGAGTATTAGGTACGATTGCAATTTTTTTTATGAATTCTTTTCTGGAAAAACAAGGTCTGGATCTTGGGATAGGCATCAATGCGGTGACTGTTTTGACATCTGCAATCCTTGGATTTCCTGGGGTCGCAGCCCTATATGGTGTTGGATTTTATAGAATTTTGTAACTTTTTAACAAAGATTATTTTTTTGCATTTTACTACTGGACAAAAAGAAAAAGACCATCTATAATGCATTTTACAACAACACATTCGAATGTTCTGAAGTGACAAATCACAAGGCCCGATGCTACTTTTGGCCAAGTAGTTATGAGGCGTTCTATGGGATGATTTTCTTCCCAAATTTCCAAAAGTTATGGTAAATTTTAAGACAAGTTAGGAGGTATTTGTTGAACGGTAATATTTTAGCTTTATGTGACACGGAGGAAGAATATGCGCAGCATATGACAGAGTATTTGAAGGCACATAAGGAATCACCGTGGGAGGTGTATACATATACAGATGTGGAGGAATTTGCTTCCTTTGCCAAAGAGACGGATATCGATATGCTGGTGGTGGCGGAGAATGCATATAACCAAGAGGTCCGTAAGCTTTCTGCGCAAAAGACAGTATTGCTGAATGAAAGTGGGGTCATCCGTTGGGAGGATATCCGTAATGTGAATAAGTATCAGGCCGCGGAATGCGTTTACAGAGAGATCTTCAGTGCTTATATGGAGGTGGCACAGCAGCCGCTTCCTCGGTTGGTGGAAGAGAGCGTTACCAGGATCATAGGTTTTTTTTCGCCCATACATCGGTGTCTGCAGACGACTTTTGCATTAACTATGGGGCAGGTGCTTTCCCAGAAATATAAGACACTTTACTTAAATTTTGAGTATTGTGCGGGTAATGTAGAGCTATTGCCTGATATGAAAACAAAAGATATATCAGATCTGGTCTATTTCCTGAATACGGACAAGGAACGGTTTCTTCTGAGAATGCAGACGATCATTTTGAAGAAAGGTGAGATGGATTATATTCCACCTGTGAAAGCCGGGATGACGCTTCTGGAGATTAGGTCAGAGGAATGGATGGAGCTGTTAAATCGTATCTCACAGTCGGGTGAGTATGAGTATATTATTTTGGATTTGAGTGAGAGTGTTCAGGGACTTTTAGAATTATTGCGCTCCTGTGACAGGATATATACACTGACAAAGGACGGCAGATCTGCAAGGGGAAAAATTGCCCATTATGAGAGGTTACTGGAAATGGCGGAATATGATGAGCTTTTGACTAAGACAAGCCGTTATCGTCTGCCCAGATTTCGTAAGATTCCTGATGAGATTGAGCTTCTGACAAAAGGGGAGCTGGCCGATTATGTGAGAAGAATTATGGGGGAGGTGACTGGGTGAAGGATGTATCAGACTGGAAGAGAGAGTTGCGTGTGAAGGTACTTGATAGAATTGATTATGGACGTGAGATGTCTGATCAGGATGTGGAGGACATTATCGATGAAGTTATGCTTCAGGATGAGGCTATGCAGGTATGTGGCATAAGGATCAAACAGCGGATTCGGAAGGAATTGTTTGACTCTCTGCGTAGACTGGATATTCTACAGCTGTTTGTGGAGGACCCATCCATTACGGAGATCATGATCAACGGCAGGGAGCATATCTTCGTGGAACGGGAGGGGGTACTTAAGGAGCTGGACATGCAGTTTGAATCCATGGAGAACTTGCGGAATGTGATCCAACAGATTGTGGCCGGCTGTAACAGGACAGTAAACGAAGCGTCGCCTATCGTGGACGCAAGGCTTAATGATGGCGCAAGAGTCAATGTGGTCATGAATCCCGTGGCGCTGAACGGACCGGCTGTGACGATCAGAAGGTTTCCGGGCAAACCCATTACCATGGAAGAGTTGGTACGCAGACAGTCTGTCAGCAGGGAGGCGGCCGATTTTTTGCAGATGCTGGTACAGGCAAAATATAATATATTTATTAGTGGAGGCACGGGCAGCGGAAAGACTACTTTGCTGAATGTGTTGTCAGGGTATATTTTGGCAGCAGAGCGTGTCATCACCATAGAAGATAATGCAGAATTGCAGCTTCAGGGTATCCGGAATCTTGTGCGATTGGAGGTCCGTAAGAATACTGCTGAAGGATGTCAGGAGATCACCATACGGGATCTGATCAGAACTTCTCTGCGTATGAGACCGGACAGGATCATTGTGGGTGAAGTCAGAGGTCCGGAGGCTATAGATATGATGCAGGCCATGAACACGGGCCATGAAGGCAGTATGAGCACCGGTCATGCTAACAGTGCTGAGGATATGCTGTCTCGTCTGGAGAGTATGATCTTGATGGGGATGGAGATGCCATTACAGGCCATACGAAATCAGATCGCAGCGGGAATTGATATCATCGTGCATCTGGGGAGGCTGCGTGATGGCTCTCGTAAGGTGTTGGAGATCATGGAGATTGTAGGGTGTGAAGAAGGACGATATCGCCTAAATACGTTGTATCGATTTCGGGAGGAAGGTCGGCAAATAGAAGGTGCTGTTCAGGGAACATTGGAAAAGGAAGGTGAATTAATCCGTGACGAGAAGCTTAAGAGGGCTGGAAACGGCCTGGAAAAGGGGGACTGTCGAGAAAGATAAGGAGAACTTTGGCAAAAAGAGAAACGCGGGTGACAAAAGAGATTATGGCAGGCATGAGTGGAACAGGAAGGAACTGATTCTGGAAGGACTTAAGTGCATGGTGATCGTACTGGTATTCAGTGTATATTTTTACAGAAGCCTATGGGCTGCCATTCCCTTGTGTGGCATCGGACTGTGGTATTGGAAAAGAGATTCGCAGCGAAAAGCACAACAGGACAGACATCAGCTTCTGCTTCAATTCAGGGATATGATACGATCGGTGGCCGGGGCTATGCAGGCAGGCTACAGCGTGGAAAATGCCTTTCTGGAAAGTTATGAAGATATGTCCATGATGTACGGAAGAGAATCCATGATCTGCCGGGAATTGAAGCTGATACAAAGGGGGCTGATCGTGAGTTTGACCATGGAAGAGCTGTTGGAGGACCTTGGGAGACGTAGCAGGACAGAACAGATACAGGAATTTGCTTCAGTATTTGCCATCGCCAGGAAGAATGGGGGAAGTATGACAGATGTGATCAGTTCTTATGCGGTAATGATTCAGAGACAAGTGGATACGAAGGAGGAGATTCTGACCCAGACTGCAGGGCGCAGGATGGAACAGAACATCATGAATGTGATGCCTTTTGGTATTATGGCGTACATTGGTATTAGTAACAGAGGATACTTTGACATACTTTATCATAATATGTTTGGCGTTATAGTCATGACGGTGTGTCTGGCAGTTTATCTGACAACCTGTGGATTGGCTGAAGTTATTTTGAAAAAAGCTGTAAGTGGGTTGGTGTAGGAGGTGCGCATGTATGTGGCAGCAGGAATTACATTAATGGTTTATTTGATTCTTTGGGTAGTCTCAAGAAAAAGATCAGTGGAAGGAAGAGGCATTCGACCAATATTACGCATGGCATCATGGATATACGAGAGACTGTCAGATTTCTCGGGAGAGAACAAGGGGCAGGAGCCCAATCTTAAAAAACTAAAGAAGCTGTATCCGTGGAAAGAGGCTGGGCAGTTGCTTTCTCAGTATTATGTAGAGAAGCTGGGAATCGTGCTGACAGTGATCCTGGTGGGGACTGTGCTTGGCACGGCGGTATCCCTGCAGGCAGAGGGAGGAAGGAGGCTTCAAAGTGGCAGTGTAATAAAAAGAGGAGATTATAGAGAACCACAGCAGAAGCTGGACCTGAGTGTCAGTGTGGAAGGATACCCTAAGCAGGTAATAGAGCTTATGGTAAGTGGCCGTGTTCCTGATAAGGAGACGGCAGATCAGTTAGAACAGGAATTCTGGGAATTGCTGAAAGTTTCTTCTCTTTCGGGAAATATGTCCTGGGATGCGGTGTGTGAGGATCTAAATCTGCAACAGAGTCTGGAGAATTTTCCTTTTACTGTAGAGTGGAGCTGTGACAACCCTCATGTGGTGGATGATGCTGGGAATGTAAAGAAGTTGGCGAAAGGAGAGGAAGAGAAGGTGACGCTGGAAGCGAAGGTCACATACCATGAATGGGAATGGACACATGCACTGGATGTGACAGTCATAACATCGCTGACAGAGGAAGAACAGTTTTATCAAGAGCTTGAGCAGGTGTTGTTAGAGCAGGAGAAAGAAAGCCGGCAAAAGGCTGACGTACGGTTGCCTGTGATGTTTAGAGGAAAGGAGATTCAATGGGAGGAGAGATTGGAGGATCACGGATTTACTCTTTGGATTCTTGCTGTGACCATCGGTGTGGTGATTTTCTTTCTAAAAGATAAGGATCTGGACAAGCAGTTACAGGAAAGGCATAAATTGTTAAGGGATGCTTACCCGGGAATTGTACATAAGATGGAGCTTTATCTGAGAGCAGGATTGACCACAAGAGGAGCTTTTGT
This sequence comes from Lachnospiraceae bacterium, assembly GCA_017558865.1. Classification (GTDB taxonomy): domain Bacteria; phylum Bacillota; class Clostridia; order Lachnospirales; family Lachnospiraceae; genus Hominiventricola. Next base: position 14,669 of record JAFYTM010000033.1, read on the forward strand.
GCGGATCGCAGAAGAATATCTGCGAAAAAAGGAGGAGGGGAAAGAATCTCATCCGGCATATGAGGAGATGCTGTACACCTGTAGAGAACTAGGGCTGGGGATGACTGAAACAAGGGTATACGAGAGGTTCGGCAGCAGGTGCGGAATTCGTGAGTATGTGAGACTGGGGGCACTTTTGGCTCAGAATGTAGTAAAGGGAAACCAAGGACTGTCCTTTAGATTAAAGGAAGAGGCAGAGGCTGCATTGAAGGAACAGATGCAGCATGGCAGGCAGCTTGGAGAGGAAGCATCCACAAAGCTTCTGGTGCCTATGGTAATGATGCTTGGAATTGTTATGGTGTTGATCATGATTCCGGCATTTGGAACATTTTAATAAGATAAAGGAGAGATGAAAACATGAAGAACAGAAAATGCTTTTGGAAGAAATTTTGGAAGAATTTTTGTGAGGAAGAAGATGGTATGGGAACAGTGGAAATCATACTGATCATCGTGGTATTAGTAAGTTTGGTCATTATATTTAAGTCACAGATTTCTGGCCTGGTGGAGTCAATCTTTCAGAAAATCACTACACAGGCAGCGCGGGTATGAGAAATGGGCGGCATGACCTACAAAAGGACGGTTATCTGACGATATATGCGGCGTTATCTCTGACCATAATTTTATCTCTATATCTGGCTTTGTTGGAGGGAGTCAGAGTACATACGTTTCAGATGGAGGCACAGCTGATCACAGATATTGCTACAGACAGTGTGTTGGCAGAGTATCATCAGAAATTGTTTGAGCGGTATGGTATGTTCTGGATAGACACTTCTTATGGCAGCACAGAACCTTCTGTGGAGACACTTAAGGAGCATATGGAGTGGTATGTGCAGCAGAATTGTGATATGGAGGATGTGTTTCTGGGGGATTATATTTACAGAGATTTTCTGGGGATGAATCTTGACAGTATCACAATTCTGGGAACGGTTGTGGCATCTGACGATGATGGAAGATTTTTTCGGGAACGTGCCGTGGAAGTGGTGAAGGATGATATCGGTCTTGGGTTTCTTGAACAGGTATCCCGGTGGCTTGACACGGTGGAGATATATGGTCTTTTGGATAGTAGCCTGGAGGAGGACAAGCGGCAGGCAGATGAGGTCATAGAGGAGTTGGATGGGCAAAAGCGGCAGGCGGGAGAAAAATGGGTCACGATAGAAGTGAAAAATCCCACTGTTCCTATAGAGGAGATAAAGCGAAAGGGTGTCCTGAATCTTGTTATAGACCATCCTGAAAAAGTGTCTGCAAAAGGCATCGATTCAGATCAAGTAATCAGCTGCAGAAGAGACAGGGAAGGAATCAATCAGGGAAATTGGAAGGCAGAAGATGAGGAAGGTCTGACAGAGCGGTTGTTGTGGCAGGAATATCTGATGAGGTATTGTGGATTCTATGGACGAGAATTAGAAGAATGTGCTTTACAATATCAATTGGAGTATTTGATCGTAGGAAAAGATAATGATACGGACAACCTTAAAGGTGTGTTACATCGTATCATATCTATCAGGGAAGCTGCAAATACAATGTACCTTTACTTAGATCAGGAAAAATCTGCTGGTGTGGATGCGGCAGCAGCACTTTTGGCTGCTACAGTCACATTACCGGAGTTACAGCCTGTTTTTAAGACAGTAATTATGCTGGGATGGGCTTATATGGAGAGTCTTCATGATGTGAAATGCTTATTGGAAGGTGAAAAGATTCCCTTGTTAAAGACAAAGGAGACATGGCATTATGACCTTGGTCTTATTTTGGAAGATATGAACCTGGATGGGTTGTTGGCGGAAGGAATACAGGGGGAAGTTGATGAGGAACAATCTAAAGGCAGTGCAGAATCGCTTGTTGCCTTGTCATATGCGGACTATTTACGAATACTTCTTGCCTTGTCACCACTGGAGAAACAGACATTTCGAATGATGGACATTATGGAAATGGACATCAGACAGACGCCCGGCAATGCACACTTTCGCATAGACGGCTGCGTGGACCGGATTATGGCAGAGATTTCAATCAGGAGCAGTTACGGTTATTCAGTTAAGATCTGTAAAAAGAAAAAGTATTAGATGGAAGCAAAAAAGATTTGAAGGAGGTGGCAGCGGTGTCCTCTTTATGGAAAACATTTTTTATTATCATAAATAAACATCGGATCAAAAGGAAACCTTCTCCGACACTGCAGATGTTACAGTCTATAGAGCGCCTTGCCCAAGGCATGTATTTACAACCCGACATAAAGAGGATACCGCTGCTTCACTTCCCTGGTAATGGCCGGAAAATGGCAGATGATGTCGCAGGGGGCAGGCATAGTCTTGGCGGAAGCATGACATTGGAAGCGGCGGTGGTCATTCCTATGTTATTATTCTTTTTTCTGAACCTGATGTCCGCCATAGAGATGGTCAGGTTTCATGGAAATCTGGAGCTGGCATTATGGAAAAATGGTAGAATTATGGCAGTCAGCGGATATGCTTATGACAAGATATTTGGAGAAGGGGAGAGTGAGGTGACTGCCGATGCTATGTGGGAAGAGGTAGTGTTGGAACTTGGGGTGACACTTTTGTCTGACTTAGCCGTACGTAATGCAGTAGTTTGTGATCTGGGAAGAGATTATCTGGAGAAATCTCCATTGACATACGGGGAAAAGGGACTTGTTTTTCTGGAATCATCATATGGAGAGGATGATTATATTGATGTAAAAGTGACTTATCAGGTGTCGCCGATGTTTTGTATTCCCGGTTTTAAGTCCTTTCGTATGGCCAACAGGTACTACGCCAGAGCTTGGACTGGTTATGCGGTTGGTAAAGTGGGAGGCGAACAAGGTAGCGAAGCGGTCTTGGACAGGGTGTATGTTACTCCATATGGCGAGGTATATCATATGAGTCGTGATTGCAGTTATCTTAAGAGAATTATCAGTGTGATGAGCCTTTCAGAGGTGTATAGTGCCCGCAATAGCAGTGGAGAGCGCTATGTGCTGTGCAGAGTGTGTGCAGGACAAGGGGTGAGAATCGTATATGTGACACGGGATGGCAGTAGCTATCACGAAAAAAAGGATTGCCCCAGCTTGAAAAGAACGATTATTACGCTGGAACGTTTGGCTGCGGAGGCAGAATACCGACCTTGCAGTAAATGCGCCAAATAAATGGAGGAATTATGTGGAAGTGGGCAGGATTGATCTGTTATTTGATCATACTCAGTATCTATGATATAAGGACCAGGAAAATTCCGTCAGTGTGGATGGTGATAGGAGGTGTAGCAACACTTGCCTACTTGATATATTTGTGTTTATGTCATCCTTTTTCGGAACTTTGGCCGGAAGTGTTGAAAAGCTGGGGGCCGGGATTGTTGATGCTGGCAGCCGGAAGACTTAGTGGTAAGATCGGCAGTGGCGACGGCTGTATTCTGCTTGTGGCAGGCAGTATTCTGGGAAGTGTGAAGATGATGGGGGTATTTATGGGAAGTTTATTTCTTGCGGCGTTGACTGCGGTTGTCTTGCTGATTTTTCGCAAGGCAGGGAAGAATGATAAGATGCCTTTTATGCCTTTTTTAGCTGCAGCGGTGATCTTGCTTGGAATGATGTAAGCGTTCCATATTGTTGGAAAGGAGTTTTATGAAAGCTTATTTTACAGTGGAAGCGGCGTGTGTACTGCCTATTGTGTTTGGCGTGTATATATTTTTGATTTATGAAATGTTTTATCAGTATGACAGATGTCTGTTGGAACAGGATGTGGCATTGCAGGTGCTTAAGGAACAGTGGGGTGTTGAACACAAGACAGGGGAACTGGAACAATATCTGGCATTTAGACTGGAAGATAATGTGCTGAAAAAAGGGAATGGAAAGGTTCAGGCTTATGCCAGCGGTACTGTGGCAGTGCCATTTAAAGATCTTATGGTATGGACTGATAATGACAATTGGAGGATGGAGGCTGCATTTTCCAGTGTGGATGTGGATCTTGCAAAGTGGATCAGATTAAGTCGAAAAATCATGGAGGGTATAGAAAATGTTACACACAGAATTTGTGAGGAACCTTAATTGTAACTATGAAAGAATTCTTTTGGATAAAAGCCCGGAGGAAAAAAGATATCAATATTGTATTGTGACCAGAGGAGGAATCAAAGGTTTGCTGCCATGCAATCTTAGATATATTAATGGGCAGGCTTATCTATATTATGATATATCGTCTACCCAGAGCGTGGCTCAGTTATGCTCTGGTAAAAGAATCGGAAGACAATGGATGAAGGATTTTTTGTGGGGGATGCGCAGAGTGCGGCGTCAAATGGAACGTTTCTTGCTGGATGATACCAATATTTTATGGCATCCTCAGCAAATCTTTCAAGATCTGGAGAAGAACGAATTTTATTTTCTGTATGTGCCATATTTTGAGGGTGACAGTGGATTCGGTGAATTGATGAATTATCTGGTAGAACATATCGATCATGAGGATGATGGGCTTATAGAGTGTGTTTATAAAATGCATGAGCAATATCAGATTCTAGGTGAGATATATTTAAAAGACCAAATTTATGAAGATGGCAAGAGATTAGATATTGAGCCGAAGGAACCTGTCTTGCATACAGAGGGGTCGGTGATGAATCCATTACAAAAGACGGAAGTGATAGAAACATCTGCAATGAATATACAAGATGCAAAGGAGAACTATGAGAATAGAGAAAATAAGAAAGGAATCTTATATTTTCTGGAAGGACGCAGAAAGAAGCAAAGGGATGAGAGAGATAATCTGCAGCTACAGACAGGAAAAGCCATGATGGGACATGCTTTTTGTGAGGAAACTATATATACAAAAATACCAAGCATGGAAACTTCGCAGGAAGCGATGGAGGAAGAGGAGCAATTGGGAAGAACTATGTATATGGAAAATGTAAATGATAGTACAGAAGAGGTGGAAGCACTATATTTGGAGAGTGGGCAGCTTTTGACCAGAATAGATAGTCAGACGATAATTTTGGGCAAAAAAAAGGAAGAGGCAGATTATGTGATCGAAGATGCGTCTGTCAGTAGGATGCATGCACGAATTACCCGTGACAAGGAAGGGATTTACCTGGAAGATCTGAATTCTACAAATGGTACTTTTAAAAATGGTTTGCGGCTTCAACCCTATGAAAAGCGTAGATTGGATAAGGAGGATGAAATCAAGCTGGGAAAAATCATTTTGTTTTTCAGATAATTATATTCTTTTCATAATTTGTATTGACGAAAGGGACCCAAAAGTGGTACATTTTTTAAAATGGGTTTTGTGTTAAGGACACAGCTTCTTAATCATGAGCTTTAAGGTGGGTATTATGAGAAGCATAATGGAAAAGTACGGCAAACTGCCATTGATAAGCGGTGTGCTGGTCTTAATGAATGTAGTAGTCTTTTTACTCTGTTTATTAACCGGTGACAGGTTATATGTCATGGGCAGGGTCAGTGTGTTTGAAACCATTATGAACAAGGAGTTTTCAAGATTACTTTGGGCGATGTTCCTTCACGGTGATGTGAATCACCTCTTTAACAATATGCTGATTCTCTCTTTTCTGGGAGAAATTATTGAGAAGGAGATTGGTCATATACCTTATTTACTGATATACTTACTTTCCGGTGTGGGCGGAAATTTGTCATCACTGTTGTTTAAGATGATATCTGATGATTGGTCGGTCTCTATCGGAGCCAGTGGTGCTGTGTTTGGTCTGGATGGTGTATTATTGGCGCTGGTGCTGTTTGCAGGACGGGAAATACCGACAGTAACACCTGTCAGAGTGGTATTGATGATTGTTTTGTCTTTGTACAATGGGTTTACAGGGATGAACATCGATAATGCAGCACATGTCGGAGGACTTATTACAGGCTTTGTGTTAGGAGCAGTGTTGTGTGTAATACAAAGAAGAATGAGAGAGGAGAATAAAGAATGAGGAAAGATGATTGTATTTTTTGTAAAATAGCGAATGGTGAAATACTTTCTAAGACACTGCATGAGGATGAAAAATTTCGTGTTATATTGGATCTGGGGCCGGCTACAAGAGGCCATGCGCTGATCTTGCCAAAAGATCATGCGTCAAATCTCTATGAACTGCCTGATGATATAGCAGCCAATGTGCTGATATTGGCAAGGAATATGGCGTCTCAGATGACACAGAAGCTTAACTGCGATGGATTTAATCTGGTTCAGAATAATGGTAAGGCAGCCGGACAGACGGTAAATCATTTTCACATGCATCTGATTCCCAGGTATCTAAGTGATGGGCAAAATATTAACTGGATATCATCCGAACCCTCTGCGAAAGAGCTGGAGGAAGTTAAAAGACAGATTACAGAATAGTGGCTGTTATGTGAAACTGCAATGAATATAGGAGACGATCAATGAGAAGAATTGTTCTAATGGTGTTAAAGTTGTTTTACATTGCACCATACTATGTTTATCGTATTGGGAAGTTTGGCAGGCAGCAACCCATAGATCATGATGAAGCTTTTGCTTATATACAAAAAGCGGCCTGTAAGGCAAATCGTGCAGGAAGAGTTACAATCGAAGTGCATGATGAAAAAAATATTCCTGAAGAAAAGGGATTCATATTCTTTCCAAATCATCAGGGTATGTTTGATATCCTTGTTTTTTTGGCCACATGCCCTGTGCCCTTTTCGTTTGTACTAAAGCATGAGTTAAAGGATATCATTTTGTTAAAGCAAGTGATAGCTGCGTTGGGAGCTATTCCTATGGACAGAAGTAATCTACGACAATCTATGCAGGTAATCAGCCAGATGGCAGAAGAAGTAAAAAAGGGAAGAAACTTTTTGATTTTTGCTGAAGGTACCAGAAGTAAATTGGGAAATAAGCTGCTTGAGTTTAAAGGTGGTTCTTTCAAAAGTGCACAGAAAGCCAAGTGTCCGATTGTACCATGTGTGCTGATTGATTCCTTTGTACCATTTGATCAGAAATCTGTCAAACCGGTAACTGTAAAATTATATTATTTACCTCCGATGTATTATGATGAATATAAAGATATGAAGACATCTCAGATCGCAGAGGAAGTAAAACGAAGGATAGAACTGAAGATAACAGAAGTTACAGGGGAGTAATAGTTTGAATATCGATGGGCAGTAAAAAACTGAAGTAAAAAAGGGTGAATTGAAAAATTAAATTCCGCTTTGTAAATTTAAATTCTACTTTGCAGGAAAAAATTCCACAAAAAAGAAAAAAATAATATTTAGGTATATGAAATTTCCAAAATCAGAGTTAAAATAAGAGTAAAAGCTGTGGTTTTGGGAATTTTTTTGCATACCGAGCGGAAGTCGAATTTACGTGTGATTTTTTGGAGTGAGTAAATTCCACCTCTGGGGGATATTCTGCGATGATGGTTGTATGAAATTTCCAGCCCGGCTTTTGTTATCGTTTATTGGTATCTACTGCTGTATTTATTTTAAAAGTTCCGGACTTAAAATGATCTCGTCGTCGGGAATTCTCTGAAGATGAAGCGCTTTCAAGATCTTTTCTCCATACTGGAATGCAAATACGTCATAGGGACTCTTGTTTCCCAGATTTTTTCTGGCGTAGGAATTGATATGGCTCATCATTAAGTCAATCTGCTCCTGTGTATATTGTCCTATATCAGTCCCTTTCGGAATGATCCTGCGTATCATTTCATGATTGTTTTCGCAGTTGGGTTTCTGATAGGGAGCACTTGCATTACAGTAAAATATTTTGGTACGGGGATTGCCCTGTTTGTCAAATTCAATGGCAGACGGGTTTGAAAATTCACTGCCGTTGTCGGCCAGAAGAATGGGGAACAGGTCAATAAAAACATCGGGTTTCAATTCGATATACAGTTTGTTAAAAATATCAATAACAGACTGCGAATCATTACAAGTACGCAAAAACGCAAGCTGCAGTTCCTGCTCCACAAAGTGTATGGTCAGCAGAACAGCGCCGCCTTTGACACCCATCACGGAATCAATCTGTCTTGCAGGAAGATCGGGATGTTCCAGTCTGTATTTATGAAAGCATTCGAGGTCACGACCGATACGGCATGACTTGTCCACTTTGAGAACTTTTGAAGCAGATTTTCTCGGGCGCATTCTGACGGTGCGGGGCATGTCAATATTTCTGGCTGTAAACAGACCGCTGTTGATGTAAGAATACAATGTACGTTCAGATTTCATAAGTTCATCTGCATGATAAATGGCGATGTGATGAAGAGACTGTCCTTTTTTCAATAAAGGAGAAACAACAGCATCGATCTGCTTTAATTCGGCCTCGGAAATGGCAAAACCGGAACGGGATTCTGACCTGACGAGTTCGTATTCTTTCTGGGCATAGGAGGCCTTGTAGAGATGTTTTTCCAACGAACATCTGCTTCGATCCACACATCCGTTACAGACATAAGGCGGTTTGGAAAGTTTAGGACAGACATATTTCTCATAGTGGATACAGGAAGTAATACATTTTCCGCATGACCAGCATACTCTGTTTGGATTAGAAGTACAGTTAGCGCATACTTTCTTGATATCACACTTGTGCTGATATGCCAAAAGACAGTCATTGAAGGATTTGCCAAAAGTGCCGGTTTTCTCAAAGCAGATATGATTTTTAACCTCTTTGGCGATAGTGGTGCAGTCTTTATCCAAGAGTCTGGCAATGCCTTTAAAACTGTTGCGTTCATTCAGCTGGGCTTCAATGGTACATCTGGCATCAAGTGTTAAATGTTTCTGTTTATTCACAATGGTCTCCTTACTGCCGGGAGGAACAACCATGTTTGTATAAGTATTATAAACAAAACTTTGGAATAACTAAATTCCATTCTTGGATACAGTGCTTTTTGTAAGATTAAATTCTACAGAGGGGTGGAATTTAGTTTGGCAATTGACTTCTCTTGTTTTTTCTATGATTTAATGTAAAGTTTACTTGACATCTTAAGGAACCTGTGCTATACTTTGCGCGTAAAGCAAGCTTTACGTTTTGACTATGATTTTTGGGAGGTATTTCTTTGAAAAACAAGATAGAAGCTATCAGGAAGGAACAAGGTATCCTTCAGGAGGAGTTTGCCAAGGCTATGGGTGTTTCCCGGCAAACGATCAGTTCTTTGGAGAACGGACGCTACAATCCCTCCATTGGCTTAGCACATAAAATCGCAAAATTCTTTGGAATGACCATTGAAGAGGTCTTCGTTTTTGAGGAGGAATAATATGAAGAAAAAGGACATTATTTTTGGTGCTATCTGGCTACTGTTAGGTCTTGTTTTGACCGCTCTGAGTTGCCTGGAAACCCTGGACGGATTTTGGAGTGGTATGGGCTCTGCCTTGGTGGTCATTGGTATCGTGCGCTTGCTCCGCGGCTACCGCTTGAGCAAGAGTGAAACTTACCGTGAAGCAAGAGAAGTTGCTGAAACCGATGAACGTTTCCACTTTATCCGCAACAAGGCCTGGGCATGGGCAGGTTATTTGTTTATTATCATCTGCGCTCTGAGTACCATCGTGTTTAGGCTTTTGGGACAAGACCTGCTATGCATTGCTTCCGGCGGTGCTGTGTGTCTGATGCTGGTGCTGTTTTGGGTCAGCTTCTTTGTTTTGAAGAAAAAGTATTAAATATTCATATATTATAATATACCCTACCAAGGGTTTAGTCTCCTCACTAAACCGCTGGTAGGTGTAATTTCTCCCCTGATTTCTCTATACTGAATGCGAAAGGAGGCACCTTATGGATCAGATTAAAATCGGAAGATTTATTGCTGTGCGCAGAAAAAGGGCAAACCTGACGCAACTGCAGCTGGCAGACAGACTGGGCATCACAGACAAAGCTGTATCCAAGTGGGAACGGGGTATCACAATGCCTGATACTTCAATCATGCTTGAACTCTGTGATATTCTTGGCATCAGTGTAAATGAATTATTAAGTGGGGAGAAAATCAATATGGAAAACAGCAGTCAAAAAAACGAGCAGCTTTTGCTTGATATGGCGAAGGAATTA
>JAFYTM010000034.1 GCA_017558865.1 Lachnospiraceae bacterium
GACTTTTAATCAAGTTGTCCGGGGTTCGAATCCCCGATGTCTCATTAGATAAAATTTTGAGAATGTTGAATGTTCAGCATTCTCATTTTTTTTACATAAAATCGGTGGTTGACTATTTGATTTTTTAATGGTATGATATACGAAATTTAACAGTTTAAAGTGTCACACATTAAAGCGAGAAAAAGGAGACGGAATTATGGACAAGCAGAATAAGAATGGAACACTCGTATCATTTCGCCCGGGGATTAAAGTCGTGGACTGTACCATGCGGGATGGCGGATTGGTGAATAATTTTGGATTTTCAGATGAATTTGTAAAAGCGCTTTATCAGGCTAATATCAAAGCCGGTGTGGACTATATGGAGTTTGGATATAAGGCTTCCAGAGAGATTTTTGATGAAAGTGAATTTGGAAAGTGGAAGTTTTCAAAAGAAGAAGATCTTCGTGCAATTGTTGGGGATAATGACAGCAATCTGAAGATATCAGTCATGGCAGATGCCGGACGTACAAACTACAGAGAAGATATCATTCCAAAGAGTGAAAGTGTCATTGACATGATCCGTGTAGCAACTTATATTCATCAGATTCCTACGGCAATCCATATGATAGAGGATGCGAAGGAAAAAGGATATGAGGTTACAGTTAATGTAATGGCAGCGTCTAAGATTCCGGATGAATCTTTATTTGATGGTCTGTGGCTTCTTGCCAAAAGTAATGTAGATGTTATCTATCTTGTAGATAGTTTTGGATCTTTTTATCCGGAGCAGATCAGTCGATTGACGGCGAAATATCAGGAGTTGGCAGAAGGCAAAGAGATTGGTTTTCATGGACATAACAATCAGCAGCTTGCATTTGCCAATACGATTGAGGCATGCCGTCTGGGTGTGAATTATCTGGATGCGTCAGTCAGCGGCATGGGAAGAGGATCAGGCAACTGTCATATGGAAGCATTGCTTTCGTTTTTAAGAAATCCAAATTATCAGTTGTTTCCAATTCTGAAATTTGTGGAAGATCATATGATAAAGCTTCGTCAGGAAGGCTGGCAGTGGGGATATGATATTGCTTATCTGCTGACAGGTGTACTGAACAATCATCCGTCCAGCGCAATTAAATTTGGAAAAGATAAAAGAGTAGATTATCATCGATTCTATCAGGAATTGTTAGAGATGGATTGATGCAGAAGAAAACCAGAACCGAAATTTGTCGGTTTTGGTTTTTTTGTTTGCTAATCCTGTAAAATCAAGGAAATTTTTATGTATTTTACCAATGTACAAATGTCTTTTTGAGGCATATAATAAGGACATCAAGTGAGGATGATGTCATAACGATTATTTTCCTGCTTGTAATTATATAAATATTTATGGATGATACTGTATCCCCCCTATTATTTATCCCCCTTAATGAATAAACCCTCCCTTTTGATTATTCGTTAAAGACAGTATCTTCGATAAATAAAAAAAGTTGTTGCAGAAAAACCAGAGGTCCCCCGCCTCTGGTTTTTCTGGTTATAGGGGGATTCGCAGTGCAGAGCTCGACTACGTGAACTTCGCCGGACACCTCGATTCCGCTTTGCTCCATCTCGGTTTGTGGCATTCGCCACATTGGCAAAAAATTTCAAATGTCATCTGGTGAGTAAACTCCCCATCTGCCATTCAAAATTTTCTGCCAGCCCGGCTCAGGGCTGGTAGAAAATTTTACATAAATTTTACTTAGATACCCCATGAACTTTACATATGTGTTATAATATGATACAGAAAAATGGGTATTTTATATACCAACAAATGATAAGGGGAATAAGATATGGATTTTTTTGATGTGTTGACTATGATCGGTGGTCTGGCATTGTTCCTGTATGGAATGGATACGATGGGAGCCGGGCTGGCAAAGGCATCCGGTGGCAAACTGGAGCGTATTTTGGAAAAGCTGACTTCCAATCCGATCAAAGCAGTGCTCCTGGGTGCAGGAGTGACAGCGGTGATACAGTCTTCTTCGGCAACGACGGTTATGGTCGTAGGTTTCGTTAACTCCGGTATTATGAAGCTGACACAGGCGGTTGGTATTATCATGGGTGCCAATGTTGGTACAACGATCACCTCCTGGATTCTCAGTCTTTCTGGTATCGAGAGCAGCAACTTTTTCATGAAGCTACTGAAACCGACTTCTTTTTCACCGGTTCTGGCATTGATTGGTGTGATCTTTCTGATGTTTTCGAAGAAGGATAAGAAAAAAGATGTAGGTATGATTCTGGTTGGTTTTGCAATCCTGATGACAGGTATGGATACGATGAGTGGTGCAGTGAAGCCATTAGCGGACGTTCCTGAATTTACCAGTATTTTGACGATGTTTACCAATCCGATTCTGGGTCTGATCTGTGGTGCAGTGCTGACGGCAGTGATTCAGAGTTCTTCCGCTTCTGTAGGTATCCTGCAGGCGTTGTGTGCGACTGGAGCAGTATCTTTTGGTGCGGCAGTTCCGATTATCATGGGACAGAATATCGGTACCTGTGTGACTGCGATGATTTCTGGTATTGGAGCAAGTAAAAATGCAAGAAGAACTGCATTAGTACATTTGTATTTTAACGTGATTGGAACAACAGTGTTTATGGTTGTATTTTATGCACTGAACAGTGTTGTTCAGTTTGGATTTATGGAGGGAGCTGCTAATGCAGCTGGTATTGCAACCGTGCATACAACATTTAACGTATGTGCAACTATAGTGTTGCTTCCGTTCTCTAAGCTTTTGGTGAAGCTGGCATGTCTGACGATTCCGGAGACTGCTTCTGAGAGAGATGCAGAAAATGAGAACGAGAAAGATTTCCAGCGTCTGGATGTACGTTTCCTGGATACTCCGGGATACGCAGTGGAGCAGTGCCATATTGTAACTGCGAAGATGGCTGAGTTGACGAAAAAGTCACTGATACAGGCCGTTTATCTTCTTGACAATTATAATGAAGAGTTAAGTAAAAAAGTAATTCGTCTGGAAGACCGTGTGGATAAATATGAAGATCAGCTTGGAAGTTATCTGGTAAAACTGAGTACCAGGGATTTGTCTGAAAAAGACAGCCATAAAGTATCCATGCTGCTTCATGTGATCGGAGATTTCGAACGTATCTCTGACCATGCAGTGAATATCGTAGAGACAGCACAGGAGCTTCATGTAAAGAACACTGTGTTCTCAGAAAAGGCACAGGAAGAGCTGAAAGTATTTTCCAGAGCGTTGCTGGAGATTGTAGACCGTGCGTTTGAAGTTTTTGCAAAGATGGATTATCAGGGAGCAGCAATGATTGAGCCGTTGGAGGAGACGATCGATTATCTGAATAAGCAGATGAAGAAACGTCATGTTGAGCGTCTGCGTAAAGGTGAATGTACCATTGAGCTTGGCTTTGCTTTATCGGATCTAACCACGAATTTTGAGCGTATCTCTGACCATTGTTCTAATGTTGCGATCTCTCTGATCCAGTCCAGAACAGATGGTTTTGAAGCGCATGAATATGCGGCTGAGCTGCATAAGGAAAATAATCCTGAGTTCCAGAAGGCATATCAGGCATATCGGGATAAATATATACTCCCGTAGTTTTCAGAAGCCCGGCTTGACAGTCGGGCTTCTTTTAGAAAGGTTGTAAAGGCATGGCATTGATTTATATTGTGGAAGATGATAAAAATATTCGGGAAATTGAGAGTTTTGCGTTAAAAAATAGTGGATATAGTGTGGTTGATTTCGAGTATGCCAGAGATTTTTATCGCCAGGTTGCAGAGAAAGTTCCGGACTGTATTCTTCTGGATATCATGCTTCCGGATGAGGACGGTCTGGAAGTTGTGAGAAAGCTTCGTTCGATTCCTGATACAAAAAAGGTTCCGATTATTATGGTGACTGCAAAAACGACAGAGATTGATAAAGTAAAGGGACTGGATATGGGCGCAGATGACTATATTACAAAGCCATTTGGTGTCATGGAGTTGATTTCGAGAGTCAAGGCACTGCTCCGACGCAGCATGAATATGGAGGATGAGAAATTCCTTTCTGCCGGAGAGATTTTTCTGGATGATGAAAAGCATATGGTTTATGTACAGGATGAACCGTGTGAATTGACGTTTAAAGAATATGAATTGTTGAAGCTGTTGATTCAGAATAGAGGAATTGTAATGTCCAGAGATATCATTATGGAAAGAATCTGGGGAATTAATTTTGAAGGAGAGTCCCGTACGTTGGATGTACATATCAAGACACTCCGGCAGAAGCTGAGAAATGCAGGCACTTTGATTAAGACGGTCCGCAATGTAGGTTATATAATTGAATGATGAGTGGAGGAATACATTGATATGAAAAGAAAAATACAGCGTGAGTTTATCTTTGTAGCATTGACAACCATTCTGCTTACTACGGTTCTTGTAACAGCTGTGTTTTACAATTTTTTTAAAAAGGAGATTATAGAGGAACTGAAAACTTATACCCGTGTGCTGCAAAGCACAGGGGTATTTCATGTTGAAGGAGAGATTGGCGAGACGGCGTATGACAGTCTTGGATTGAAGACATTACGCATCTCTTTGATCAATTCAGATGGCATTGTGTTGTATGACAATGATGTGGATGTTGGAGGCCTGGATAATCATGGAGACCGTCCGGAAATAGCAGAAGCACTGAAAAATGGGAGCGGACAGTCGATCAGAAGATCGGATACACTGGATGCCAATTCATTTTATTATGCTGTGCGTCAGGAAAATGGTTCGGTTCTTCGCGTAGCAAAGGAAGCATCCAGTATCTGGCGTATATTTAAAAGTGCCCTGCCGATCGTTGTGGCGATGGCAGTCGGGATGTTGATGATCTGCTGGTGTTTGTCTTCACAGGCAACGAAATCATTGATGGCTCCAATCGATTATCTGGCAGACCACCTGGATGAGTGTGATGATCTGCCGGTTTATAAAGAGATGGTTCCGTTTGTTCAGACAATCCGAAAACAGCATACAGACATTGTGAAAAATGCCCGTATGCGTCAGGATTTTACGGCAAATATTTCTCATGAGTTAAAGACCCCGCTGACATCAATATCTGGTTATGCGGAACTGATCGAGCATCAAATGGTGGCGTCAAAGGACATTCCACGATTTGCCGGAGAGATCCATCGCAGTGCCCAAAGAATGCTGACGATGATCAATGATATTATCAAGCTTTCCGAACTGGATGTGATGGAAGCGACGACCATGGTATTTGACAGAGTTCCGCTTTATCAGCTTGCGGAAAATTGTGTCAATATGCTGCAGATCAATGCAGAAAAACATCAGGTGTCTCTGGAATTAAAGGGTATTCCGTGTGAGATTACTGCCAATAAAGAGATGGTGGAAGAGACATTATACAATCTATGCGATAATGCGATTCGTTATAATCATGAAAATGGAAAAGTGATTGTGACTGTAGAACCGGCAGGGACGAAGGTTCGGCTCTGTGTGGAAGATACCGGAATTGGAATTCCCAGTAAGCATCAGGAGCGTGTGTTTGAGCGTTTTTATCGGGTGGACAAGAGTCGTTCCAAGGCAACAGGAGGAACAGGACTTGGTCTTGCGATTGTAAAACACATTGTGGCACAGCATAAGGCAGAGATGATCCTGGAAAGTGAAGTGGATCAGGGAACAAAGATTACGATTCTGTTTGAAAATGCAGAGAATTAGGAGGTTTATTTATGGGATATATACACCAGGCACAATATTATGAGACGGATCAGATGGGGATCATCCATCATTCCAATTATATTCGATGGATGGAAGAGGCGCGGATTGCCTATATGGATGAGATGGCATTTCCGTATAAAGCAGTGGAAGAGGCGGGGATTATCAGTCCGGTATTGAGTGTACAGTGTGATTATAAATCCATGACACATTTTGGCGACCGTGTTGCGATTGAAGTGAAACTGACTTCTTATAATGGGTTAAAGTACACGATCTCCTATGTGATGCGGGATGAAAAGACAGGAGAAGTTCGTGCAGAAGGAACATCAGGACACTGTTATTTGAATAAGGATGGTCGTCCGGTCAGCGTGAAAAAGGTATTGCCTGATCTGCATGAAAAGATGATGGCCATGTTGGAGGACAAAGCGTGAATAAAGAACGTTTTTACCTGTTGGATGGACTGCGGGGGCTGACACTTTTCAGTATGATTGCTTACCATGGAATGTATGATCTGGTCATGATCTATCATATGCCCTGGGTGTGGTTCTGGACAAAACCGGGATATATCTGGCAGCAGAGTATCTGCTGGACATTCATTCTGTTGTCCGGCTTTTGCTGGCAGCTGGGGAGGAATCCGCTGAAAAGGGGTCTGACGATCTTTGCAGGTGGTCTGATCATTACGGCAGTGACCTGTATTTGCATGCCGTCAGAGAGGATTCTGTTCGGTATCCTGACCTTTACTGGAACAGCGATGATGGTGCTTGTTCCTCTTTCCAGATGGCTTCAAAGGATACCTGCGTGGGCTGGAATATTGGGAAATGGAATGCTGTTTTTTCTGACCCGCAATATCAATGATGGATATTGGGGATTTGAAAGTATGGTTCTCGGTCATGTACCGTCAACGTTGTATCGCGGGTGGCTGATGACCTTTCTGGGATTCCCTGAGCCGGGCTTTTTTTCGGGAGATTATTTTTCCTTTTTCCCATGGATATTCCTGTATCTGTGTGGATATTTTCTATACAA
>JAFYTM010000035.1 GCA_017558865.1 Lachnospiraceae bacterium
GCCATTGCTTTTGCGATCTCGATCAACTGCTGTTTACCAACACCAAGGCTGTTGACCGGTACATTCACGTCCTCATTTTCAAGGCCTACTTTTTTCAGCATCTCTGTTGCTTTTGCCTGAGTCTTTGTCCAGTCAATGACACCCTTTGAAGAGCACTGTTCATTGCCCAGGAACACATTCTCTGCCACAGACAGATATGGACTGAGCGCCAACTCCTGATGGATAATAACGATGCCTTTTGCTTCACTGTCCTTGATCTTGTGGAACTTGCCGACCTCTCCCTTATAAACGATGTCTCCGCTGTAGCTTCCATATGGATATACGCCAGAGAGAACGTTCATCAGCGTCGATTTTCCGGCACCATTTTCACCACATAACGCATGGATCTCTCCCTTTTTCACCTTCAGATTGACATCATCCAGTGCCTTCACGCCCGAGAATTCCTTGGTAATGTGCCTCATCTCCAAGATATAATCTGACATACCTTTCGCTCCTTTTCTTTTATTTGCTCTAAAAAGGCGGCAGCTTGCGCCGCCGCCTCATTCAGCCTGTTAATTACAGTCCTAACTGCTCTTTTGTATAGTAGTTTCCGCCAATGATGAGTTCCTCAAGATTAGCTTTGTCAACTGCTACTGGAGTACACAGATAAGACGGAACAACGATAGTGTTGTTGTTGTAGGTCTCGGTATCGTTGATCTCCGGCTCAGTTCCCTTCATAACAGCCTCTACCATGGTTACACACTTCTCAGCAAGGAGACGGGTATCTTTGTAGATAGACATGGTCTGAGTTCCATCAAGAATGTTCTTGCAAGCCATCAGCTCAGCATCCTGTCCGGTTACGAGCGGCCAGTTCTCAGCAGTGTATCCAGCACCCTGAAGAGCTGCTTTTACGCCGTATGCAAAACCGTCGAATGCGGTACAAGCGATATCAAGATCCTCGTCAGCATAGAAACCAGTCAGGTAGTTCTCACACCACTGCTGAGCGGTCTCCTGAGACCATCTTAAGATACAGGTATCTTCGAAAGAAGTTCTTCCAGTCTTGCAAACCAGAGTTCCGTCATCCAGGTACTCCTGAAGAACGCCCATTACACCTCTGTGAAGCAGAACTGCATTGTTGTCATCCGGAGATCCCATGAAGAACTCGATGGTGTAGCTCTCACCAGCTGCTCTTGCAGCCTCAAGATCTTTTGCAGTCTTTACATACTCACCAATTGCAGTACCAACACCTTCGTTATCGAAAGATGCATAGTAGGAAACTGCATCGGTATCCATCAGAAGACGGTCATAAGCGATGATCGGGATACCAGCTGCTTTTGCCTGTGCCTCTACGTTCACAAGTGCAGAAGAGTCGATAGAAGCGATAACCAGACACTGAGCACCTGCAGCGATCATGTTCTCGATCTGAGAAACCTGCATCTGCACGTCATCCTCTGCGTACTGAAGGTCTACTTCGTATCCTAATGCTTCCAACTGTGCTTTCATGTTTGCACCGTCGTTGATCCATCTCTCGGAAGACTGGGTAGGCATTGCTACACCAACTTTTCCGCCTGCTTCGGTAGTCTTTGCTGCTTCCTCAGTAGCTTTGTCTGCCGGAGCCTCTGTCTTGGTCTCTGCTGGTGCTGCGGTCTCTTCTTTAGCACCGCATCCAACCATCATGGTTGCTACCATTGCCACTGCAAGAATAGCACTTAAAACTTTTCTTTTCATTTTGGTAATCCTCCCTAAAATATTTTTTTGAAAAGTTGTATTTACAAGTTGTACGCTTGGTACAATTTTGTACAAAAAGTTGTATCTTCTGGAATTTTGACGATAAGCTTGAATTTTTCTTTCTTTTTGTCAGTCAAATTGCCATATAAAAATTATTTTTTTGCTCCCTTTTCAGTTATAATATACCGCTCCCTTTTTATAATGTCAATAATTTTTTCCTGATTTTAACAAGCAAAATATACTTTTTGTACTTATATTTTTTAAGTTGTATTATCTAAATCCAAAGTTGTATTTTTGTCTATAGGATTTGCTGCAATGTTACAAACAACTTTGAAATATCAAGTGGTTTTGCAATATGTGCATCCATTCCTGCTGCCAATGCATTCTGTATATCTTCTTCAAAAGCATTGGCAGTCATGGCAACGATCGGAATATTAGCAAGATCTCTGTCCTCCAGCCTTCGGATCTGTCTGGTCGCTTCATAACCATCCATCCTTGGCATCTGAATATCCATCAAAATCAGCTGATAATATCCCAGTGCAGCTTTCTTAACCATGTCCACTGCAATATCGCCATCTTCTGCGGTATCAATCAGAAAACCATACTCTTCAAGAATATCATGTGCTATTTCACGATTCAGTTCATTATCTTCAACCAGCAAAATTCTTTTGCCTGAAAATTCAGTCTTTGATACCATACGTTCGATCTTCTTCGGCAAATCTTCTTTTCTTCCGACACGAAGCTTTACGTTAAATACAAACTCTGTTCCTTTACCAACACTGCTCCTGCAGATGATGCTGCCTCCCATCTGTTCCACAAGAGACTTTGTAATCGACAATCCCAAACCAGTACCTTGAATTTTATCAACAGTAGAAGTCTTCTCACGCTCAAACGGTTCAAATACTTTCTCACAGAATTCTTCACTCATTCCAATTCCTGTATCTTTCACCGTACCCTGATAAACCGCATATCCATCTTCCGTTTTTTCAATCTGAGAAATCGTATAGCTTACTTTACCGCCCTCTGGTGTATATTTCAAAGCATTACTGATCAGATTCATCTCGATCTGCTCCATACGAAGCTGATCCACCCAGGCAACCTCATCCTCTATATCCCACAAAGCAGTAAATTCAATATCTTTCTTTTTCATTTCCACGCCAAACAGTTCCCGGGTATCCTCCAAAAGAGACGGAATATGATGAGGCTGCAGATTGAATGCCATCTTACCGCTTTCTACTCTTGACATATCGAGAACATCATTGATCAGTCGCTGCAGATGCTTTCCTGCTCTGTTCAGTTTTCCCAGACTGTCCAGGACACGTTCCTTATCATCCACATACTTTTCTGCCATCATGGAAAAACCAAGAATTGCGTTCATCGGAGTGCGAATATCGTGAGACATATTAAACAGGAACTTTGTCTTGGAGTGATTAGCAACATTCGCTTTGTCCAGCGCACCTCGCAGCTCTCTCATCAAATGTCTCTTTTCCAGCTCAACCATCACAAACTCAGATGTTGCCCGCAAAAGTGTCAGATCACCAAAATTCACAGTAGGATCATCCACCCCCAGAAAACCCATAATGGTATCCCCTTCCATCAGCGGTGCGGCCATCAGACTCTCAATTCCCTGCATTTCCAGAATCCGATACTCCTCCGAATTATGATTGACATCTCCATCTACCGATGCAATATAAAATTCTCCGCAGCTTTTAAATTTTCTGATCCAGTCATCTACAACCTCCAGCGGAATGTTCTGTAAATGTTCAATCTCCGCAGATACCCCCGGAAGACACCATTCAAAGGTATTATTCAGGATCTGTCTTTTCAGGTCAAACTCAAATATGTACGCCCGATTCGCCCCATAGTATCCGCCAATCGTCGCCAGAAAGATCTGCATGGCAACATTCATATCTTTCTGCGTTGTTAAAATATTCAGTGATTTTAACAGTGCATTCTCCAAAGAAAGCTGATTCTCCAGCTGAAGCAGCTCTTCCTTTCTTTTCGTGATATCCCTTGCGATCTCCAGTCTGCAGATCCGGTCATCCAGATTCACAAGTGTATCTGTCAAATCAAACCATTTTCCAAGATTCTCGTTAAAATATTCCCAACGATAGTCTTTACCTTCCTCCAGACAGCTGTTGGTACAAAATGGACAAGGCTCATCCAGACCCTGCAGAATTTTATAACACTTCTTTCCTATGTATTGCTCTGGATCTGTAAAACCATATGCCTCCATTCCTCCACAGGTTAAATGAATCATTTCGTAAGTCTCTATATCACTGATATAGGAAATGGAACCCGACCGCCCCATAATCAAGGAATCATAATCTTCATATCTCATATATACCTTCCCTTCTGTATATCCTATTTCCCCCAAAAAACTCTGACATTTATTCCGTACAAATTGATAGCTTTTTTATTGTATCAGAAAAGATATGAAAATACTAGAAAAACCTGGGTGGCTTCATTTTTGCAGACAAAAAAGACGAATGCCATATTTACATTCGCCCATGAGTTCTTTATAAAACCATCACCGCTTTCTCAAAGAAAAATCCTCAAAACAAACTGTTCATCCTGCACAGAAAAAGAATATATACCTCCATACCGTTCCACAATCGCACAGATACTTTGCACTCCAACCCCATGTCCCTTCTGTTCGGATACCGGAACTCCGTTTTCAAAATGAATCTCGTTTTTACAAGGATTTATAATCTGCAAATACAATCTGCCCTCACTCTCATAAAACTGTACATCAATGGTACATTCTATCTGCTCCTCCGCCAAAAACTGGCAAGCATGAAGTGCATTTTCCAATGCATTGGAAAGAAGAACACACAGATCATTATCTGATATGTTGACAGATGCCGAAAAAGCCCCCTGCACCTTCATACAAATTCCTTCTTTCTTCATTCTTCCTGCAAATGAAGACAAAATCAGATTGGCAGCTTCATTTTCACAATAACATTTCAGTGCTTCTGCATCTATTTCCTGACATATATTAGAGATATATGTCTGCGCAAGTTCATTCTGATTGTTTTTTATACAGGAAGATAAATATTGCATATGATGCCGCAGATCATGACGATACCTGGCCGTTTGGAGCTGAGACTCTCTGAGGGCCTTGATCTCCTGCACCGCCTGCGCCAACTGAATATCCAGATTCTTCTGTATCTGTTGAAGCTGCCTGCTCTTATGTTCCCAGGCAGCATTATATATCAGAAAAATCAAGTAAGCCAAACAACACACGAACGGCATAAATTCTACAACTACAGGAGTCCCTCTGAAAAGATGGTCTGTATATACACAAGTAAGATAGTCAAAAACATAGTATACGGCCGGAATCACACCAAACCGACACTGTTCTTTCGCTGGATAAGCGGATAAACGCAAAAGAACCGGCGACATAAAACGAAGCAGCAACAACAGCAGAGGCAGTGTCACCAACAGTTCAACCGTATCCTGCATCAAACATCCACCAGATAAGACTGCAGTCACCAACAGTGCCAGCCATCTGCGCACCTGACAACAAAGATAAGCACACAAAATTGAGATCAGTGACCATAGCCATTTCCCGGTCAGATAAGAAAGTAACAGCATCAGCGGAAGATGAGCCATAAGCGGATAAATCTGCCGCAGGAAGCTGCTATCCCACAGATCATTTACCTGACCTTGTATGACAGGAAACAATATCATACAACACCAGAAAATCCAGCGATCCCGGCGAGTCTTCCAAGCATCGCAGAAAGACGCGGATAATATACTCCCAAACAACCCTACAACCACATCATTCAAAAAAGAGATCCAGAAACTCATATTATTACCCGCCTGTTTTCAAATGCATATTTTAAAAAAGCATTTTTAATCTCATTGTATTTTCCTCTCGGAATTGGGATTTCAGCCTGACACGACATCGTCATAGAACGACAGAAAATATTCTGCACATACTCCAGATTTATCAGATAAGAACGGTGCGGACGTATAAATCCCCCATAAGAAGTCAGTTGTCTGCTGAGTTCGTCCATACTTCCTATCGTTTCCAGAACTGTTCCATCCACAAAATGCAGATACAATGTCCGGCAGATCACTTCGCAATACTCCAGCTTTTTAGGGTCAATACAGGAAATTCCATTTTTACATTTTATAACAAGACAGCTTCTCTGTTCTTTTTCACAAGTAGCGAGAACCGAATCCATGAGCCGAAAAAAACTTTCTTCCTCGACAGGTTTAAGCTGATAAAAATATGCATGTACTATATAGGACTGTACCGCAAACTCTTTTGACGAGGTCAAAAAAATAATTTTTATATTGCTGTCATAATTCCGAATCTCTTCGGCCACATCAATACCATTTTCACCGGGCATAATCACATCTAAAAACAGCACATCAAACCTGGCTCCTTTTTCCACTTTAGCCATCAGATCCAATGGACTTTGAAAAGCAGTATAACTAATCTCCTCATTTCGTTCCACTCGATAGCGATCAAGGAATACTCTGATCTCATTTAAAACATCTAGATCATCATCACAAAATGCCACTTTTATCATATTGTTTATCGTTCCCTTCACACATGTCTTCAAAGTAATTATTTTAAAATATCATTATTGTACTTTCAATATATATCAGAACTTGCATTTTATTGTCAAAATTTCAAAAAAAACCGGAGATACTGATTCATCAATATCTCCGGTCTGCTTACGCCCCTGCCAAGGAGTCGATGCGACAGGATTTGAACCTGCGACCTCTGCGTCCCGAACGCAGCGCTCTACCAAACTGAGCCACGCATCGTTTTCACTGCTGACATCTTATCTGTCAACTCGTTCATTATACCCTGACTCAGCTTATTTGTAAAGTGTTTTTTTTATTTTTTTACATATTTTTAGGAAGATGGTTCCTGTGGCTCTTCTGTGTTTGTCTGTTCTGGCTGCGGCGGTGTCTCTGACCCCGGCTGCTGCTCAGTTCCACTTCCCTGATCTTGCTGTGGCGGCGGCGTAGCCGTGCTTGGATCCGGTGTTGGAGTCGGTGTCGGCTCCGGCGTCGGTGTTGGAGTCGGCGTCGGCGTCGGTTCCGGTGTCGGTGTTGGTTCTGGTGTCGGCGTCGGTGTTGGTTCCGGCGTCGGTGTTGGTTCCGGCGTTGTGGTACTTCCCTGACCACCCTGATCCGTCTGCGTCTGATCAGAAGATTCCGGTGTCTCCGGTTTTTCCGGCTCCTTCGGAGTCTCTTCCGGTTTTTCCTCTTCCTTCTTCTCTTCTTCTTCCTCCTTCTCTTCTTCCTCTTTATCCTCTTCAGGTTTTACAGAAGGTTTATTACTGTAACTGGTCCAATAATAATAGAAGATATGATCCTTAATAATCCAATATGGTACCCCGCCATTTTCCAGATTGGTGATCAGCTGCGGTACCGGTGACCAGGTACGGAAGAACAACGAATCTCCTACATTGCTGGCATTATCCACGGCCTTATTGACACAATCCCGCGCCGCCTGCCAGCAGGACGAGGTCACTCTATTTGGAATATCATCATCCTGTTCTGCACGAAGAATCAAATCAAATTTACCAGAACCATATGGTTCAAACTGCTTCGCCGCCGTCAATACAGATTTGAGTGAATTGGGATATTTGGCACTTCGTACTCGGTTCATAATGACATTGCCGACTGCAATCTGCCCTTCATATCCCTGATTGCCGGCTTCACAATAGATCATCACGGCAAGCCACAGCATCTCTTCATCACTCAGCGAAATGTGATGTCGGGATATCTTGGCATCTCCGGCAATAATCGTTACACCATTCATGGAAGATGCCGCATTCTGAGCTGCCTGAATCTTTGCCCAACGCTCTTCTTCCTCTGCTTTTGCAATCAATTCATTCAATAAACGGGTCTTCTCAGCCACAAGCTCTCCCGCACTGAGAAGCTGTCCTTCCAGACCGCCAAGTAGAGCATCAAATTCACTCAGCTTAGAACCCGCTACTTTTTGCTGGCTCGCCACCTGCTGCTTCTTTTTTTCCGTCTCTTCTTTTAGAAGCTTTAAGGCTTCCTGTTCATCCAACAATGCTGCATGCTGCTCCTCCAGAGATGCTTTGGCTTCCTTGTAGTTTTCCAGCATATTTCGGTCATAATTATTAATATTCGTTGCATATTCAATCTGATTCAGCATATCGGAAATACCAGTGGTCAAAGCTGCTGTGATATACGTCAGTACCGTACTCTGACTGTTTTCATACATATACTGAATACGCATCTTCATATCCTGATACTGTTTATCCAGCTCCTTCTGAGCTTCTTCAATCTCCAGAAGTTTTTTCTCAATCTCAGCTTCCTTTTCCGTAATGTCATCATTCAGAATTACGATCTGTTCATTCAGACTCTTCGACTGCGCATTGAGATTTTTCAGATACTGCTGCGTTTCTGCTTTTTGATTGTTGATTTTATTCTGCTCTTTTTCAAGTGTATTTTTCTGTTCTTCTGCTTTTTTCTGTTCCTCACGCATCTGATCAATCTGACTCTGCGTCTGCTGACTGACCGCATACACTGCAAACGTAGATGAGCCTACGCAAAGCGCAAGCAGAAGACACAAGATTCTTTTGGTCAGCTTCTGTACTTTCTTTTTCATAGACTCCCTCTCCCGAAAATCTAATCCCAATCGTATTTTGTCAGTTTTCCTTCCAGCTGCATATCTGCAAAATTATGCTGTCGCAATGCCTCATAAAGTACAATTGCTACGGAATTAGACAGATTTAAAGAGCGAATATCAGAATTCATCGGAATCCGAATCGCATCTTCTTTATGTTCATGCAGAATCTCCTCCGGAATTCCTGCGCTTTCCTTGCCAAACATAATATAACAATCCGGCTCAAACTGTACATCTGAATATACATTGGGAGCTTTTGTAGTTGCCATATAAATTTTGGCACCAGGATTGCGATTCAGAAAATCCTCATAATCCACATACGTGGTCACGTCCAGATCCTTCCAATAATCCATGCCCGCACGTTTCAGTTCCTTTTCGCCAAGACGAAATCCCAACGGCTCAATCAGATGAAGCCGGGTTCCTGTTGCTACACAGGTTCGTCCTATATTACCGGTATTAGCCGGAATCTCCGGCTCATATAACACAATATTCAATGCCATATGGATTACCCTCTCTTCTGCTCCGCTCTGAGACGTTCTACAAATCGCTTCATCTTCTCCAGTGCAAGCTTCAGATTATCCAGAGAATATGCATAAGAAATACGAAGGAATCCTTCTCCGCAGTCACCAAATGCCGTACCCGGCACAACTGCTACCTTCTCTTCTTTCAGGAAACGCTCTGCAAATTCCTCAGAAGTCATACCGAACTCTTTAATACACGGAAATACATAAAATGCGCCAAACGGTTCAAAACATTCCAGTCCCATCTCGCGGAATGCATGCATCAGGAAACGTCTTCTCTGATTGTATGCTTCACGCATTCTTGCAACATCCTCGTCTCCATTACGAAGTGCTTCTACCGCCGCATACTGACTGGTGGTCGGTGCACACATGATTGCAAACTGATGAATCTTCGTCATCTGTGCAATGATCTCTTTGGGTCCGCAGGCATAACCAAGTCTCCATCCGGTCATCGCATAAGCTTTGGAAAATCCATTGATCAGAATCGTTCTCTCCCACATACCAGGAAGACTCGCGATCGTCACATGCTCTCCATTGTAGCTCAATTCACTGTAGATTTCGTCTGAAAGCACAAAAATATCCTTTTCAATAATGACCTCAGCAATAGCTTCCAGGTCAGCTTTCTCCATGATCGCTCCTGTCGGGTTGTTCGGGAATGGAAGCACCAGCAATTTCGTCTTGTCAGTGATGGCATCACGCAGCTCCTGAGCCGTCAGACGGAATTCATTCTCTGCTTTTAATTCAATGATCACCGGCTTAGCTCCTGCAAGAACTGCACACGGTTCATAGGATACATAACTGGGCTGCGGAATCAGAACCTCATCTCCAGGATTCAACATGGCACGCATCGCCATATCAATACCTTCGCTTCCTCCTACGGTAACAAGAACCTCATTCTGAAAATTATACTCCACATGATAACGACGATTCAGATATTTACAAATCTCGACTTTCAGTTCTTTCAATCCGGCATTGGATGTATAAAAGGTACGTCCCTTTTCAAGAGAATAAATACCCTCATCACGAATGTGCCACGGAGTATCAAAATCCGGCTCACCAACACCTAGAGAGATTGCATCCTCCATCTCACTGACGAGATCAAAAAATTTACGAATACCGGATGGTTTTATATTTACGACTGCATCGGATAATGGATTTCTCATGGGGTAATCAACATCCTTTCATCTTTACTCTGATGAACCATCACAGAACCGTGATCTTTGTATTTTTTCAGAATAAAATGAGTTGCCGTACTCAGTACAGACTCCTGCGGAGACAGTTTATCAGATACAAACTGTGCCACATCACGCATGGTCTTTCCTTCGATCATTACCATAAAATCAAAACCGCCGGAAATCAGATAGACACAGTCTACCTCCGGATAGTTATAAATACGCTCTGCAATCTTGTCAAATCCCTGACCTCTCTGCGGAGTTACCTTTACTTCAATCAATGCAGTCACTTTCTCAGAACCTGTCTTATCCCAGTCAATCAACGTGTGATAACCACAAATAACACCTTCTTTTTCCATCGCAGCGATCTCATTTGCAATCATTACTTCATCCGTTCCAAGTAAAATCGCCAGATCTTTTAAATTCACGCGGCTGTTGCGCTCAATATAAGTCAAAATCTTTTCTCTCATTTCCTATTCCTCTATTCATAAATCTTATACAATTCATCGGCCCTCGGTCGTTCCAGATAAGCGACATCCTCACCATTCACAATCTTTTTCGCTTTTCCTTCTACACAGCGACCAATCAGGGCAGCTTTTATCCCTGCCTGTTCCAGATCCCGCACAAGTCTGCGTCCATCTCTGGCAGTCATCAACATACATCCACTGGAAATCAGTTGATACGGATTCAGGCGAAAACATTCGCAGATTTCGATCGTCTCCTGACGAACCGGAATCGCCTTTAAATCGATTTCAAGTCCGACACCAGATGCTTCTGCAAGCTCCCAGAGTGCTCCATAAACACCGCCCTCCGTCACGTCATGCATGGCACTGACGCCGGACTTAACGGCGATTGCAGCCTCCGGAACTACCGACAAAAACTGATCAAAATTTTTCGCTTCTTCTACAAAAGGTCTGGAAAATCTCTGCAAAAGCTCCTTCTCTTTTTCTTTTGCAATAATAGAAGTTCCTTCAATACCGATCCACTTCGTCACAATCACATCATCGCCTACAGATGCTCCTGCACTCGTCACCAGCTGATCCTTCTGAACCTTTCCAACACCTGTCACAGAAATCAGCGGCTGGTTGACTGCTGCCGTGATCTCGGTATGACCTCCCATCACCTGTATATGCAGTTTTTCACAGGCGCATTCCACTTCCTTCATCAACTGACGAATCAGCGGCTCATCTGCTGTTGGCGGAAGCAGTACCGTCAAAAGAACTCCGACCGGCTCTGCACCTGAACTGGCAAGATCATTTGCTGTAATCTGAATTGCAAGTGCCCCCATATCTTTGTCCGTTCCCGTAATCGGATCGGTAGACAGAACAAAGACTTCTCCTGGAGCAAGCTGCATCACTGCACAGTCTTCACCCACACCTGCTCCCAACAGTACTTCTTCTCTTTTTGTACGTATTTGTTTAAAAATTGCCCTCTTTAATATACTCTCAGGCACTTTCCCTATTTCCATAAATTATCCTTCTTACTGAGCAGTTCGAAACGGCACTATATTGGCATCTGCAAGAGCTTCATCCTGAAGCGCAATCGCTGCTCTTAAGTTTTCTGAAATTACCGGATCACCAGCTGTTCCATATGTAACAACCCGGCTGCTTGGCTGGTAATTACTTTTGTTTACCCGAACACGTTCCGTCTCTTTTCCATTGACGTACACAATCTTATAAAGCTCTGCCTTATATCCCGGATCACCGGAGGATACTTTTTTTGTTCCAATCGGAAGACCGGCATTGTCCTGAAGTCTGGTTCCCGCCGGTACCTCCTCAAGCTTTACACTTTCAAACTTGATCGTGCGGTTCGGATCACGAGTCTCTTTTCCATAAATATTAAATACCACTTTTTTATCCGATGTCGTATATCCTTCTATGTAGATCGGATAGTCCGTAGAGTTCACAAATTTAAAATCCTTATACGTTCCTGCAATCGCTGCATCTTCCGAAATATCTACATAATGTACCACCATAGAATGCGGAAAACGCTCTATGATATCCAGCTCTGCACGAATGACGGCATTATATAAGGTAGTAGACACCTGACAGATGCCGCCTCCCATACTGTCTACCACTTCTCCATTCAGATAGGAACCTGCCATCGCATAACCGTTGGCCTCTGTAAACGGAGCGACTGTCTCATATGCAGAAAACTGTTCTCCCGGATAAAGCACCGTTCCATTGATATGATCTGCACCGCTGTTCACATTCTTACGACGGTTAGCACCTGAAGTAGAAAAACTGGTCGAATAGGTTCCCAGAAGATCTTTTACATATGCCAGCTCTTCCGCACTTCCTTCCGGCTCCGTAATCTTTGTTTTAAGCTCTACCATCTCACCGCTGTTCTCTGTGGTCCATCCATCTTCCAGATAACTCATAATAGTCTGAACAGAAGAATGCACATCCAGCACCAGTCCCTGTTGCCCTGGCACAAAATTGAACTGACCATTTTCACGACTCAGAGAAGCATTCTGTGCTTCCTGATCGTAGACGGTGCACTTTTCCTCCACAAATTCACGCACAAGAGCCTCATCTGCCGTCCAGCTAAGTGCAAAGACTTTTCCATCTTTCTTAAGATCCTTCTGATCCTTATATCTTTTTACAATATTTCCGGTACGTCCAACTCCAAGTGCTTCATCCACCACTTCTTCATTGGAAAATTCCACACCAAATCTGGAAAGCTCAGCCTCAAGTATATGCTCGCCGATTCCCAAAGAGATCATCTGCTCTCCAAGACGCTCTTCATAAGCGTTCAATGCTTCCAGTGCTTCGCTTTTTGTCATACCTGATACATCCACCTGATCGATTCGAATACCCGCAAGAATCGTATCTTCTGCTGCACAAACAGTCATTCCTGTGCAAAGCACCAGCAGACAGATTCCCAGAAACGCGTTCCTTATAAATCTTCTCATAGATTTTTTCTCCTCTTTTGTCCTTTACAGGGCATATAAAAACAACGGAAGCACCATCGCAACTACCAGAAATACAACAATCACTGCAGCAAACTTTCTTCTGTTCTTTTCACTATATAATTTCATTCCATACATCCTTTCTAACGTATCATCCGTCCATACTGAGAAATCATCTGATCAATCATACGGGAAGCTTCACTTCTGCTCATATCCTCGATACAAATATTAGTATCTATTCTATGATATTTCAGTAAATCATTCAAGTATGCTTTTTGCGAATTTGTAATCGGACTCTGTTTTTTCGCTGAATACGTCAACGGGTGAAGCGTAAACGCGTCCGAATGATCCATTCCAAATTCATCCCACATTTTCCACAAAATCTCATGGCAGGCAATCGCATCATCCAACGCTCTGTGAGAATTCCCAGGATTCACCTGATAATGGCTGCACATATCCGGAAGCTTCCGGGATGGTATATCGGGAAGTACCTTTCTTGCTATTTTCAGTGTATCAAGTGCTTCTTTTTCAAAAATCAGTCCATGATTCACAGCCGTCTGCTTCAAAAATCCAAAATCAAACTGTACATTATGTCCCAATACAGGAAGATTTCCGCAAAATTCCACAAACTCCCGGATCGCAGTTTCAGTCTTTTTTCCGCTCTTCTGCATCTCATCCGTGATCCCTGTCAGCTCCTGTATCCTCTCTGGGATCGGAACTCCCGTATTGATTAATGTACTGTATATTTCCGAAACCTCACCGTCAATCACACGAGCTGCACCTATTTCCAATAATTTATCCTTTGCCGGATTTAAACCTGTAGTCTCCACATCCAGCACTATATAATCGTATATCATTTGTTATGCTCCTCAATCGGTGTCAGCCTCTCAGCTTCTCCACATAAGCCTCATTTGTCAAAGGATTTCTCCTGCGATAATCGAACATCACAAACACCGGACCATCCTCCTGTTCAAACACTTCTACATGAACCTGACGGCCATATTCTCTAGTATATTGCTTTAACTGCTCCTTGTATGGACTCAATTCTGCTGCAAATACGGGACGGCTTTTTAGATTTTCCCGCGCATACAGATCATAAACCATACACTGATCAAAGATATTCTCTTTCCATCCTTTGTCCTGCAGGAATTCCCGCAGGATATCATATCTCGCCATACGGGAATGACTGATCTTTGCATATCCTTTCCCTTCATAATATAAAGCAAGTTCATGGAAGAAATCAAATGGAGATTCATACCTTTTCAGAAGCTCCTGAATAGTACGTTCAAACTGATGACTGTTATAATAAACCTCCACCATCTCCTCCACACCCTTCAGCAACAGAATCTCTGTGTATGAAATCCACCGCGTAGCAAGCACCTCATACACCGGCTGTGTATGGTAGGAAATCCCATATTCCAATGCTTTTTGATGCATCTTTGCACCTTTTAATACCTTCAGAAAACCAAGCTGCAGCTGCTCCGGCTCCATCCTGAACACATCATCAAAAGACCTTTTGAAACTTTCCAGATCCTCTTCCGGCAATCCTGCAATCAGATCCAGATGCTGATGAATGTTTCCAAAGCTTTTTACCTTTGCCACCACATCTGCCACTTTCTGTATATCCATCGTACGGTCAATCTTTCTTACCGTGTCTGGATTGGTAGACTGTACACCGATCTCAAGCTGAATCAGACCAGGACGCATCCGGCTCATCAGTGCCAGCTCTTCCTCTGTAATCAAATCGGCTGCCACTTCAAAATGAAAATTCGTAATTCCATTATCGTGGTCGATCATCCACTGCCACAATTCCTTTGTTCTGGACGGATGACAGTTAAATGTGCGATCCACAAATTTTACCTGCGGAATCTGTGCATCCAAAAAGCAGGACAATTCCTTCTTTACCAGATCAAGACTTCGATATCTCACGGACTTATCGATAGAAGAAAGACAATAACTGCACCGAAACGGACAGCCTCTGCTGGATTCATAGTAAATGATTTTATGTTTGAATCTATCAAGCTCCTCATAAGCAAATGGAAGACTGTCCATATTTACCAGATCCTCTGCCGGATTTTCAAAGATTACACCCTGTTCATCCCAGAAGGTAATTCCCCGTATCCCGGACAATGAACCTTTTTCTTCTATATAATATGCGCACAGATTTTCAAATATCTTTTCTCCCTCACCACGCATAACTCCCGTGGTCTTCGGATATTTCAGAAGAAATTCCTTTGCATCATAAGAAACCTCTGGTCCGCCGACCCAAAGTTTTACCTGAGGCAATACCTTCGGCAGCTCCTCCAGAAGTTCTCCTATCATACGCGCATTCCAGATATAGCACGAAAAAGCAACCACATCCGGCTGCTTTCTATAAATATCACTTAATATCTCATCCATCTGCTGATTGATCGTGTATTCTCCAATCTCAATCTGTTCCCCAAATCTGCGGGTCACTGCCTTTAAACTATATACAGCCAGATTGGAATGGATATATTTTGCATTGACTGCTGCCAATAATATCTTCATATCCCACCTCTTTCAAGTATTTTATCATATATCCGCCGGATTGCAACTTTCTTTCCTGTTTGTTTTGTATTTCTTTCTTTTTTTTAGAAATCCTTAATCTGCGCACCACACTTTGGTCACAATTGACTGATATGATAATACTCGTAACTGGAACACATCAGTATTTCATTCATAACACTTTAGGGGACTTGAAAAAGTCCCCACTCCCTCGATAATTCAGGCTTCTGCTCTCCGCAGAAGCCTTTTTCAGCTAATCCTATTCTACTTCCACCACTCGCATCATATTGGTGTACCGTCTTCTTCCAGAGCCTCCCTGTTCCCGTACGACACCGGCAGTCGTTACAACCAGATCTCCCTCATAGATGACACCTTTCTGTTTCAAAAGTTCCAGAGAAGAATAGATCAGGATATCTGTAGAATCTGCTCTTCTCGCCTGAAACGGCAGTACACCCCAGTATAACTGCATCTGCCGAACCACCTGTGCATCAGGAGACAAACCAATGATCGGTGTCTGAGGCCTCCATTTTGACAGCATCCATGCTGTAAAACCGCTCATACTGGGCGCAACAATTGCTTTTGCCTGAAGATCATGTGCTGTAGATACCGTGGAATAACAGACTGCATTAGATACACTGCTTTGATGTTCCTGGCTGATGCGTCTCTTCCTATAAAAAGATTTGTCTAAATGTGCTTCTGTATCCCTGCAGATCTGCGTCATCATCCGAAGTGCCTCCAGTGGATATTTTCCCATAGCAGTTTCACCTGACAGCATCACCGCATCTGCACCTTCATAGACCGCATTTGCAACATCCGTCACCTCTGCCCGTGTTGGACGAGGATTACGGATCATGGAATCCAGCATCTGTGTTGCGACAATTACCGTCTTACACGCCAGATTGCATTTTCGAATCATTTCCTTCTGAATATATGGCAACATCTGAGGCGGTATTTCCACACCCAGATCTCCTCTGGCAACCATGATTCCATCACTTTCCTGAATAATTTCATCCAGATTTTCTATGCCTTCTTCATTTTCTACTTTCGCAATAATCTTAATTCTGGAACCAGCCATATCCAGAATTCCACGAATCTCCCGTATCACTTCTGCATTCCGTACAAAAGAAGCTGCAATAAAATCAAATCCCTGTTCAATTCCAAAACGAATATCCTGTTTATCCTTTTCTGTCAGCCCCGGCAGATCCACTCTGGTCTTAGGTACATTCACGCCTTTACGCTGCCCCAACTCACCGCCACTGACTACTCGACAATAAATCTCTGTATCTTCTACCCGATCTACTTCCAAATCAATCAAACCGTCATCAATCAAAATGCGTGTTCCCGGCCGCACACATCTTGCCAATCCCTCATAGTTTACATGACAGATTTGATCATCACCTTCAATATCTCTGGTTGTGAGGATATAATAAGAGCCTTCTTTCAATACAATTTTCTTCCCATCTTTCAAAAGTCCCGTCCGAATCTCCGGACCTTTAGTATCCAAAAGTGCAGCAATGGGAAGTCCTAATTCGTCCCGCACGCTTTTCAACAGCTCCAATCGGTTTTTTTGTTCTTCATAATCCCCATGAGAAAAATTAAATCTCGCCACATCCATGCCATGCAGTGCAAGCTTCATCAACATATCACGATCATCCGCATTCGGACCCATTGTACAGATAATTTTTGTCTTTTTCATTTCACCAGTTCCTTCCTAATAATATGGAAGTATACCCTGATAAAACAAAATTCATAACTATCATTGTCTAATTTTCTAAAAACCGGATGTCTGCAGCTGTCTACAGATTTAAAGACACAAAAAAACAGAAACATTGATTTTTCAACGTTTCTGCTTCGTCTCATAAGAGCACGAGACGGGATTCGAACCCGCGACCCTCGCCTTGGCAAGGCGATACTCCACCACTGAGCCACTCGTGCATATATATATATACCTTTTCAGGTAAGCGGGTGATGGGAATCGAACCCACGTATCTAGCTTGGAAGGCTAGTGTTCTACCATTGAACTACACCCGCATATATGTGAACCCTCTCGGGTTATTGTTGTATTTAAAGACCCTTTCGGGTTCTTATTGTCATATATAGAAAACCGCTCTCTATATAATGCCCA
>JAFYTM010000036.1 GCA_017558865.1 Lachnospiraceae bacterium
ATTCAAAAGCCATAATAAGAACTCCTTTTTCTATTTATATTAATCCACAGAATATAAGGTAATCTGGACACATGCACCGGCCGGAAGTCCCTCGCAGTCACGGGGAATGCAGAAATAACCGTCTGATCCGGCAAGTGTGGTAATCAGTCCTGATTTACCGCGAATCGGATGTGCGATCAACTGCCCGTTTTTTTTCTGTAAAAATACACCTGTATACTGGGCACGTCCGTGATTGGCTTCTACGGATTCTGAGAGTATTGCAGTTGCCTGGAATTCAGACAGCATTTGTCCGGTAAGTTTTGCAAGAAGCGGACGAACAAATAAGTGAGTGATAAAGAATGCAGCAACCGGATGTCCTGGAAGTCCGATGATTGGTTTATGTCCAATCTTGCCAAAGATCGTTGGTTTGCCGGGCTTCATGGCAATTCCGTGAAATAAAAGCTGCCCCTGTGATTCGATGATTCTGCAGGTTGCATCTTTCACGCCGACACTGCTTCCGCCGGAGATCAGAATAACATCACATTCAGAGACCGCTTTTTTTACAGCGGCATCCAGCAATGCTTCCTGATCCTGTGTAATACCGTAGTTTACCGGAATGGCACCGCACTGTGCGATGAGTGCAGCTACAAGACTGCTGTTGACATCCCGGATCTGCCCTGGTTTTGGAGCATTTTCCGGTGGAACCAGCTCGTCTCCGGTAGACAGGATGGCAACCTTTAATTGGGAAACGACAGGCACCTTTATAATACCAAGTGCGGCCAGTGCACCAATATCCTGAGCATTCAGTTTTCTGCCGGCAGGAAGAACGGATTTACCAGGGTAAACATCATCGCCCTTTAAAATGACATTGTTGCCAGGTGCTACTGGTTTTAAGATACCGGTTGTACCGTCGCCGTAGTCTTCAGAAAATTCAACCATCTGAACAGCATCTGCGCCGTCTGGAAGCTGTCCTCCGGTCGGAATTGGGGCGCAAAAACCGGTTTCCAGTGTAAAGTCGGCTTCCTGTCCCATAAAAATTTCTTTTGTATTTTCCAGAATCGCAGGAATACTGTCACTGCAGCCAAAGGTGTCTTTGGCATGTACAGCGAAACCATCTACGGTAGAACGGTTAAATGCCGGAACATATTCCGCCGCACAGATATCTTCTGCAAGTACACGGCCGCATGCTTCATAGAGAGACACATACTCTGTCCGTTCAGTCAGTGTCTGGAACTCCTGCTGGATAATCTCATAGACCTCTTCTGGTGTCTTAACAGATAACATATTTAAACCTCCCCGACAATCTTGCCCAGATCCGAATAGTCATTGTCTGCAATGGCATGAACCTCTTTCTGATAAATATCAGATCGAAGGATCTGAAGCAATGTCTGTATCTTTGATGTGTTAAAAAGTTCTTTTTTTATAATCAGATCGCACTGTTCCCTTTGCATTGGAATAAATTCCAGATCAGGGAACTGTTTGGTCACTCTTCTGGTACCAATGGAGACATCTGCCTGTCCCTCTGCAATCGCGGTGGCAGCAGTCAAATGTGAAGGGACTTCTGTTTCATATCCTCGGATCTGATTGGGTAAAAGTCCAAGGGAAAACAGATGCTCATCCAGAAGAATACGGGAACCGGAGCCTTTTTTGCGATTCAGAATCGTAACATCCGGACGGATAAGATCTTCCCATGTATGGATATTTTTTGGATTTCCTTTTAATACATAAAATCCCTGCATGCGGTAAGAGAGATTGACAATCACAGCATGAGTACCAGGCATCAGTCGCCGGACGTAAGGCAGATTGTAAAGATTACTGTCCGAGTCCCACAGATGGGAAGTGGCGATATGTACATGATCCTGATAGAGAGCCAGGATGCTTTCAAAGCTTCCAAGGTATGCCCGGACGGATGAGATTCCATTTTGATGCAGATGGTTGGAAAGAAGATCAAGAATAACATCCTGTCCTGCAATGATCAGAGGGGGTTCCGGGTTTGGTTCTCCTCTGAGAAGTGTGCTCTGTACAGAGGTCTTTTTTACCGGTGATGTCACTCGCTGAGAATGTCGGGAACGTCCGATGTATGCATCAACATCTTCCTGAGTAAATCGAACCTTGCGTCCAATCTTATA
The DNA here is from genome assembly GCA_017558865.1 of Lachnospiraceae bacterium. GTDB lineage: Bacteria > Bacillota > Clostridia > Lachnospirales > Lachnospiraceae > Hominiventricola. The sequence goes on from JAFYTM010000036.1 coordinate 2,109, forward strand.
GGACGTGATCTCGCCTTTTCGGATCAGTTCGTAGATGGTACTTTTACTGACATGGAGGATGTTGGCAACCTCCTGTGTGGATAATGATTTGTTTTGCTCCAAAGCCTATCCCTCCGTAAATACTGTTTGGTGTTAATATAGCTCATTTCGCGCGAACTTTCAAGAATACTGGTACTTCTGTTGAAAAAGAATGTACGAAACGATATGATAAACGTACAAAATGAATAAAACGGAGGTTAATTTTATGAGCGGATGTTATTATGAAAAACTGGCGCGTATCAATCTTACCACGGGTGAAATAAAAGTAGAAAAGCTCGACCTTGAGTTGGCAAAAAAATTTATCGGTGGTCGTGGTCTTGGTACGAAGATTCTGTATGATGAGGGTGTAGCGACGGTAGATCCATTATCTGCAGATAATAAACTGGTGTATATTACCGGACCGATGACCGGTTCTCTGTCTCCATCTTCAGGAAGATATATGGTATGTACCAAATCTCCGCTGACCGGTATGATCGCAGCGTCCAACTCCGGCGGAATCTGGGGTGCAAAGCTGAAATATGCAGGATGGGATGCG
>JAFYTM010000037.1 GCA_017558865.1 Lachnospiraceae bacterium
CAGAGCTGACACAGGAACTGGTGGAAAGTGCGGATCTGGTCATGATCACAGCCTCTCATACAAATGTGGATTATGCGTTTGTACAGCAGTATGCAAAGGCAATTTTTGATACAAAGAATGCGATGAAGAATATAGAGAACAGAGAAAATATTGAGGTATTATAATGAAATATGCATTGATTGGCTGCGGTCGCATTGCGACAAACCATGTGAAGGCCGTTTTAAATAATGATCTGGAATTTGCAGCAGTGTGTGATGTTCTTCCGGAAAATATGGAAAGTCTGCTTGCAAAGCATGGACTGGAAAAGGATGCGTCTATCGCACGTTATACAGATTATCAGAAGATGGTAGAAGAGGTTCAGCCGGAGCTGGTCGGTATTGCAACGGAGAGCGGCATTCATGCGGAGATTGCTCTGTTCTGTATCGATCATGGTGTGAACTGCATTATCGAGAAGCCGATTGCGATGAGCATCGAAGATGCCGATGAGATCATCCGCCGTGCAGAGGAAAAAGGAGTAAAAGTATCTGCCTGTCATCAGAACCGTTTTAATATCGCAGTACAGGAAGCCAGAAAGGCACTGGAAGCAGGACGTTTTGGAAAGCTTTCTCATGGTTCCATCCATGTGCGCTGGAATCGTAATCAGAACTACTATGATCAGGCTCCCTGGAGAGGAAGATGGGAATCTGACGGCGGTGCATTGATGAATCAGTGTATTCATGGCATTGATCTCCTTCGCTGGATGTTTGGTGATGAGGTGGATGAGGTCTACGGTACGACCCGTCAGCAGTTCCATCATTATCTGGAAGCAGAAGATATCGGTATGGCAGTAGTGAAGTTTAAGAACGGAGCAGTTGCAACGATCGAGGGCACAACCAATGTATATCCGCAGAATCTGGAAGAGACGCTGTATATCTTTGGCGAGCATGGCACGGTGAAGATTGGCGGTAAGTCTACGAATAATATTGATGTATGGGATTTTGCAGATGAAACGGATGAAGACCATGCGAATAAGAATCTGCAGGAGGCAACCAGCAATGTGTATGGGAATGGACATACCAGCCTGTATGCGGATGTGATGGACGCGATCCAGAATGACAGGGCTCCATATGTGGATGCAGTTGCCGGAAGGAATGCGCTGGAGATGGTGCTTGCCATCTATAAGAGTCAGAAAGATGGTGTACCGGTCAGGCTGCCTTTGAAGAATTTCAAGAGTACCGATATGGCAGGAGAGTTTGATGTTTAAAGTATGTGATATAAAAGCAGCGAAGCTTCTTGGAACCTATTTTCCAAGGGAAACCTGTGAGGATTTCCAGATCTATGGTGTGTCCGATCCGGAAGCACCGGAAAACAATACGCTGATTTTTGTAAAAGGGGATCTGGCAGAACAGTATACAGAGGTTAGGAACAGCGTTTTCATTACCAAAGAGGATGTGAAACTGGATTTTGACCCTTCCTGTGTACAGCTGAAAAGCAGTATGCCAAAGAATCTGTATGGTGATTTGCTGAAGCGGATGGTAAAGCTGATGACTCCGGTCGATATGAGGATGGTGAATGGAAGCTATATCAGTACAGATGCCAGGATTGGGGCAGATGTATTGATCGGACCATTCTGTATCATTGGAAGAGGCGTGGTGATCGGTGACCGGTGTGAGATCGGAGCAGGAACCGTGATCAAGGATCATGTGCATATCGGAAATGATGTACAGATCAAGGAAAAATGTCTGATCGGTGTAGAAGATGCGGACATTTACCGTCCGGAAAGCGGGGAGTGCAGAACATTGCCTCATCTGGCAGGAACGGTGATAGAGGATGGATGTCTGCTGCTTGCTGGTGCAGTGCTTGCGGCAGGTGACACGAGAACAACAGTTCTTGGAAAAGGATCGATGATCGGTTTGCTGGGTGATGTGGGTCATAACTGTCAGATCGGAGAAGGTACGCTGATCAGTGGAAAAGCCAGTGTTTCCGGGCATTGTCATGTGGGAGATCATACGTATGTTGCACCGATGTCGGTGACGACGAATCGGATCTCGGTGGGTGATGGAGCCTACCTTGGTATTGGTGCAGTGGCGATCAAGGATGTGCCGGACGGTGAGAAGCAGTTTGGCAATCCGGCGCGAAAAGTGTTGGAAATGAAGAAAAAATAGATGACAAAGGAGAAGTTCATGGTTCAGAATATCCTGGATTATCTGGAGGCGAGTGCAGCTTCCTGTCCCGAAAAAGCGGCATACGAAGACCTGGAGAACAGCTACAGTTATGCACAGGTTATGGAAAATGCAAGAAGGATCGGCAGTGCTCTGGCAGCAGTGCTTCCTCAGAATGCGCCTGTTCCTGTCCTGATGGAGAAAGAGGCGTGGACTTTGAATGTATTTATGGGAGCAGTCTATGCGGGCTGCTTTTATACGTTAGTAGAACCGGAGCAGCCGACAGACCGTATTCTGACGATTCTGGATACACTGGAGGCGACAGCGGTCGTGACTAGTGAGAAGCTTCTGGAAAAGATACAGGCACTGGGATTTCAGGGAGAGATCCTACTGGCAGAAGCTTTGGTTAAAAATGAGATCGATGAGAAGCGATTGAAAGAACGGAGACAACATTTCTGTGATGTAGACCCGCTGTATACGAATTTTACATCAGGTTCGACGGGTGTACCAAAAGGTGTGGTAGTGTCTCATCGTTCGGTGATTGATTTTACCGAGCATTTTACCAATATTTTTGGATTTACCAGTGATGATGTCATTGCCAATCAGGCGCCGTTTGATTTTGATGTGTCTGTTAAGGATATCTATCCGGCGATGAAAGTAGGCGCTACAGTGGAAGTGATTCCGAAAAAATTCTTTTCTATACCAAAGAAACTTTTGGATTTCCTCTGTGACAGAAAGGTAACAAATCTCACATGGGCAGTTTCAGCGTTGTGTATTGTGTCAATGGTGAAAGGTTTTAAATATAAAGTGCCGACCAGCATTCGCCGTGTCATGTTCAGTGGAGAAGTAATGCCGGTCAAGCATCTGAATTACTGGAAGGAATATTTGCCGGATGTTCTGTATGTGAACCTGTACGGTCCGACAGAGATTACCTGTAACTGTACGTATTATGTAGTAGACCGGGAATTTACCGAGGATCAGGTTTTGCCGATTGGTATCGCATTCCCGAATGAAAGAGTATTTCTGTTGGATGAGAAGGATCATCTGGTGACGGAATCGCAGGTTCTGGGAGAGATCTGTGTCTCGGGTACAGCATTGGCGCTGGGGTATTATCGGAACTGGGATAAGACGAACGAAGTATTCGTCCAGAATCCATTGAATCAGCGTTATCTGGAACCGATTTACCGGACCGGTGATCTGGGGCGGTATGATGAACAGGGTGAATTGTATTATGTGACCCGTAAGGATTTTCAGATCAAACATATGGGGCATCGGATTGAGCTGGGCGAGATCGAAGCGGCATTTCAGGCGTTGGATGGAATCTCCAGAGTTTGTTGTATCTATGATGAACCGAACACGAAGATCATCGGTTTTTATGTGGGTGATCTGAGTTCAAAGGAGATTATCAGCCAGTTGGCGGAGAAGATTCCGAAATTTATGATTCCGAATGTATTCCGTCAGGTGGAGACGATGCCGATGACAAAGAACGGAAAGATTGACCGTAAATTGTTGATGGCAGATTATCAGAGAGGATAACAGAACATGAATGAGATAAAACTGCAGGAGCTGGCAGAGTCTCTTGGGACACCGGCTTTTGTATTTGATATAGACAGGTTAAAGCAGCGGGCGGCATGGGTGGCAGAGATGATTCGTCTTGCGAAGCTGTGCTTTGCAATTAAGGCAAACCCGTTTTTGCTGGGTGACATGGATGAGCTGGTAGAGCGTTATGAGGTCTGTTCTCCGGGAGAATTCCATATTTGTGTCAGGAATGGACTGGTTATGGAGAAAATTGTGCTGTCCGGCGTGAACAAAGAGTACGATGATGTGCTTTATGCCATGAAACAGGGTGTCATTCATTATACGGCTGAATCAAAAAATCAGTTTGAGCTGGTGCATGCCTGTGCCAAGGAGTTGGATAGAAAGGTGGAAATTCTTCTTCGGGTGACCAGCGGCAATCAGTTCGGCATGAGCGAGACAGATGTGCGTGAGCTGATTCAGCATAGAGCAGAATATCCGCATCTGAAGGTGAAGGGACTGCAGTATTTTACCGGTACACAGAAAAAGATCAAAAAGATCATATCAGAAGTAGAGTATATCGAGGCTCTGGCAAAGCAGTTGGAAGAAGAAGAGGGCTTTGTGACC
>JAFYTM010000038.1 GCA_017558865.1 Lachnospiraceae bacterium
GGACAGCCACCACTGGTTATCGGCAATGAATTTCTGATATGCAGGATCTTTACTGATGTTGCTGCGTTCATATGCCTGGCGGAGGAGTCTGTAACGCTCAACATAAAGATTCTTATAATTGATATCATTGTCTTTCTGACCAAAATCAGCTTTATCGCAGTCCTCTTTTGTAAGGACACCCTCTTCAATCAGGGATTCCAGGCTGATAAAGTAAGGATTACCGGCGAATGTGGAGAATGACTGGTAGGGGGAATCTCCGTAGCTGGTAGGACCAAGCGGCAGTATCTGCCAGTATGTCTGACCGGCTTTTTTCAGCCAGTCAACGAAATCATAGGCGCTTTTGGAAAAGCATCCGATTCCGTATTTGGATGGCAGACTGGAAATCGCTAATAAAATACCTGCTGCTCTGCTCATGATTCATCTGCTCCTTTCGTATGTATCATAAGGCCAAAATGGTCGGATACAACTGGACCATTAGAACCATTGAACACAATATTAGATGATATGACCGGAACATTCTGGCTGCACCAGATGTGGTCAATACGCATTCCGTTTCTGTTTGTATGAGAATCGGAATCTTTGATTTTGTCGCGCCATCCATCGATGACGCCTGCGACGGTGATCCCGTCGTCTTTCTGTTTGGCCAGAAGATACGTATCTTTCCAGCCGGAACAATGGATAAAATCATATCCTTCCGCCCTGATCTCGGCGGGGCTGTTAAAATCACCCATTAGCCATACTATACCGGAAGCCTTTTTTTCTTTTAGACAGAATTCCAGATGCTTCCACTGAGATTGAAATGGCTCTTCGGTATCGTTCCACCAGCCCATATGGACGGTGTAGAACCAGTCGTTTCTTCCTTGCGTTTGAATGCCCAGAACTTTACGCATTTTCCAGTTTCCATAATCAGAAGTCAGGCTGATACGAAATGAATCGGTGTTGGTAATCGGCTGGCGGCTGAAAAGAGCGATTCCTTCATCGTATTTCCCATATCCCAGTTTCAGTGCCAGCCAGGTCCAGTGATAGGTAAGACCTGCCTGATGGAGCAGCCAGGCAGCCTGCGCGGCGTGGTTATCCTGACGGATGGATACATAGTTATCCTGACATGGGAAATAGTCTGTCAGCCGGTCAGGGTCAGCCAGTGGTGCACTGACTGACTGGTTGACTTCCTGGAGAGCAATGATGTCCGGCTGTTCTCTTTGGATGATCATAGCAAACTTTTGCAATTTTTCCTGATAATTTTCTTCTATCAGACTATGTGTATTAAGAGTCAGTATTTTCATATATTTATAAAATATCGTTGATATCAGATTTTAAAACATCTGCTTTTGGACCATAGATTGCCTGGATACCGTTATCTTTGGTTACCAGTCCAAGAGCACCTTCTGCTTTCCATGCAGCCGCATCGGCAACCTTGGAAGGATCTTTGACGGTTACACGAAGGCGGGTCATGCAGGCATCTACCAGTGTAATGTTCTCGCGTCCTCCAAGAAGGGCAATGATACGTTCCGGCTGACTGTTGTCTCCTGTATTTACAGTGGAAGCAGCGGTGTCATTTTCCTCTGAGCCTTCGTCGGTGTAGTTGCCAAGGCGTCCCGGAGTAGCGTATTTGAACTTTCCAATCATAAAATAAGCAACGGCATAGCCGATCACAAAGAAGATTACACAGCAGATCAGGAAGTTGATGATATCTCCTGCAAGACCTGCTTTTAAGGACATTGGAATACGGGTCAAAAGCTCCAGGTTACCAAAGGAGTGGAGACGAAGATCCATAATACCGGCCATTGCGAACGCACATCCCTGAAGAACTGCATATACGATATACAGAGGCAGTGCACAGAACATGAACATAAATTCCAGAGGCTCGGTAACACCTGTTAAGAAGACAGCCAGTACCGTAGAGATAAACATGGAACGATAGTTTTTCATTTTATCTTTGTCTACACGGCGATACATAGCCAGTGCAATACCAAGCAGAAGACCGGTAGCACCGATCATCTGACCGACTTTAAAACGTGCCGGGGTTACGGTTGCAAGCAGATTTCCGTAGGATGTCAGGTCACCTGCGTCCTTGAAGTTGATCAGGTCTGTGATCCATGCAAGCCACAGAGGATCCTGTCCGAATACCTGAGTTCCGGCACTTACACCAGTCATGATGGTATAGGTTCCGCCAAAGGAAGTGTAGTTCATCGGGATCGTCAGCATATGGTGCAAACCAAACGGCAGCAACAGACGTTCCAGAGTACCATAGATAAATGGTGCAAAGATCGGTGAAGTGGAAGAAGAGTTTGCAATCCATACACCAAAAGCGTTAATACCTGCCTGAACCACTGGCCAAATGGCTGCCATGATCAGTGAAATGACGGTAGAGTAAGCGATCACTGCCAGCGGAACAAAACGTTTTCCGTTGAAGAAGGACAGGGCATCCGGTAATTTGCGGAAGTTGTAAAATTTGTTGTAAACAACACCGCCTACGAAACCGGCAATAATACCTACGAATACACCCATATTGAGAGCCGGGGAGCCAAGAATGGAGGTAAAGTAGTTTTCTACTACCATTTCCTGACCGAAGAAGCTGTATACCACAGCAGTCGGATCAGCAAGCATATCAGAAGTAACATTGAACAGTGCACCGGTAATACGGTTGATCAGGATAAAAGAGATCACAGCTGCGAATGCGCCGCCTGCACGTTCTTTTGCCCAGGAACCACCGATTGCGGCTGCAAAAAGGATATGTAAGTTGCCGATGATTGCCCATCCGATGTTTTCCATCGTGCTTCCGATCGTCATCAAAATGGAAATGTCTGCACCGGCCATCTGAACCAGTTTACCGACACTTAACATGATACCGGCAGCAGGCATAACTGCGATAACCGTCATCAGAACTTTTCCCAGTTTCTGAAGGAAATCAAAGTCAATAGCCATTTTTTTCTTTTCTTTTTTCTCTGGCTCTGATACGGCTGCACTCTCAGCCATAGTCTCTGCTGCTTTTGTAAGTTTGAGGACTGTGGTTTTTCCTGCATTCACTTTACCAGATGCAGCGTTCATCGTCAATTCATCAGCGCCTCCGCAGATGATAACAGGCGTGATTGGATTGATCTCTTTGGTTTTCAGAAATTCCAGATCGACCTCTGCGATCAAATCTCCGGCTTTCACCTGATCGCCTTCTTTGATATGTACGGTGAATCCTTCTCCGTTCAGAGCAACTGTTTCCAGACCTACATGGATCAGGATGTCAAGTCCGTCTGCGGTGGAAAACCCATAGGCGTGCTGTGTAGCGGCTATGGTGGATACTTCACCGGTTACCGGGCTGTAAATTTTTCCGTTGGAAGGAATGATGGCAGCGCCATCGCCCAGCGCTTTGCTTGAAAATACTGGATCCGGAACCTGATCCAGTGCAACTGCCTGCCCGCTCAGCGGTGCAAGGATAGAAATGTTTGTTGCTGTACTGCTCATAGTACAAAGCCTCCTTTTTATCTTCTGTGTTCCTGTATTTTCGTCATGCAATGCAACAGTTAAATATTAAATTTGCATAAAAGTTGCATTAAAATTGCAGAAACTTCATGCAAACAATGTAATTCATTTGCGTAAAAATTGCAAGCTGAATTTTCAGGGGAAACTACGATTCTACATTTTCTACAATTTATAAAACCAAAAATTGTGGATTTTTACTTATCGAAATGAATAGAAGTACTCGGAATGTACATTGACTTTCAGGAAAATTTTTCTTAAAATAAGAATAGAAATACATAATGCAAACGAATGATGAAAGTTTGCAGAAAAGAGAGTGCAAATATGGCAGTGACGATCAAGGATGTAGCAGCACTGGCAGGGGTGTCACCATCTACCGTATCCAGAACCTGCAAGGATAATCCTTCTATCAGCAAGGAAACAAAGGAAAAAGTACGCCGGGCGATGCAGGAATTGGGATATGAACCTAATTTTCAGACCGGCAGCCCGTCTGGTCAGGGGACAAGGACGATCGGCATCATTCTTCCCCCGTCCACAAGAGAGGCATATGAGAATCCGTTTTATCTGGAGATTATTCGGGGAATCAGTCAATTCTGTAATGGAAGACAATATATCAGTACGATCATTACGGGACAAAACCCGGAGGAAATTCTGGAAGCCATTCAGATGATGGTAAGAAGCAGTCAGGTGGACAGCTTTATTGTGCTGTATTCTCGTCAGGACGACCGCATTGTTGATTATTTATATAATGAAGGACTGCTTTATGTATTGATCGGAAAGGCTCATCAGTATGCGAATCAGACGATCTACATAGATAATGATAATCTTCTGGCAGGACAGGAGGCGACAGAGTACCTGTGCAATCTGGGACATAAGAAGATTGCATATCTGGGAAGTGAGAGCAGTCTGATGTTTTCTGCAGACCGAAAGGCAGGTTATCAGCTTGCGCTTCTGAAACATGGACTGACAATAAATCCCGAGTTCTGCATTGAAGTGGAGGAAGTGTCCATGGATCATTACGAGCCGATTCAGGAGCTTTTAAAGCAGAAAGGTCGACCAACTGCCATTGTAGTCAGTGATGATATTCTGGCGGTATCACTGGAAAAGGTATGTATCCAATACGGATTATCAATTCCAGAAGATTTGTCGATTATTTCCTTTAATGATTCCCTGTTTGCGAGACTTACTTCCCCGCAGCTTACTTCGATCAATGTGAATTCTTTTCAGCTGGGGATTGAAGCGGCTTCGCAGATCATTAACCACACAGAAAATCCAAACCTTCTGGCAACGAAGATTATTGTTCCACATTCACTGGTGGAGCGCAGCAGTTGTCGAAGGATGATGTGATCATTGTTATATCATAAAAACCCAGGACATTCTATCTGGAACGGACAGAATGTTCTGGGTTTTCTTTTTGGTTATTTGGCAGCTGGTTTTTCCTGACCATAGTAGATGATGCCGATAGCACCAGGACCGGAATGAGTACCGATACTTGGGCTGATCTCGCTGATGATGACATCGGTAAAGCTGGTTTCGGTTTTTACCAGTTCAGCCAGGGATTGTGCTTCATCCAGACAATTTCCATGAATGATACCAACTGGAAGTGTATAATCCGTATTTTTTGCAAGAGAGGATTTCATACGGTCTACCAGTGCGCGGATGGATTTCTTTCTTCCGCGTACGGTACCTGCAGAGGTAAGACCGCCCACATTATTTACATAAAGGAATGGTTTTAAATTCAAGGCACTTCCTACGAGTGCAACAGTCTTGCTGACACGTCCGCCTCTCTGCAGATGGAA
>JAFYTM010000039.1 GCA_017558865.1 Lachnospiraceae bacterium
AGCTCAAGGATACGATATCAGTCAGTTGGTTAAATGCAACGATAACTAATGATTATTCTGTTCTTTAATACATCTCAAATCAAGGGGACTATGTACCCTTATTTAAGTGCGTCACAAAAGCTACTTTCTTTTTCACTCTTCTCTCCTTGAAACAAATTTAGGGAAATAAAAAAGTCCCTCATCTCGAGTTCTATAAAACCCTAGAGACGAAAGACCTACTGTCCTACGCGGTACCACTCTAATTTCATGAATGACTTCACACACTTTACGGATACGGAATTACTTCTTATATCCTTCCCCTCATAACGGCAGGGACTCCGTCTGTGTCTACTTTCTTCTATATTATATAGAAGATTTGGGACAGCCGCTCGGAGGCGAGTTCCAGACATCCTCTCTGCTGCCTCACACCAGCCGGCAGCTCTCTGATATCAAGTCCGAATGTACTATTCCTCTTCATCGCATTTGCTTATTTCATTGAAAGATATATTATCAGATTTTCATAAATTTGTCAACAAAAAACCACATTCAGACTTTATTTATGTCGAAAATCACGGACGAAACATCCCATTCACTTTCTCACACAAAACCTGTTCCTTCTTATATAATACCGTCCCTGCATATCTCTTTCCAGCCCACGCAAACATCTTCTGCCGCAAAAGTTCAATCACTGTACATACCAGATACACAACCACTCCGATCACACAGGCATACATCACCGCCCAGTGTGTCCGCGCCACCTTGCTCGCCTTAAAAGTATCCCACACCAGATAACGGATCAGATAATTGTCATGGAGCAAATACACACCAAAAGCAGCACCTGATACTTTCAGAATCAGACCATCCAGCCTTGTCTCTTTCCACGGCATATTTTTCACACAGATAAATAAAGATACGGTCGCCCAAAGTGCCAGCGGAGAATTATATCCCAGATAATAGCTATTGCTCTCCCAGCCCATCTCCACAGACAGATAGACACTTGCCAGCACCATCAGCGAAAAGCATACATAACCAGCCAGTCCGCCCCAGAAATACACTTTTTTTTCTTCGGTATGGAGCTTAAGATAACCAGCCAGCAATGCCAGAAATAGAAACCACGGAAGATCTCTTCCATCGTAAGTTCCATAGGTATTCACCCGAAAGATCATATGGTTCACACTTAAAAATATGGACAACAGAATCAACAGATAGCGATACTGCTGCCTGGTCAGTTTCTTCGCCAGCATTCCGACAAAAGGCATTAATAAAACAAGTCCCATATATACAGATGCAAACCAATAATTTCTCGCAGAGATCGGCAGCAGTGCCAGAAGAATATCTTTTCCTGTCACACCGACACAGATTCCATAGATCAGGCAGATACTGATGGAATAAAAAGCAACCTGCCGCCAGAATCTGACCAGCCGCTGTGCTTTAAATTCCCGGTCAATCGCAAAATATCCCGCCAGCATAACAAAACAATTCACATGAACGACAGAAAAAGACTGTATCAGATAAGAAAGGAAATAGTTGGTTGTTCCATAGCCCAGTTTTGCTGTGACTCTGCCATGAAACAGACAATGACCCACCACAATCATATACATACATAAAATTCGAAGTAATTCAAAATTCACCTGTCTTTTCTTCATCCTTTTGCTCCTCTGACGGGTTTCTTCCTAATATAAGTTGTTTTCTGTTACAATTTTCGTTCCTTTATTTCCATCCCGGATCACGATATGCACCTCATACCGATCATCCAGCGGATAACTCATCTTCGGAATCATAAATCTGACCTGATCAGTTTTCTGCAGATCCGAATCATACAGCATGGAATACAATCCATTCTCATCCTGCTGCTTCCATGTTCCCTGATACATCCTTTTCTTTCCGCTCTCTACGCTCTGCATCCAAAGGAACACACTTTTTCCATCCAGTTCTTCCGGTGTCATGTTAACGGTTGCTTCAAACACATCATAGCGGTCATTTTCTGCCGCATAGGTTCGATCCAGTGTAGATGTATACTCTTCTGTTTCTTTCAGTCCGGACATCTTATAATTCAGTGCAAATAGATCGAAATTCCCAATCTGGTTCACTTTAGAATAAGTAATAAAGATTCCATCATAAATATCCTGCAGATGCAGCATGATGTGCTCCATCAATGTATTGGAGATCAGCACAGCCCGATCACTCATATATAAAGAAGTCAACAGACTTCTCTGGTCATACCGTTCCAGATTGCGAATCACCTGCGGAGATTCTGTTTCCCAACCACCAAGCGCAAAAACATTTGTCAGATAATCATCCGGCAGTTTTTCAAACATGGAATACGCAAGCTCCACGCCATTATTCGTAAATGGATCAAATACATAATAAAGTTCTTTATCCTGACTGATCGTATCATATAATTCCCGGAACATAGTACTTGGTTCTGTCTTCTGCGGAGCAATCGTAAGTGCCGGGCGAATCAGCATATTGATACAAAGACCAACAGTCACTGCTGCACCAATCGCTCCTGCTGCCCAGAAAGACTTCCCTTCCAGACGTTCCTCCCATCTTCCTGCAATACACTCCTGCACTGCTGACCAGACAAGGATTAAAAAACTGATCAGACAAGCAGTCACTACGATTGGAAGCACCCGATAAAGCTTTATAAAATAAATATAGATTACAAACAATGCCGCATATGGATAAAGCACTTTGAAGCAGTCATTCTTACGTTCTGTTCTTTTTGCAGACAACAGCCAGAGCAGCGTCATCAGTGCTCCTAACAAAAACAACGGCTTCTTCCATAAAATCAAAAAATAATCAACCAGATACTCCCACTGGAACGGTCTGTCCTGACGAAAAGCCACAATTGCTTGAAAAGTATCTGCTGTATACCGATCATAATCAGCGATCAGCCAGTTTTTCAAATTGATAAAGTCTGTTCGGGTCAATCCGAGTGATTCATATTCTGCCTGATACTCCTCCCATTCCGGAACACCAAAATCCAGAAGCTGCTGACGTGCCTTGTCATACTCCTTATAATGCGCCTCCGGGGAACCCTCTGTATAGACCAGTGCATTTTCCAGAGCCATGCTTCCAAATATCAATGCAAATGCGATCACACATGGCATACAGTCTCTGTAAAAAAATATCTTCCAGTCTTTTTCTTTCCATGCTTCCAACGCAAGTGCCAGCCACATACCGAATGCCACCAGACTGACCATTCCAAACGACTGAAAACGAATCCAGCTTCCCATAACCAGCAGTACAACGCCCAGACTGATCACACCCGGATGGAGTCTGCATCTGCCGTTTTCTTTTTTTCCTGCACACAACAAAAGTACATATCCTGCTGCCGTCACCACCGCTGCGGTCTTTGTATACTGCATCTCCACATACAGCGGCTGTGTGCATGCCAGCACAAGCAATACCGCCATGATCGCTCCTGTCCGCGGCGCACGTCTGATCCACAGACATCCCACCAATGTCAATGACAGAAAGATCAAGCCATACATCACCAGCGTATACCAGTTCAGGGATGGGAGCAGCGTATAAAAGAATTTTAAGATCCACGCGAAACCACTGTGCAGATAGATAAAATAATGGGTATAATCCCCATACGCTCCCGATGCAATCGCTGCGAGCGAAAATTCATCATTGGAACCATAATAAGGATGTAAAAAAAGAATCGCATATGCCACCATACAGATATGGAACAAAATAAACATTACCTGCATGTGACTGGCTGACAATCTGTATTTTTTCAATTTCATACCTCTTCCACATTTTTCTTATTATCATAGCACACTTTTTCCATAAAAAAAAGGACAGGTTTTACCTGCCCTTTCTGACCTATGTAAATTAGTTATCCAGTAATTTATCTTCACCATTCCAGCTGTACAGCTTACGAATATCCTCGCCAACCTTCTCGGAAGAATGCTCAGCAGCCAGTTTTCTCATAGCTTTGAAGTGAACCTGTGCTCCTGCATCAGACATATCTACAAGGAACTCTTTTGCAAAAGTACCATCCTGAATGTCTCTTAAGATCTTTCTCATGGAGTTCTTGGTCTCCTCAGTGATGATCTTCGGTCCGGTAATGTAATCACCGTACTCAGCGGTATTGGAGATGGAATGTCTCATTCCTGCGAAACCAGACTGGTAGATCAGGTCTACAATCAGTTTCATCTCATGGATACACTCAAAGTAAGCATTTCTTGGGTCATAACCAGCCTCAGTAAGAACCTCGAAACCTGCCTGCATCAGTGCACACACACCACCGCAGAGAACTGCCTGCTCACCGAAAAGGTCAGTCTCAGTCTCAGTTCTGAAAGTAGTCTCCAGAACACCTGCTCTTGCTCCGCCGATACCCAGTGCATAAGCCAGTGCCATCTCAAGAGCTCTTCCGGTAGCATCCTGATGTACAGCAACCAGACAAGGAACACCTTTACCAGCTACATACTCGGAACGAACGGTATGACCCGGTCCCTTTGGTGCGATCATGGTAACATCTACGTTCTTTGGCGGATTGATACATCCAAAGTGAATATTGAATCCGTGAGCAAACATCAGCATGTTGCCCTCTTCCAGATTTGGCTCGATATCTTCTTTGTAAAGTTTTGCCTGTTTCTCATCGTTAATCAGAATCATGATGATATCTGCTTTTTTTGCAGCCTCAGCAGCGGTATATACCTCAAAACCACGCTCTTCAGCTTTTTTCCAGGAACGGCTTCCCTCATAAAGACCAATGATTACATGACATCCAGAATCCTTCAGATTCTGTGCATGTGCATGTCCCTGACTTCCAAATCCAACTACTGCGATTGTCTTGCCTTCCAGTAAAGAAAGGTTACAATCTTCCTGATAATAAATTTTTGCCATTTTTTTCTCCTCCAAGCTCTTACAATGTGTTAGCTTTATTTTTTATAAAATCATAGTGCATCAGTCTGCCGTCTTCATCATACATCTTCACGTCAAATGTACCTCTGGACAGACCAGTCAGACCAGTACGTGCGAGTTCAAGAATCTCAACACCTTCCAGCATACGAAGGAATGCATCCACCTTCGTTTGACTTCCAACCAGTTCGATTACTAAAGACTCGATAGAAACATCTATGATCTTAGCTCTGAAAATATCAGCAATGGAAATGATGTTCTGACGATTGCTTTCATCACACTGAACCTTTACCAGAACCAGTTCTCTGCATACGGAAATCTCCGGCTGCAGTCTCTTCACATCCACTACATCCTCCAACTTCATTAACTGCTTCTCAATCTGCTCCAGAGTCGCTTCATCTCCTCTGGTCACAATCGTAGATCTGGAATATCTCGGATCAGCAGTTGTACCAACAGTCAGACTGTCGATATTATATCCACGGCGGCTGAACAGACCCGCAATACGGCTCAATACACCCGATGTGTTATCCACGATAATCGAAAAAACTACTTTCTGCATATCTTCTCCCGCTTTCTCTGTTTACTGTAATAAAATGCGCTTTGCCTATATCAACGTATTTTATCAATGAACGACGTCTTTGTCAATCATTGTTCTGCTAATTCTTGTAAATAATTGTCAAGCCATTGGAAACGTACATCTATATAAGATACAATTTCTTCTGTTCCTGCCAAATTCTCACTATCTGGCCACCTAATTGTATCTCTGGAAAATGCACCTGAATCAATCAGAAGATTCATCTGCATCCTCGCATATTCCTTCCAGATCTCTTCCTTAAGGAAATCTCCCCGCCAGTTCTTCCAGGTCTCCAGCATATCCTCTGCAAGTGTCTCATCGTATGCCTGCATATTTCGGAACACTTCTTCATTGAACCATCTTTTTGCCAGCTCCGGATTATACCTGATATTTTTGACATCTTCATCGACTTTATTAAAATCATCACCCCAGGAATAATTCTGATCCCATGGAATGCGGCGAATCAAATATGTTCCATCCGGATTGAACACTGTACTGTAAATAATGTTTTTAAATCGATTATCCATTCCGGCGATCACATTATAATACAGATCGTATTCGATAAAATTCTGCCGGTCAATACAGGTATACAATGTCCGCAGATCCTCTTCTGATGCCATCTCATACCCACTGTTCCAGAAAGTACGGAAAGGTTCCCAGATTCCCGGATAATAGGTCTTTGTACTCTGGCGAATATTCACACCTCCGCAGGAAAAAGACTGCGCCGCTTCACTTTCGTCAAACATGGCATCATTCGGCCACACATCTGCTGCCATCTTATAGATCAGATCCCTGTTCTTATCCAATTCCAGCGATTTGTAATCTGTAGGTTCCACCAGACCATACAGACCTCTGTATTCCCCATTGATGAGCAGCTCCAGATACTCCATCTTACAGCCTGTATCTGCTTTTGTATCCGTCCGTTCTGCGATCTGATTCCATAATTCAATCGACAGCTTATCTCTTAATTTGCTTCGGTCTGAATACAACGCTTTCAGATGCCAGTCATTATCCGAGCGCATACCAAGCAGACTTTCATCTCTGCCTGCACTTCCATCGTCATAGAACAGCTCTACTCGATATCCCAGCTTTTCAAAACGCTTGCTGGCATTGCCGCGGATATTATAATATGCATTGCTTTGCAGCACTTCATAACCGCCATTGATGCTGAACATCGGATCTAAAAGTGTAATTCTTGTTCCTGAATCTCCCATCCTTCCGTCAATGCTCATAACAGGCAGTCCTGTAAAAAGCACATCTGCCACCTGATACGCCGTATCATTATAAATCATGCACTGAAACACATGCGAAGATGTAATAGCTGATCGGATATCAAAAAAGGCTTCATCTTCCAACCATACAACCGACAGCATCTGACCATCTGCTGTTGCGGTCAAATTCCCCTTCCAGTATGTCTCGTCCATATTCCGTGAAATATAATACCGCCCTTCCTGTTTTTCAAAAGGAACCTGTACTCCATCCACATACAGCACCGTCTGTGTATCCGCCCCAAAAAGTTCCCTGCTGTTCTGAATACTTTCTATCATTTTTCTGGAAAGTATCTCTGCTTCCATCACATAAGAACGCTGGCGAACCCACAGCACACATAACAACAGCCCAATCAGAATCATACTGATCGCTAACATTAACTTTTTCTTCATATTTTACAGACTCTTCTTCAAATTCCTGATATAATCAGGTGTTGTTCCGCAGCATCCACCTACAATCGAAGCACCGCATTCGACAAGATGCAGCACACTGTTTGCAAACTCTTCCTCTCCCATGCTGTAGATCGCTTCACCGGTCTGTGTAATCGTTGGCATACCGGCATTGGGCTTTGCAACAACAGGAATCGATACCGTCTCATGAAGCTTACGAATCACTGCCTCTAACTGATCCGGTCCTACCGAACAATTCACGCCAACAGCATCTACCCCCATCGCTTCCAATGCAGATGCTGCCTCAAATACCGTTCCGCCAAAATACAGATTGCCGTCTCCCTCACAGGTAAAAGACACAAGCAGCGGAAGATCACAGACAGCCCGCGCCGCATCACAGACCACCAGTGCTTCATCCAGAGAAAGCAATGTCTCCGCTACCAGAAGATCTGCGCCTGCCTCTGCAAGCATACTTATCTGCTCTTTGTATATCTCCATCAGTCCATCATAAGTCATCGGACCATATGGCTCCATGGGCTTACCTGTCGTGGACAGATCACCGGCAATCAGTACACGATCTCCCACCTGTTCTGCCGTTCGTCTGACTAATGCATGATTCAGCTCTTCGATCCAGTCAGACAATCCCATATTTTCCAATGATATACGATTTGCACTGAACGTCGGTGCATAGATGATCTGTGAACCGGCATCTGCATATTCCTGCTGAAGCTGTGCGATCACGTCCGGATGCTCATACACCCATTTTTCGGTACATATACCCGCTGGCATCCCTCTTTTTCGCAGGCAGGAACCCGTACCGCCATCCAGCAGAACGACTCCTTTTTCTTTTATGAATGAACGAAATTCTTCTCTTGTCATTGACCGTCCTCCTTACTTTCCTGCCGCTCTATTTTCCAAAAAAGAATGACTACAGTATACCACAGGATTCATTTCATGGCAATTCCAGTATGTTTCATTCACACAGTTGCACAACTGTTTTATTTTGTTTATAATAGGGAGAGAGAAAATATTCACAGGAGGAAACCATGGGAATCTTTCATTCGATTTATTCGATCGCATCAAGTTTGAGTGCCATGAAAGACATGATGGAAGTTTCGCATAAGGAGCTCGTAACAACACCAAAATCTGTCTGCGGCATGACCAGTATTCTGGAACCTCAGATCGCCAGAGATTTTCCCGAATTTTCATGGAAGGAATTCTGCCCGGATGCGCAAAAGCTGATCAGAGACCAGCTCGAAGAGACCGGTGCGACGAATGTCCGATTTCATCGTACGGAGATCTGCGATTACAAAAAAGAACATGGAAGCTGTGTCATCACTCTGCAGTCCTCTCTGCAGTACCTGCCGGGAAAAGAGGAAGACAGCAAACGTGGAAAACGCCTTCGGGGACAGCCTTATCAGACACGATATAACAGTGAACTGCTCTACATACAGGATGCTGACGCCTATGGACGCGATACAACAGCCGCCGGGGCAACCTGTCCAAACTGCGGAGCACCCGTTACATCCCTTGGACAAAAAAAATGTGAATATTGCGGGGGAGCGGTGACCATCATCAATCGACATGTATGGACACTGAACCGCATCTACGAAGCATAAGCTTTCACAACAACTATATTCTTATGGAGGAAAAATATTATGGGAATTATCAAAGCAGCTGTCGACGCGATCCGCGGTGGTCTTGCAGATACCTGGCTTGATGTCTTTGAAGCAGACGACATGGGCGATCAGGTCTTATTTACGAAAGGTGTACAGATCCGTCAGGGACAGAATACAAAGGGAACAAGCAATGTCATTTCCAATGGTTCTATCGTTCATGTATATCCAAACCAGTTCATGATGCTGGTAGATGGAGGAAAGGTTGTAGACTACACGGCTGAACCGGGTTACTATAAAGTAGACAACTCTTCCATGCCGTCTCTGTTTAACGGACAGTTTGGCGATTCTTTAAAAGAAACATTCAGCCGTATCAAATATGGCGGAGAGACTCCGACCAAACAGCAGGTATTCTTTATTAACCTGCAGGAGATCAAAGGAATCAAATTCGGCACCCGCAACCCTGTCAACTATTTTGACAACTTCTACAACGCAGAGCTTTTCCTGCGTGCACACGGTTCCTACTCCATCAAAGTAACCGATCCTTTAAAATTCTATGCAGAAGTTATTCCGAAAAACGATGACCACGTAGAAGTGAATGAGGTTAATGAGCAGTACCTGAATGAGTTTCTGGAGGCGTTCCAGTCTGCACTGAACCAGATGTCTGCAGACGGCATCCGTATCTCTCATGTAACTTCCAAGAGCCGTGAGCTTGGCAAATATATGTCTACTGTTCTGGATGAAGAATGGAATCAGACCCGTGGTATGGAGATCCTGGCAGTTGGCGTAGGCGGTCTTTCCTATGATGACGAATCCAAGAAACTGATCAACATGCGTAACCAGGGTGCTATGCTGAGTGATCCGACCGTTCGTGAAGGTTATGTTCAGGGCTCCATCGCAAGAGGTATGGAGGCAGCAGGCTCCAATGCCAATGGTGCTATGGCCGGATTTATGGGCATGGGCATGGGTATGCAGGCTACCGGAGGTTTCATGAGTGCAGCTTCCCAGACCAATGCGATGCAAATGCAGATGCAGAACCAGCAGGCTCAGGCAGCACAGCCGGCTCCTGCCCCAGCTCCTGCAGCAAACGGTTGGACCTGTGCATGCGGCGCAACGAACACCGGTAAATTCTGTGCCGAGTGCGGTCAGCCAAAGCCGGCTCCTGCAAATGAATGGACCTGTTCCTGCGGCACTGTCAATAAAGGTAAATTCTGTGCGGAATGCGGTCAGCCAAGACCGGCAACCGATGAATGGACCTGTTCCTGCGGCACTGTCAACAAAGGTAATTTCTGCGCGGAATGCGGAAATAAACGTCCATAAAAACACGAGGTAACTATAATGGCTGTACTTTCCTACAAATGCCCCAACTGCGGCGGCGGAATGGTCTTTGACCCGGAAAACCAGAATTACAGCTGCGAATACTGTCTGTCTGATTTTACTCAGGCAGAACTGGAAGCACTGAATCCTGCATCTGCTCAGGAAGACACTCCAAATGAGCAGTCTTCTTCCCAGGCAGAACATATCGGAGAAGCATTGATCTATACCTGCCCAAGCTGCGGGGCTGAAATTGCAACTGATGAGACAACTGCAGCTACCTTCTGCTATTATTGCCACAATCCGGTCGTTCTGTCCGGAAAAATGTCCGGCAAGCAGATGCCTGCACTTGTTATTCCATTTAAATTTACACAAAAAGACGCAGTGGAACGTTTTACTTCTTGGATTGGGAAGAAAAAATATGTTCCTTCTGACTTCTTTTCCAAAAAACAGATCAAAAAAATGTCCGGCATCTATTTCCCATACTGGATCTATGACTGCAGCGTTCAGGGCGGTCTGAATGGTTCTTCCAGAAAGCTCAGAGTATGGCGTGCCGGGGATATTGAATATACAGAAACGAGCATCTATTCCATTCGCCGTTCCGGTATCATTCATTTACAGGAGATCTCAAGAAATGCTCTGCAAAAATCTCAGGGCAGAATGATGGAGGGTATCCTTCCGTTTGATCTCAAAGAAGCGAAGGATTTCCATACCGGTTATCTTTCCGGTTTCCAGGCAGAGGTCAAAGATATGGAGAAAGAAGCTTTTGAGGCAGATATCAAGAAAGAAGTGGACGGCTACGCCAAAACACTTCTGACCAGAACAGTTAACGGTCATCCTAATTTCTCTGTCGAAAAATTCCAGTCACATATCAAAAATGGTGTATGGCGCTATGTACTGCTTCCTGTATGGATTCTCACCTATCAAAAAGACGATGAGACGTATTACTTTGCCATGAACGGACAGACTGGTGAAATCTGCGGAAAGCTTCCTTTCGATAAGAAAAAACTCCGCACTTCCTGTATTGGTCTCTTTGCAGCAATTACGGCAATATTCACATTGATAGGAGGGCTGATTTTCTTATGAGAAAAATACATTTTAGATGGATTCCAGCAGTTCTCCTGCTCTGTCTGAGCTTCTCACAGACGGTATTGGCAGCAAACACTACATATGTTATAGATGACGCAGGACTTTTTTCAAAAAGCGAAATTAATGCCATCAACGATAAGATTGAACAGCTTCAGGCTGACACAAATATGGGATATATCGTTGTCACTACCGAAGATGCGGAAGGTAAATCCTCTCAGGAATATGCTGACGATACTTACGAAGCATCCGGTGTGGGGATCGGCGATGACTACAGCGGTATGCTGTATCTGATCGACATGGACAATCGGGAAATCTGTATCTCTACAGAAGGTCAGATGATCCGTTATCTGACAGACGATCGTATCGAATCCATTCTTGACAGTGCATTTAATGATGTAGCTGACGGAAACTACGCCGACAGTGCTCTTACGGTACTGGAAGATGCAGAGGACTATATCGAAGAAGGAATTGTAAGCGATCAGCATAATTATGATTCCGAGACAGGCGAATCTGATTACTATTACGAAGACGAAGGCGGTTTTCCGATCTTCTCCATGCTCTTTGGTATGATCGTCGGACTGATCGCCGCACTGATCAAATACTTTGTTGTAAAAGGCGACTATCAGCTTACATCTGACACCTATGAATATCCTCTGGCAGAAAAAAGCTCTCTTGATCTGAATGTAACAGAAGACAGACTGGTCAATAAATTTGTCACACATCGCCGGATTCCAAAAGATCCTCCTCCATCCAGCAGCGGAAGCAGCGGTCGAAGCACCGTGCATCATTCCTCCAGCGGTCGTACTCATGGCGGTGGCTCACGTAAATTTTAAACTTGAACAGAAAGTATGGTGACTATCATGTCAGAAAACAAAAAGACAAAAAAATCAGTCTTTGGTCTTCGGATCAAGCTGACAATTGGTGTCCTGATTCCGTTAATTGTCGGTCTGACGATCACTGGTACCCTTTTATATCTGCAGGTTTCCAGTACTGTGGAGAATCTGAAAAAGAATGGTATCAATGCACAGACAGAAGTAGCTGCTCAACAGATCAACGACTTCTTCCATCCATTCTTTACCAGTATTAAAGTTATCTCGGATATCGAAGAGATACGGGAAATTATTGTAGATATGGATCGCGAAGGATTGGCTTACGATATTCACAACCTCGAAAACTTTTCAGAATTCATGGAAGAACTGAAACATATTGCAGAGGATCAGAACGAGGGACTGCTCAATATTTTCTTCTGTGCATCTGCCAATGATCAGCTGGTCTGCTCTGATGGTGTCATTTTAGATGATTTTACTGCTGCGACACGTCCATGGTATCAACAGATGATGGAGAAAAAAGATCTGATCCTGACCAGTGCTTACGAAGATACCGTTACTGGACAGCTCGTAGTAACCGTAGCATATCCGGTTTATAATAACAGCTCTACCTCGATTATCGGTGCCATTGGTATGGATATCACGTTGGATGCACTGATCAACAAGCTCAGCACCATGAAAATCGGCGAAAAGGGATACCTGACCCTTTACGACTCTGATTACAACGTTCTGTACCATCCTGACAGCAATCTGCTTCTTTCCAATGCGTCAGAGATAAACTACAGCAGCAATATGTACAATGCACTTACTTCCAGTTCCTCTCATGACACCATGGAGTACACCTATAATGATGCCACCTATTATGGCGGTGTTACTTTATTATCCGAGATCGGCTGGAATATCATGGGCTGTATGACCGAAGCAGAATATACGCAGGAACTCCAGCTTACTTCTACCATGATGATCGTTGGTTTTGTAATATGTGCAATCGTTCTTTCCGTGATTATCATTATCCTTGCCAATGCAATCGTTACGCCAATGACAAAACTGAACCGTTCTGTCGGCGAACTTGCAAAAGGTAATCTGGATGTGGATGTAAGTGTAAAATCAAAAGACGAAGTCGGACAAATGTCTGTCAACATTTCTCTGCTGGTTGATCGTCTGAAAACCTACATCCTGTACATTAACGAAGTATCTGCTGTACTGGATCAAATGGGTGACGGCAATCTGATCTTCTCATTAAAACAGGACTATGTAGGAGAATTTAACCGCCTAAAAACAGCATTGCATCAGATTCAGAGTTCACTCTCCCATACGATCTTCCAGATTGTAGATTCTGCTGCTCAGGTAGACAGCACGACCGAACAGATTGCCAATGGTACACAGACACTGGCACAGGGTGCTACTGAACAGGCAAGTACCATCGATAAGCTTTCCATGACAATTCAGGATCTGTCTGTAAAATCCAGAACTGAATCCGAACGAAGCAGAGAACTCAGTCAGGATATCGACCGTATCGGCAATGAACTGATTGAAAGTAATAAACAGATGCAGCAGATGGTTCTGGCTATGGACAATATTTCCACCCAGTCCAATGAGATCACCAAGATCATCAAGACCATTGAGGATATCTCCTTCCAGACCAATATTCTTGCTCTGAACGCAGCAGTTGAGGCTGCACGTGCCGGAGATGCAGGTAAAGGTTTTGCAGTCGTTGCTGACGAAGTAAGAAGCCTTGCCGGCAAGAGCAGTGAAGCAGCAAAAAGCATCACTTCTCTCATCCATGCATCCGTGGAAGCTGTTCAGGATGGTTCCAAGATTGCTGACAGCACCGCTCATTCTCTGGAAACCGTAGCTAATGAGGTTGGAACTGTTGTAACAACAATGGAACAGTTTGCGGAAGAATATATTCAGCAGACTTCTATCCTCAGTGATGTTGCAGAGGGAATCGAACAGATCTCTATCGTAGTACAAAGCAACTCCGCTACTGCAGAAGAATCCGCAGCAGCCAGCCAGGAGCTTGCTACTCAGGCAAGACTGATGCGTGAACTGACTGAAGGTTTCAAGGTTGACGCAAGATTTCGTAATATAAGATAATAAATAACCAATCAAAAACCCGCAGCAGGACAGATACCAAAATATCTAACCTGCTGCGGGTTTTATTCATTATTTAAAAAATCCATTCAAATCAATCCCACGGCAAAAGAGGATGTTCAATCTTCTTATCCCGAAGCATCAAATCTGTCAATGCTTCTTTTGCCGGTTTATCTTCAAAAAGAACTTTATTGATCTC
>JAFYTM010000040.1 GCA_017558865.1 Lachnospiraceae bacterium
GCATCCAAGATTCGCAAACTGGATCAGTTATTACAGAAAAAATCGGGTATTCGCGTTACAATGGATGAAGAACCGGAGATGAGTGTTGTAAAAGGTCTGGCAAGAGTTATGAATGAAAAGGATTTCCGTTCTCTGGCATTTGTCACAAAGGAACAGAAATATGAGTATTAGTACCGGCGGGAGCTGTATTAAATGAAAAGACGAAGAGATCGATTTACGATTCCGAGTAAATATATTTTGTTTGCATTGACTGTACTTTGTGTTGGCACCATGTCCCTGTCATTTTTGACGAATTTTGATGGAGGACCTTTAAACACGGTGGCAAATTATATCTTTATTCCTGTTCAGAATGGTATCAATTATACCGGGAACTGGCTCAGAAGCAGGGTTGAGAATCTGGAAGATCTGAAAGAAGTCAAAAGTGAGAATGAACAGCTCCGTGAGCAGATTGCAGAGCTGACTTTGCAGAACAACTCTCTTTTGCAGGAACGTTATGAACTCCAGGAACTTCGGGCACTGTATGATCTGGATAATGATTATTCCGGTCTGGAAAAGATTGCTGCTAATGTTATCGGAAAAGATACCGGCAACTGGTTTAATATGTTCATTATTGATAAAGGTTCCAATGACGGTATTCAGGTAGATATGAATGTTATTGCCGGCGGCGGGCTGGTTGGAATTGTCACAAAGACAGGACCTGACTGGGCTCAAGTCCGCTCTATTATTGATGATATGAGTAATGTAAGTGCCATGGTACTGAAAAATTCGGATTTGTGTTATGTTCGGGGAAATCTGGAAATGATGACAGAGGGAACTTTGCAGCTTCATCAGCTTCGTGATACCGATGACGAAGTGGAAAGTGGTGATAAAGTGGTAACTTCCTATGCCAGTGCCAAATATCACAAAGGAATTCTGATCGGATATATAAACGAACTTACAATGGATGCCAATAATCTGACCAAATCCGGAAGTTTGACACCTGCAGTGGATTTTGAACATCTGAGTACGGTTCTGGTCATTACAGATCTGAAACCGCAGATCAATACAGAGGAGGCCGAATGAAGCGTAAAATACTGATTGCATTGATTATCTGTTCCGGTTTTATATTGCAAAGTACGGTATTTAAATTTATTTCGATCGGCTCGATCAGTCCAAATCTGATGATTATTCTTACTTCTTCTTTTGGATTTATGAAAGGGAAAAAGGAAGGACTTTGGGTAGGTTTTTTTTGTGGTTTTCTGGAAGATATTTTTTACGGAAGACTTCTTGGAATGCACGCCATGATTTATATGTATATCGGTTATACGAACGGATATTTTAATCGAATTTTTTATGGTGATGATATCAAACTTCCTATTTCCCTGATTTCTTTAAGTGAACTGGCTTATGGTCTTGGCACCTATATGATTATGTTTATGATGAGGAGTCGGTTTGCTTTTTTGTATTATTTAAGAAGAGTTATTTTCCCGGAACTGATATATACGATAATGATGACACTTGTATTTTATCGATTGATCTATAACGTCAATTGTAAACTAGAAGGTCAGGATGTAAGGAGCAGATCGATTGTTTAAGGATTTAAGAGATTCTTTTTTTAATTTCATAACATCCAGAATCTTTGTCCTGATGCTGGTGTTTCTCGTTTTCTTCGGAGTTTTGCTTGGAAGAGTATTTTTGCTTCAGATTATTTATGGAGAAGATTATGCGGAAACCTTTACCATGAAGATCAAAAAAGAGATCAATATTGCGAGCACAAGAGGAAAGATTTACGACCGCAATGGAGAGATTCTGGCAGACAATGTACTTTCTTATTCCGTAACGATTGAAGATAATGGAAATTATCGCAATTCAAGAGAAAAAAATGCGGCATTGAACAAAACTATCGCAAGAGTCATTAAAATTGTAGAATCTCATGGCGATGATATGATCAGTGATTTTGGGATTATATATGAAGATGGAGAATATGCCTTTACGCAGTCCGGTAATTCCTTGTTAAGATTCAAAGCGGATGTTTATGGCTGCAGAACGATTGATGAACTGGAACCTCGAGAGCGTCTGGCAGATGCCAATGAGGTCATGGATTATCTATGCGGAAATCAAAGGTATTATATCTCCAGAGATTCCTATACAGCTGAGCAGAAAGAAGCGTATAATATACCAGAGACGGATTATACCCCGGAAGAGAAGCTAAAGCTGGTCAATGTCCGGTATGCCATGAGTCTGAATGGATATAAGCGGTATGTGGCGACAACGATTGCTTCCGATGTCAGTGACCGTACGGTTGCGGAGATTCTGGAGAATCAGTCTGATCTGCAGGGAATTGATATTGCACAGAGCAGTCTGAGAATTTATTCGGATGCAGAATATTTTGCATCTTTGATCGGATACATTGGAAAACCGTCTCAGCAGGAGCTGGACAGTCTGAAACAGAAAAATGAAAGCTATGAATTAAACGACATCGTAGGAAAAGCAGGCATTGAGCAATATATGGAAACGGAGCTTCAAGGAGAAAAGGGAAACCGTACCATCTATGTAGACAGTGTCGGCAATGTTCTGGAAGTGGAAAAAGAGATTCAGCCAGAACCGGGAAAAGATGTCTATCTTACCATTGATAAGAATCTTCAGAAAGCAGTTTATGATATCCTGGAGCAGCGTCTTGCAGGTGTCCTGGTTTCCAAGATTCGTAATATGAAACAATATGTGCCGTCACCGAACAGTTCGGCCGCGCACATTTTGATTCCAATCTATGATGTCTACTATGCGTTGATTGATAATCATGTGATTAATGCTGCTCATTTTAAAGAAGAAGATGCGACGGAACTGGAGCGTTCGATTCAGAATCGCTTTGAACAGCGACTGGAGAAAACTATTGAACAGATTATGGCTGAACTTCAGTCCGAGCAGCCAAAAGCATATCAGAATCTTACGATTGATATGAAAAATTTCATGAGTTATATTGTTGCAGATGTTTTGATGGGCAACAATCAGATTCTGATGAAAAGTGCGATCAATACACAGGATGCTACCTATATTGCATGGACAAAAGAAGAAGTCATCAGTCTGAAAGAATATCTGGAATATGCGATTTCCATGAACTGGGTGGATGTGTCTGGACTGAATAAAGAGTCTTCTTATTTGAATGCAGAAGAAATCTATGCGGTTGTGTTGGATTATATTTCGACAGAACTTCGGAATGATGTCGATTTTCATAATATGCTGTACAAATATATCATATTAGATGATATCGTGACAGGAAAAGAAATATGTTTGCTCTTGTATGAACAGGGAATTCTGGAGTATGATGAAGAGACGATTCAGAAGCTCAAAAATGGTACGCTGTCGGCATATCACTTTATGATTAACAAAATCTCCAATCTGGAGATTACACCGGCACAGCTTGCCCTGGAGCCATGCAGCGCAGGATGTGTGATTACCGATCCGCATACCGGAGATGTACTTGCCTGTGTGTCTTATCCAGGATATGACAACAATCGTCTAACGAATACGATGGATTCGGCGTATTATGCAGCGCTGAATAAAGATCAGTCAAAACCGTTATACAGCCGGGCAACCCAGGAACAGACGGCACCTGGTTCTACTTTTAAACCAATCAGTGCGGTAGCAGGATTGGAGGAAGGTGTGCTTGGAATCAACGAACTGATCAAGACAACCGGTGTATTCCGTGAGGCATATGGTTCACCGACCTGCTGGATCTATAATGAGTATCATGGAAGCCATGGAAGCATCAATGTTGTGGATGCCATCCGGGTTTCCTGTAACTATTATTTTTATGAGACAGCATTCCGGCTTGGCGGAGGACGAAGTGTTGGATACTCGTCTGATCGTGCACTGAGTATTCTGGCAAAATATGCATCAGAATTCGGTCTGAATACAAAATCCGGTCTGGAGATTCCGGAAAATTCACCAAGACTTTCAGACGCTGATGGTATCCGTTCTGCGATTGGACAGGGTACAAATCTGTTCAGTGTATCTCAGATTGCCAGGTATATGAGTGCGGTTGCCAATAAGGGTACCGTCTATAACCTGACTCTTCTTGATAAATTGAAAGATTCTGACGGAAACACTATTGAAGATTATTCCGCATCAGTATATAATAATATCGATATTTTGAATACTACGTGGAATTCCATTCAGGAAGGACTGCATCAGGTGGCTTTAAATACAAGCGCATTTAAAGGAATGGAACTGACGATCGCAGGAAAGACCGGTACGGCTCAGCAGTCCAAGAAGCATCCGAATCACGCATTGTTTACAGGATATGCGCCGTATGAAAATCCAGAGATTGCAGTTGCGATTCGCATAGCTAATGGATATACCTCTGCAAATGCAGCAGCAATGGCAGCAGATATTTTTAAATATTACTTCGGACTTGCAGAGGAAGAAGAATTGCTGACAGGAACCGCATCAACGGCAACCACGGCAGTTATTCACGACTAGGGAGACAGTGATGAATCAGCAGACAGTTGTTATTAAAAGTAACAAATACGGCATTACCTTGTTTTTAGACAAGGAACTTCCGTTTAAAGAGTTATTGACGGAAGTGGGAGAGAAGTTCAAAGCCTCCTCCAAATTTTTTCATAATGCGCAGATGGCGCTTGCCTTTGAAGGACGTACGCTCAGCAAAGAAGAGCAGATAGAGATCATCCGTGTGATTCAGGAGAATTCTACACTGGAGATTCTCTGCATCATAGAAAAAGATATTCTGACGGAATCCTACATGAAACAAGTCGTAGAAGAACGTCAGCAAGTCAGAGATTCCAGCAACGGTAAATTTTATAAAGGGACGCTTCGTTCCGGTCAGGTACTGGAATCAGAGACCAGCATCATCATTCTTGGTGATGTGAACCCTGGAGCAAAAGTGGTATCCAAGGGAAATGTAGTCGTGCTTGGAACTTTAAAAGGAATGGTTCATGCCGGAGCAGCGGGAAATGAGAATGCGTTTGTTGCTGCATTGAATATGAGAGCCATGCAGATTCGCATTAATGATACGATTGCACGTTCTGCCGATGAACCGGTAAACCCAAGAGCCGGAAAAAAAGCAAGTACAGCGAAGCCTATGATCGCTTACACGGAAGACGGTAATATTTATATGGAACCGATTACGAAAGAAGTCATTAATGACATTCGGATGTAGGAAAATAGATTATCCTGACTGTGGATAGGAAAGGTTGGAAAAAGTAAAATGAGTGAAGTAATTGTAATTACATCAGGAAAGGGAGGCGTTGGTAAGACAACGACCACTGCCAATGTTGGAACAGGATTGGCAAAGCTGAATCAGAAAGTAGTTCTGATCGATACTGACATCGGACTTCGTAATCTGGATGTAGTCATGGGACTGGAGAACCGTATTGTATATAATCTGGTGGATGTAATTGAAGGAAACTGCCGAATCAAACAGGCATTGATCAAAGATAAAAGATATCCGAACCTCTACTTGTTGCCTTCTGCACAGACCAGAGACAAGACTTCTGTAAATCCGGAACAGATGGTGAAGCTGATCGAAGAATTAAAAGAAGAATTTGATTACATACTTCTGGATTGTCCTGCAGGTATTGAGCAGGGATTCAAGAATGCAATTGCAGCAGCAGACCGTGCTCTGATCGTTACAACTCCGGAGGTATCTGCTATCCGTGATGCTGATCGTATCATTGGTCTCCTGGAAGCAAATGAAATTAAAAAATCTGATCTGATCGTTAATCGTATCCGTATGGATATGGTAGAAAGCGGCAATATGATGTCTATGGATGATGTAGTGGAGATTCTGGCGATTGATCTGATCGGTGCTGTTCCGGATGATGAAAGCATTGTTATCTCCACAAACCAGGGAGAACCTTGTGTGGGTGACAGCTCTCTGGCTGGACAGGCTTATATGAATATCTGCCATCGCGTGATGGGAGAAGAAGTTCCATTCCTGGATCTGAAAATCAAGAGTGGATTTTTTGGAAAACTGAAAAAACTGTTCAGGTAATCAGGGGGGAGAGAAAATATGGCATTCATGGATTTCTTTCGTAAAAAGAATTCAGGAGAAGTGGCGAAAGATCGTCTGAAATTGTTATTGATTTCAGACCGTGCAAATTGCTCACCGGAGATTATGGAAGCAATTAAGAATGATATTATCAAAGTGATTACCAAGTATATGGAGATTGACAGCGAGGGACTGGATATTCAGATTACGCAGACAGAGTCAGAAGGCGGCAATGGTGCGGTACCAGTTCTCTGTGCCAATATTCCGGTAAGGGATATGAAAAAAAGATCATAGAAATCAGGTGAGATATGTTTAGACAATATCGGCTGAGGGATTTTAAGTTACGTTTGGTCGTATTTGTTTTTGCGATTACAATTTTGGGAATACTTGTAATAGGAAGTGCTGAAGCGGAATATCAGAGCCAGCAGTTATTTGGTATGGTGATTGGTACAGTTGTTATGGTCACATTAGCTCTGACAGATTATCGGATAATGATGAATATGCACTGGCTGGTATATCTGGTTAATTTGATCCTTCTCATCATGGTCAAGATTCCTGGATTGGGAGTGGAAGTAAA
>JAFYTM010000041.1 GCA_017558865.1 Lachnospiraceae bacterium
AACTGTGCTTTACGTCCCTCAGCTGCTGCCTCAACGATCAGAGCCTGCTGAGACTCAGACATACGATCCCAAGTAGCTTTGCTCATTGCCATGTAGAATGGAGTGTAAGTAGCATCAGTCATGGTGATGTATGGCTGTACCTCATAGAATTTACGGGATACGATCTCATGCAGTGGGTTGTCCTGGGAATCTACAGTACCCTGCTGAAGAGCAGTGTAAAGCTCAGCTGCATCGATAGTAGCAGTCATAGCACCCATAGCACTCCAGGTAGCTACCTGAATCTCAGACGGAAGAGTTCTCATCTTGATACCTTTCAGATCTTCCGGAGTCTTAACCGGACGAACGTTGTTGGACAGCTCACGGAATCCATTCTCCCAGAAGGACAGACCAACGATACCAACTTCTTCGAACTTCTTGTTAATCTGATCTGCTACCGGACCAGCAGTTGCCTCACGAGCCTCTTCGATAGAACCGAACAGGAATGGAAGCTGGAATACCTCGATCTCCGGAATCAGACCAGAGAAGTAAGCAGTACCGGATACACCGATATCGACGGTACCCTGCTGCAGACCCTGTACCATGGAAGTAGCATCGCCAAGTGCAGTGTCATAGAATGCCTCTGCGGTAATAGTTCCGCCGGAATTCTTATTGATGTAATCTGCCATAACTGCCAGTGCTCCGCCAGTAGGAGTGTTCTCTGCGATGGAACCTGCAAAAAGGCTGATGGTCATGTTGTCGCCGGTTACGCCTGCGGATGCAGCCTCACCTGCTGCTGGTGTCTCTGCTTTTGGAGCCTCAGTTTTGGTAGCCGGAGCTTCTTCTTTTTTAGCGCCGCAAGCTACAGTACTCATTGCCATTGCCAGTACAAGACCTAATGCTAAAAATCTTCTTTTCATGTTAATCATTCCCCTTTATTTTATTTTTGATTTCATTATGTAATTATATAACCAGTTCTCCACCTGATCAGATCAGACTTGGAAGTAAGGTACTCATTCCCGGAACCAATACAACAATAATGGTTCCAACTGCAATTGCCAGAAGCGGAATCGGCAGATGCGGAATAATCTTGTGAACTGGCTGTCCTCCAACGCTGGATGCAACATACAGGTTGATACCAACCGGAGGAGTTGCAAGACCGATACATAAAGTGATAACCATAACGATACCAAAATGTACGGTGTCAATGCCGTATGCCTGTGCAGTCGGACAGAAAATGGGTGCAAAGATCAGAAGAGCCGGTACTGCATCGATAAAGCATCCTGCCACGAGAAGGATGAGCATAACTGCAAACAGGAATACAATCGGGTTCGTGATGGAAGATGTGAACATCTTCGCGATAGTCTGCGGAATACCCGCACGGGTAACTACCCATCCAAATACCTGAGTTGCTGCTACAATCAGCATGATGCCGGCAGCACTCTTCACACCGCCGTATACGATCTTGCCTACATCTTTGATCTTAATCTCTTTGTAAACAAAGATACCAACGATCAGACAGTAGAAACAGCATACGGCCGATGCCTCGGTCGGTGTTACGATACCGGAGTAAATACCTCCCAGAATGATAACCGGTGCCAGAAGTGCCCAGATTGCATTTCCGAAAGATTTTACTGCTTCTCCCAGATTAAATTTACCGCTTCCCATGTATCCTTTTTTGATACACTGAATTACGACTACAACGATCAGAACTGCTCCCAGAAACAGACCTGGAAGAAGTCCGGCCAGAAGCATATCACCTACGGAAGCACCGGAAGCTACCGCATAAAGTACCATCAGAATACTCGGTGGAATGATCGGTCCAAAAATACCGCCCATCGCCTGGATCGCACTTGCAAATCCCGGGTCATATCCTTCTTCTTCCATGGAAGGGATCATAATACCGCCTACTGCTGCCGTCGTTGCAGCACCTGCACCGGTCATTGCTGCAAAGATCATACTTGCTACGATATCAACAACTGCAAGACCGCCTGGCATCCATCCTACCAGCTTTCTGGCAAAATCTACGATTCGCTTGGAAATACCGCCGCTCTGCATCAGACATCCTGCAATAACGAAGAACGGAATTGCCATCAATGTGAAGGAATCAACACCCTTCAGCATCTGCTGTCCAACAATGATCAACGGCACACTCTGATACAGTGCCAGATAAAGCACGGAACACAGACAAAGCGCGAATGCAATCGGAATGCCCAGGAAAAGCATAGCGAAGAACGAACCCACTAATACTACTAAATCCATATTCGTCACCTCTTAAAGTTTTTGACTTCCCTGCCAGAATCGATTTGGCAGGCTTCATCCCCTTTGGGGATGGCGCAGTCCGGATCAGATTCAGACTG
>JAFYTM010000042.1 GCA_017558865.1 Lachnospiraceae bacterium
AAGCTTCTTCACCAGTATGGGGAATATATTATAGGACGCATGGGTATTCCCTATCGAAAACGCAGCGTTAATATTCTGAGCATTGCCATTGATGCTCCGCAGGATGTGATCAGTGCATTATCTGGAAAGATTGGACGTCTGCCTGGTATCAGCGCCAAAGCAGCCTATTCCAATATGGTATCCAAAGATGAAAAATAGAGAAAAAATCATTCTGATTCTTCTGCCGGTTCTGACTGCTCTGATCTGTATCGGCATAGGACGAATCAACATTCCACTGAGCGAAATTCTGAACTCAGTAAAAGGCCATCTGTTTGGCGGAGTGGAGTTTACAGACACCATTGAGATGACACTCTGGAAAATCCGCCTCCCCCGTGTACTGTTGGCGTTACTGGTCGGAGCTGGTCTGTCAGCTTCCGGCTGTACTTATCAAAGTCTGTTTTCCAATCCACTGGCAACACCGGATACACTCGGAGTTGCCTCCGGTGCCGGATTTGGTGCTGCACTGGCACTGCTTCTGGGTATGGAATTTATGGGTGTACAGCTTGTATCCCTTTTATTCGGAGGAATCGCTGTTTACCTGACGATGCTTACTGGAAAAAACAAAGAACGAAGAGGTATGAGCAGTGTCGTACTGGCTGGAATCATGATAGGTTCCCTGTTCAACGCACTGATCTCCATGGTAAAATTCTGTGCTGATACAGAAAGTGAATTACCGGAGATTACCTACTGGCTGATGGGAACACTCAATTCTGCCAGCTATGAAGCTTTGATACTTGGAGCACCGTTTATTTTAGGCGGTATTCTTATTCTTGTACTGCTGCGCTGGAGACTGAACCTTCTGCCTCTTGGAGATGAAGAAGCTATGTCCATGGGTGTGAACTTAAAGGTACTGCGCGGAGTGACCATCTTCTGTGCCACTGCCATGACTGCTTCCTGCGTATCCATGTGCGGACAGGTAGGCTGGGTCGGACTTTTGGTCCCGCATATGTGCCGTATGAGATTCGGCAGTAACCATCTGGCACTGCTTCCTGCCTCCGTCCTGACCGGCTCTGCATTTATGGTTGTAGTCGATACACTGGCAAGAAGTATGAGTGCATCCGAGCTTCCGATTTCCATTCTGACTGCCGTGATTGGTGCACCGTTTTTCATCCTATTGATGAGAAAGACGGAAAGCTGGCAGGGATAAAGGAGATTTTTGTATTATGAAACTAACCGTAGAAAACGGCTGTTTTTCTTACGTTAAAGGACAGCCCATTCTTCAAAATATGAACTTTAGCGCACAATCCGGAGAATTACTGGCGATTCTTGGTCCAAACGGTGCCGGTAAGACGACACTGCTTCGCTGTATGATGGGCTTTCTTTCATGGGACAGTGGAAAAAGTACTCTGGATGGTAAAGATATGAGTCGGATGACGCCCAAAGAACTCTGGCAGCATATTGCCTATGTACCACAGGCAAAAGGAACCAGTTCGGCTCTTTTGGTATCCGACATGATCATGCTTGGATGCACGAACCGTCTGGGAGTGTTCTCTACTCCAGGCGAAAAAGAAAAAGAACAGGTGAAGGAGATCGCCGAGCAGCTTGGTATTACCTATCTGCTGAACAAAAAATGCAATGCGATCAGCGGCGGGGAGCTTCAGATGGTGTTGATCGCAAGAGCTCTGGCTGCCAGTCCAGAGATTCTGATTCTGGATGAACCGGAATCTAATCTGGATTTTAAAAACCAGCTCATTGTACTGGATGCCATGTCGAGACTTGCTGCAGAAGGTATGTGCTGTATCTTCAACACCCACTATCCAACCCACGCATTGATGCGTGCGACAAAATCTCTGATCGTGCCCAAAAGCGGAGAAGCTTTCTTCGGCAATACTGCACAGATCGTGACCGAAGAAAATATTGAACGGACTTTCGGAGTCGAGACCATTATCGGTGAAGTGGAGACTTCCGGAAATCAATATAAAAGTATCCTGCCTCTGCGCATTGCCCGAAAAACTGACAAACCGCAGACCGCTTTTCCTACTACCCGGGCAATTGCCGTCATCACCATTTTATTTTCGGATTACGGAACGGGTGAAACGATAAACGGACTGCTCCATCAATATAATCATTACATTGTCGGACGAATGGGTATGCCCTACAGAGAAGGAAACACCTACATTATCAATATCACATTGGATGCACCTCGTCAGGAGATTGATACGCTGTTTCACAGGCTCAGCATCCTGCCAGGTGTCCGTGCTAAAGTTACCTTTGCAGATTAGGAGGAATGATCAATGTTAAAAATTGCAGTATACGGAAAGGGCGGCATTGGAAAATCCACAACCGTATCCCATGTAGCCGCTGCGCTTGCAGAAAAAGGACTGAAGGTCATGCAGATCGGCTGTGATCCCAAAGCAGATTCCACCCTTCTTCTCCGAGGACCGGAAGAGATGAAAAGTGTCCTGGATCTGGTTCGGAAACGGAAAAATGATTTTACACTCAAAGACATGGTCAGAGAAGGGTATGCCGGTGTCATCTGTGTCGAAGCAGGTGGTCCTGCCCCTGGAACAGGATGTGCCGGAAGGGGAATTATTGCCGCACTGGAAAAACTCGGTGAAAAAGGTGCCTACGAGACCTATCAGCCGGATGTCGTACTCTATGATGTACTAGGCGATGTTGTCTGCGGCGGATTTACCATGCCTATGCGTCCTGGATATGCAGAACATGTCTTTGTGGTGACTTCCGGTGAAAATATGTCCATCCACGCAGCTGCCAACATTGCCGCCGCTGTGGAAAACTTCCAGGACAGAGGCTATGCAAAATTTGGCGGTATCATCTTAAACCGCAGAAATGTAAAAAATGAAGAAGAGAAAGTGGCTGAACTGGCAGAAGACCTGCACAGTCGGATCATCGGCTCACTCGATCGAAGTGAGACTGTGCTGGATGCAGAGGAGCTTGGAAAAACCGTTCTGGAAGCATTTCCGGACAGTGAAATGGCTGCACAGTACCGAAAGCTGGCAGATCAGATCATGTCCTCTTTAGGAGTAGCATTATGTTAAAACGTCTTGGAGAAGAGACGGTCAATCCGTCCGTAAAAATATCAGAAGCCAGATTTCCCGCTCCCTTCACAGCCGGTCTGGAATACGGTGCTCCCGCCAGAGGTACCTGGAATATCGTACATGTCGGAATGCTGATTCCAGATGCCCATCAGATCTTTGTATGTGCACAGGGATGCCTTCGCGGCGTGGTGCTCACCGCTGCAGAGATGGGTGCCAGCCACCGTTTTTCCACGGTTGCCATCCGGGAAAATAATGTTCTGGATGGAGATATGGAGGATCTGCTCATTGATGGAGTGTCCGACATTTTGGAACGACTGCCGATTTATCCACCGGCGGTGCTTATATATACCAGCTGTATCCACCATTTTATGGGAAGTGATCTGGATTATGTCTATAAAGTGCTCAGGGAACGCTATCCCCAGGTACAGTTTACCGACTGCTATATGAACCCGATCATGCGAAAGAGCGGGCTGACCCCAGATCAAACTATGAGACGCCAGTTGTACAGTCTCTTAAAACCACGAGAGAATAAAGCAGATCTGGTTCATATTGCGGGGTGTGACTTCCGATTGGATCGTGACAGCGAATTGGCTGTCCTACTGACTTCCAATGACTTTGAGATACGTGAGGTGGCATCCTGCCAGACTTACGAAGAGTATCAGAATCTGTCAGAATGCGGCTACTGTATCACCACCTTCCCTGCTGCCAGAGTGGCCGGTGATTATCTGGAAAAAAATTACGGACAAAAACATCTGTACCTGCCATCCAGCTTTGATTATGAAGTAATCGAAGAAAATCTGGCTCTTTTACACGAAACACTCGGACTTTCCACTAATCTCATTGATTCCAGCGCACGAAAGTCAGCCTGCGAAGCTGCGCTTGCCAAAGCAAAGGAACTAATCGGTGATACAGAGATCACCATTGATTTTACTGCATTTCCACATATATTGAGCCTGACCAGACTTTTAATCACCCACGGTTTTCATGTTACCAGACTTTATACAGACAGCTTCCCCAGTGAAGAACGGGAGATTTTTGACTGGCTGCAGCAACACGCACCGGATCTTACCGTCTACCCGACCGTCCATGCATCCATGCGTATTCAGCCAAGACAAAGCGAAGAAAAGGTACTGGCGATTGGTCAAAAAGCCGCTTATTTCTCCGGTACACAGCATTTTGTAAACGTGGTGGAAGGTACCGGATTATGGGGATATGAAGCCATCATCAAGCTGGCTGACCTGATGTGCGAAGCTTATGCAGCACCAAAGGATACCAAATCCTTAATACAGATCAAAGGAATGGGGTGTGGAAACTGCTTATGAAACAGACAGCAACGATTATATCAACCTATGCAGCAGATATCTCCGGTATCTGTTCCGCCATGTATGAACTGGGCGGAATGACTGTCATGCACGATGCTTCCGGCTGCAATTCTACTTATAATACACATGATGAACCACGCTGGTATGATATGGACAGTCTTGTATTCATCTCTGCTCTGTCCGAGACCGAAGCCATTCTCGGTGATGACAAAAAACTGATCGATGACACTGTCACAGCCGCAAAAGAACTGCATCCCCGTTTTATCACGCTGGGCGGTACGCCGATCCCAACAATGACGGGTGTGGATTTTCCCGCAGTGGCAAGACAGATCGAACACAAGACCGGCATCCCAACGTTCGGACTGAACACAGATGGCATGCATTCCTACATCTCCGGCGCATCCAAAGCCTTCGCCGTACTGGCCAGACGAATGTGCAGAGATGATATCGAAAAAACAGAAGAACTGTCTATCAATCTTCTGGGAGCGACCCCGTTGGATTTCTCCGTAAATGGAACGATTCAGGCAATACGCCAGTCACTGGAAGCACAGGAGATCAAGGTACATTCCATCTGGGCAATGGACACACAATTTGAGAATATCCAGACTTCTGCTGCCGCTCATGTGAATCTGGTCATCTCCGCCTGCGGATTAAAAGCAGCCAGGATTTTACAGGAACGTTTTGCTACTCCCTATGTGATCGGAACTCCCTGCGGAACTAAATTTACGGAAAAAGTCATACAGGCAATTCGAGAATCGTCTGTCGATGGACAGAATCGAAATCTTTTAAAAAATTTCCCTGATGCAGATACGATCATCATCGGAGAAAGTGTCACCGCTCTTTCTCTGGCGACTGCCCTGTATGAGGAGACTGGAAAAGGAGCTCTCGTCCTCTGTGCAGTTGATACCGAAGAAGAACTTTTATCAAATGGGTGCATCCCTGCAAGAGATGAAACAGAGATAATCCCTTATCTTGAAAAAGCACGAACGGTCATCGCAGATCCGATGTATCATCCCATCTGTCCTGGGACAGTGCACTTTGTGGAACTTCCACATGAAGGATTTTCAGGCAGAATTTACAGAGATCAGATACCGCAGCTTGTCAGCGGTCTTGATAAGTTTATAGAAAAGGGCGGATTACAACTATGAAAAAACGATTACTGGCATTGTTATTGATATGCACACTTGGTATCTCTGCAATCGGATGCACTTCCAAAGAACTCCCTTTAGAGCCAACTCCTGAAACAGCTGATACTACCAAAGATCCTGATAGCATTACAATTACAGATCACAACGGCAATGTAGTGACAGTACCCAAAAATATCGAACGGATTGCTGTCGGAAATATCCTTCCAATGCCGTCTGTT
The DNA here is from genome assembly GCA_017558865.1 of Lachnospiraceae bacterium. Classification (GTDB taxonomy): domain Bacteria; phylum Bacillota; class Clostridia; order Lachnospirales; family Lachnospiraceae; genus Hominiventricola. The sequence continues at coordinate 5,727 of JAFYTM010000042.1, forward strand.
CTGGCAGTATTCTTCGATTCTGCTGAAAAGCTCGTTGGTATCCCAAAAGGAAGTATGACCGCTGCACAGAACAGTCTGTTATCCGAGCTGTACCCGGAGATCTTAAACGCAAAAACAGATTATATCAATGGAGCCGAGGTCAATATTGAGGAACTGATCAAGATGGAGCCGGATGTCTTTATCTACAATGCAGCCAACGCAAGTACCAAAGATCTCCTGGACAAAGCCGGAATCCCGGGTGTAGCAGTCTCTGTCAACAAGTGGGACTACGATGCCATCGAGACACTGAACCAGTGGATCGCTCTTCTCTCAGAGATGTTCCCGGAAAATGACCGTGCAGCGCAGACGGAAACCTACAGCAAACAATCCTACGAACGTGTACAGGAAAAGGTGTCCGCTCTCTCCGAGGAAGAACGCGCAAAAATCTTCTTCCTGTTCCAGTACAGTGACACCACCATCGCCACCTCTGGCAATCATTTCTTTGGACAGTGGTGGGCAGACGCCATCGGCGCTGTCAATGTAGGAGAAGAGGTGGAACAGGATAACTCCATCACCGTAAATATGGAACAGGTCTACGGATGGAATCCAGAGCATATCCTGATCACGAACTTTACAACTGCACAGCCGGATGACCTGTACACCAATACCATTGGTGCGGATGACTGGAGCGCCATCGATGCGATCAAAAACCAAAAGGTCGACAAGATGCCCCTGGGTATGTACCGCAGCTATACTTGTGGTGTGGATACTCCTGTCACACTGCTCTGGATGGCTAAAACCATATATCCAGAACTATTTGCCGATGTAAATATTACAGAAGAGACCAAAACCTACTATAAAGAAGTATTTGATATAGAATTAACAGATACACAGGCAGAGATGATCTTTGCCCCAACATCAGAAGCATCCGCATTCTAACGTTTTCAGAAAACACCCCGCAAATCGAATAGATTTGCGGGGTGTTTTTATCCTCCTAATGTCACATCCTGCTTCCCATACCAGGCAAGCGCCTGATAAAAATCCTCATCCGTATAATCCGGCCACAGGGAATCCACCACATAAAAATCTGCATACACCGACTGGATTGGCAAAAAACCGGACAGTCTGCGCATACCACCCCAGCGGATAATGAGATCAATCCTGGAAATATCCCTGGAATTAGGCTCGCCATCCTCCTGTATATGAGACAGATCCCATTTCCAGCCGTAGTTTACAAGAAAATTCACTTTCAATCCGCCTCCATGTACCGGCGTCCGTTTTGTGTATTGCTTTAATTCCTCTGGAAAACACCTGGAACTGCTGTCTCCAATCACCAGAAGATCTGCTCCTTCCTGCGTCAGCATATCCACTGCTTTCACACAGGCATCCCGGAATGCCTGCACCTGTTCCGGCGGTCTTTTACAGTTATCCGCTGTAAATCCATAGTATGTGACTTCCTTAATTCCCTCTTCTCTGGCAGCCCGTAAAAGACGAAGTCCCGGTTCCAGTCCATATGAATAGCCATCCTGTTTCTGCATCCCACATCCTGTTGCCCATCTGCGATTTCCATCAGGAATGATTCCAATATGTTTTGCTCTTTGTTTATTCATAAATATCACCTCTTGGATAGTATTTCCAGTTTTAGGATGATTTATTTCCGTGATTTTCAATATTGCATACAGTTCTTTACTCTTTTCTGTTCATATGTCTTGTCACATGACTACAAAGATGCTATACTAAATCTCATTGCTGAATCAACAGCAAAGAATCGAGGATTATACACATATGAAAGAACAAATCAAAAAACTGAAGGAAGAGAAAGATGCCATCATTCTCGCTCACTATTATGTAGAGCCGGAGATCCAGGAAATCGCAGATTATGTAGGTGACTCTTTCTATCTGAGTAAGATCGCCGCCACTCTTCCGAACAAGACACTGGTGTACTGCGGTGTCTCCTTTATGGGTGAAAGCGGATGTATGTTAAGCCCGGACAAAAAGGTACTCATGCCCGATGCAAAAGCAGACTGTCCAATGGCACACATGGTCACCAAAGAAGAAGTAGATAATGCACGAAAAACGTATGAAGACCTTGCCGTAGTCTGCTACATTAATTCCACGGCTGAGATCAAATCCTGGTCAGATGTCAGTGTCACTTCCGCTAACGCAGTGAAGATTGTGAAAAATCTGCCAAACAAGAATATCCTGTTTATCCCTGACAAAAATCTGGGACGTTTTGTAGCCGAACAGGTTCCGGAAAAGAACGTCATGCTGGTCGAAGGCTGCTGCCCTATCCATCATGCGATCACTGCAAAAGAGATTCGTGAACTTAAGACTTCCCATCCGGATGCAGCTGTTCTGGTTCACCCGGAATGCAGTGAAGAGGTTACTGCATTGGCTGACTACATAGGCTCTACCACGGGTATTATCCAGTATGCATCCTCTTGCAAGGAAAAAGAACTGATTATCGGAACAGAAATCGGTGTTCTGTATGAACTCAAAAAACGAAATCCAGACAAAACCTTCCTGTTTCCGACAACAACACCCGTCTGCCAGGATATGAAGCTCATTACGCTGGAAAAAATTCTGCATGTCCTGAAAACTGGTGAAAATCAGATCGGTGTGGAAACAAAGCTGGCAGACTCTGCCAGAAAGACACTGACCCGTATGCTCGAGCTGGCAAACTGATATACAGAAAAGGAGATTATTATGACAAAACATCTGAATTATGATGTGGTCATCGTCGGTACCGGCGTCAGCGGGCTGTACACTGCCATGAACCTTCCTGCAGACAGACAAATCCTCATGATCTGTAAAGAAGATATGGACAGCTGCGATTCCATGCTGGCACAGGGCGGCATCTGTGTACTTTTAAATGAAGAAGATTATGATTCCTTTTTCGAAGACACGATGCATGCCGGACATTATGAAAACCGAAAGGAAAGTGTTGAGATCATGATTCGATCCAGCAGGGCGATTATTGATCATCTGCTGGAACTTGGGGTACGATTTGACAAAAATCAGGATGGTAGTTTAAAATATACAAAGGAGGGAGCCCATGCAAAGGCAAGAATCTGTTTTCACCAGGACATTACCGGAAAAGAGATCACACAGACTCTGCAGCGGCATGTAAAGAATCTCCCCAACGTAACCATTCGGGAATACACAACTATGACTGATCTTCTGACCGAAAATCATATCTGTACAGGGATCATCGCAAAAAATACAGAACATGAACAGCTTTATATCCATGCAGCGGATACGGTACTGGCTACCGGAGGAATTGGCGGGCTGTACGAACATTCCACAAATTTTCCGAGTTTGACAGGCGATGCCCTGAGAATTGCCAAAGACCATGATATAGCACTGGAGCATCTGGATTATGTCCAGATTCACCCAACCAGTCTCTATCATCCAGAGCCAGGCAGAAGCTTTCTGATCTCTGAGTCTGCCAGAGGTGAAGGTGCTGTTCTGCTGAATTCCAGTGGAGAACGTTTTGTAAATGAACTGCTCCCCAGAGATGTAGTGACGCAGTCCATCCAGAAAGAGATGGACAGAGAAGGCAGCTCTCATGTATGGCTCTCCTTCCACAATGTACCGGAAGAAACGATAAAGGAGCATTTTCCGAACATTTACCAAACCTGTCTGGAGGCAGGCTTCGATATTACGAAAGAACCCATTCCTGTCGTTCCCGCCCAGCATTATTTTATGGGCGGAATCCATGTAGACAATGATTCCAGAACAACGATGGAGCATCTGTATGCGGTCGGCGAGACAAGCTGCAACGGAGTTCACGGAAAAAACCGTCTTGCCAGCAATAGTCTGCTGGAAAGCCTGGTATTTGCACAGAGAGCTGCAAGAAGGATTGCAGCCGGAAAGGATATACATTATGAATGAAATTACCATGCGGCTTGCTGCCGATAAATATATTCGCCTGGCACTGGAAGAAGACATCAACAGTGAAGATGTAACAACCAATTCTGTTATGCCGGAATACAAAAAGGGTGAAGTTCAGCTGATTTGTAAACAGGACGGCATTATCGCCGGTCTTGGTGTATTCGAGAGAGTCTTCCACCTTTTAGATGAAAATACAAAGATAGATTTTGATGTCAAGGATGGAGACACCGTCCAGAATGGTCAGCACCTTGCAACCGTGACCGGTGACATTCGTGTACTTCTTTCCGGCGAACGCACCGCACTGAACTATCTGCAGAGAATGAGCGGTATCGCAACCTATACAAATACTGTTGCAAAAATGCTGGAAGGGACAAAAACAACTCTTCTGGACACCCGTAAAACGACTCCCTGTATGAGAATTTTTGAAAAATATGCTGTAAAGGTTGGCGGCGGCTCCAATCACCGTTATAATCTATCTGATGGAGTATTATTAAAAGACAACCATATTGATGCGGCCGGCAGTGTCAAAAAAGCAGTGGAAGCAGCAAAAGCGTATGCACCATTTGTACGCAAGATCGAAGTAGAAGTGGAAAACCTGGACATGGTCAAAGAAGCGGTCGAAGCAGGGGCTGATATTATCATGCTGGACAATATGACCCCGGAACAGATGGCAGAAGCCATCCGTATCATTGATGGCAGAGCCGAAACGGAATGCTCCGGCAATATGACCAAAGAAAATATAAAAACAATCACCGAGCTTGGAGTAGATTATGTATCCAGCGGAGCATTAACACATTCTGCTCCGATTCTTGATATCAGCTTAAAGCATTTAAAAACGATTGAATAAAGGAAGGACAAAAGCAGGAAATGGAGATTACAATGACCGGCGCTGAGCGGCGCAAACAGATATTATCACTTATGAGGGAATCATCCAAACCACTTTCCGGCAGCGCACTTGGTTCTGCTACCGGTGTCAGCCGTCAGGTTGTGGTGCAGGATATTGCACTGCTCCGCACAGAAGGTCACTCCATTGTAGCCACTGCCCGGGGATATCTCCTGGACGAGCCGCGTCATCTGACACGGTCATTCAAAGTATGCCATAACACCGAACAGACTGAAGAGGAACTGACCACGATCGTAGATCTCGGTGGCTGTATTCTGGATGTGATGGTCAATCACCGCATCTACGGAAAGATGTCCGCTCCTCTGAATATCAAAAACCGAAGAGATGTACAGGTCTTTATGAACAATTTAAGGACAGGTAAATCAACTCCCCTTTTAAATGTCACCTCCGGCTATCATTTTCATCAGGTCGCCGCTGAAAGTGAAGAAATCCTGGACGAGATTGAAGCTGCTCTCCGGGAGAAAAATTTTTTAAGTGAACTTCTTCCATATGAAAAAGAGGCATAATGCTTCACATAAAACATCCGGACAGTGACGCAACAAAGCCACTGCCCGGATATTTTCATTTTTATAATACTACTTTTCCGTCTTCCACAATCTGAAACAAGCCCATCTGAGTGCCTTTTTCGATTGCTGCCCCGATAGAGTTTTCAATCACATTTCCCATGCGGGAATAACCGAATTTCTTCGCAGTTTCCCGAATCAGGTCTTCTTTTGTCAGACTGATCTGTTCCGACAGAACCTCTTTCACTGCATTCAGTATCTCATCACATGGAACCTCATCCATAGAACGGCGTTCTCCGTTCTGATCTTCCACACGGAAACCAGGATATGCTCCCGGTACCTGCTCTGAAAGCCAGTAAAAAATCTTTCCGCCCTCTTCTGTGGTGATACAGTCCACACATTTCAGTACTGATTCAAATACAGACTCGATCCGTGCTCCCGACCGGCTGATCCCCCATGCCAGAAGCGTTTTACGCATCAATACCTTCCGGCTAATCGGTGCTTCTGTTTTCAGAATCTCCTCAATAACTTTCTGTATCTTATTTTTAGAATATTCCTCATGGAAGCTTTCCGGACCTCCCTGTATCTCGATCTCTGCAGAATGATATGACATCTTTACAGATAAATTCTGCTCTGACTCTTCGATTTTTTCAAAACGAAGAATCTCTTCTTTTTCCTGCTCCAAGACTTCTGCCGCTAATCTGACAGCCTCTTCCCTTGCCTTTTCCTCATCCAAAAGTCTCTGAAGCTCTTCTGATATCTGCGCCTTCACAGCCTCCGGGTTATCCAGCCATTCCATCATCCATACACGCAGAATCTTCCATCCAAGCCCTTTCAAGACACCTGGCTGAGATACAAAACGATCTTTGGCTGTGCCCGCATCCCGACAGTTAGCTCCGTCCAACAGAATTCCAACCAGATAAGTATCCGGCTTTTCCGGATGTATTACGCCGATATCCAGCTTGTATTCCGATCCACCGATATTCGTCCGTACATCATAACCCAAATGCCGTATTGCTTCAGCAATCTCTTCCTCCACAATATCTATATGTCTTCGACGATTTTCCACGTTTTCAGCCAGCATATTTTTCCCTCTGGCTGCAAACTCCAGAAAACCGCGTAAGCCTTCCACACCCTCAGACCGGGTTCTGGAGAGATCAATCTGTTCCGGTCGAATCACCGCATAGACGATCATACTCTTTCTTGCACGGGTAATCGCCACATTCAATCTTCGCCATCCGCCATCCCGGTTCAAAGGACCAAAATTCATCGATACCTTTCCATCCTGATCCGGTCCATAGCCAACAGAGAACAGGATCACATCGCGCTCATCTCCCTGTACATTCTCCAGATTCTTGATAAAAATCGGTTCTTTTGCATTCTGATTGATCTCATCCAGCGTTGGATCTTTTACAAATTCCTCCTCCAGAAGATCCTCTATCAGATGCTGCTGCACCTGGCTGAATGTAACGACACCGATACTGTCACCACGAAGCTTTTCATCCCGCAGCCTTCGTACGATCTCTGCCACCACAGCCTCTGCTTCCGCACGGTTCTGTTTTGTCTTGCCTTTATCATAGCAGCCTTCCACTGGAACCAGTTTCACCTCAGATACCAGATCATTGGGTGAAGGGAATGTGTAAAGCTTATTCTCATAATATTTCATATTGCTGTATGCAATTAAGCTCTCATGTCTGGAACGATAATGCCATTTCAGATATTCCTGCGGCATAGACAATGCCAGACAATCATCCAGCAGACTCTCCAAATCCTCCTGCTCATAGTTCTCCTCATCCATACGATTGGAGGAAAAGAAACTCGTCGGCGGAAGCTGCTTCGGGTCACCTACCACCACCACATTCTCACCGCGGGCAATCGTTCCGACTGCGGTACTGGTCGGAAGCTGGGATGCCTCGTCAAAGATAACCAAATCGAACTTCGGAAAATTTGGATCAATGTACTGCGCTACAGATATTGGACTCATCAGCATACATGGACAGATTCTGCGAAGCAGCGTCGGGATTTGATCAAACAACCGACGGATAGACAACATACGTCCATTACTTTTGATCGCCTTTTTCAGAATATTTACTTCTGAGGATGCAGCACTGCCCGTTCCTGATACCGGAACCTTCGCTGATAATCTCGCTGCCAGCTCCTGAATCGTCAGATTCTGGAATTTTTCGATCACCTCTGTATACTGCGCAATCAAATCCTCATATTGCCTGCCCCTGAAACCAGATAATGCCGGTTCCTCTGCAATGGTCTGCAGTGCCAATCCATAATATAAACTGCTGGTAAATGCAGATGACAAGTGTGCTGCATCAATCGTACCATTCTGATATGCCTCAATTACACATACAAGTCCTGCACTGGTAAGACCTTCAGCACTTTCATTCATACCTGTCCAGGATTTTAAACTCGACATATTTTCACGGTAACGGGCAAATAATGCTTCACTTGATACAAGCCAGTGATCTGATGTCTCCTGAACCTTCATATCCACTTGATATTCTGCCTGAAATGCTTTCAGATCATTACAGATCTGCTGCAGTACCCTGGCATGTGCCTGAATCTGAGCATCATCGCCCCCCAGAACCAATGCCTGTATAAAGGCGTCCTGATTCTGTGGACTGCACTTCTGAATTGCAGCCCGCACAGCCTCGCTTTTCTCCATAGAAGCCGTAAGATTCGACCAGCTGGTCTGAATACCAAGAAACATACTTCCCATATAAGCTTTCAATTCGGATGGATATTCTTCAATCCGACGTTTTTTCTCCGCAAGAATGCTCAGTTTTTCATAATAAGAAAGAATGTTTTCTTTTGTAATACTTACCGGATTCTTTGCATAAAGCTTCAGCTCTTTCAAAAGCTTATTTTGTCCCATCGCTTTGGATAAGAACCAGGAAGCCTCCGTCTGCTTCCAGCGAAGAATTGCATCCTCAGCCTGATAATTCAGCACCTGTGCCTCAAAGCTCTTTAAAACATCTGCTTTTCGATCTTCATACTCCCTGCCCGTCGCAATCAGTTCCTCCAGTCGGCTTTTGATATCCGCATAATTGGAACAGCGAATCAGATTTTCCAGAATTGGTGTCGTATTTTTACGGAAATCACACAAATCAAGCAAATGACCTGCCATAGTCCTGTCTGCTGCTCCGCTTAATCCGCTCCACTGGATCAGCCAATCCATGCTCTCCCTGGCACTCTCGCAGGATGCTGTCAAGGTCTCCAATGCTTCCAAAAGCGTCTCCCGCAGCTCCATGGAATATCTGGTTCCATGATATCCCGTCCACGGATGATCACTGTAATTACCTGCTTCTTTTGCAGATAACGCATATTGACGAACCAGCTCTTTCCACTCATTTACCGATGCAGCATCTGCAGATGCCAGAACCTGCTTCGGAAGATGAATCATATCCTTCTCATCTTTGTTCTGCATGAAAATCTCAATCGCTTCATACATGGAACAGCCGTATGCACGCTTCTTATGTATCGCTTCTACCACATGATTCAACTCACTGCGTAAGCCATACAGTTTTTCTGCTGTATATGCATATTCCTCCGGTGCTTTGATGCGGCCAATCTCCAATGCTCGATTCAACTGACCGAGCACAGTTGACTTATTGGTTTTATTGGAATGCAGTTCCAGACAGAACGGTGCAAGACCTATCTTTTCCAGACGCTTCTGAACTACATTCAGTGCCGCCATCTTTTCTGCCACAAATAAAACAGATTTCCCCTGATAGAGTGCGTTAGCAATCATATTCGTGATGGTCTGTGACTTACCGGTTCCAGGAGGTCCATGCAGAACAAAGCTCTGACCCTGAGCTGCTGCTGCAATGGCAACCATCTGAGACGAGTCCGCACTCATTGGTATCGCCATATCCGCAGGCTTTAAGCTCCGATCCAGTGCCTCCACCTTTACTGTGTTCTCCAACGGAGTCCAGACCATGCTGCCGTCCAGCAAACTCTTTACCACTTTATTTTTTTCAAGATCTGATGATCGACTGCGCAGATCATTCCACATCACAAACTGTCCAAAAGAAAACAATCCCATAAACGTCATGTTTTCTATATTCCAGCGTTTTTTACCCATAATGCCCTGACGAATTGTCTGAAACACCAATGGAAGATCAATCCCATGATCATCTACTGGAAGCGGGTCAAGACCGCTGATTTTAATACCATAATCCTGACGCAGATATTCCAGCAAAGTGATGTTGATCTGAGCATCTTCCTGTCTGCTGCGAATGAGATATCCCCTATTACGATGATTTTTTACAAGATCTATTGGGATCAGGACCAACGGCGCATAACGTGCCTTTTCAGCCTGATCAGTTTCATACCAGCGCAGCATTCCCAATGCCAGGAACAGTGTATTGCTTCCATTCTCCTCCTGACTTACCTTTGCCGCACGATACAGATTTTTCAGATTCTTCTCCAGTTCCTCCGCCTTTAAAAAGGTTCGAATCCTTCCGCTTTTAAATTCTGTCGCAGCAATGGTCTCGATCAAATCCTTGTCATTATCGATCTCGTACATCTTTGCATCTCTTGGCGACATCGTCCAGTCAGACGGTACCTCCATGATGCGAAAATCCTTCCCATCTGACAATTGATCTTCCAGTTCGCCCAGATTGGCAGTCATCAACTGAATTGCATTTTTTGTCACCCGGAAATTTAGAAGAGTATTTCGAAGACTAAAATCCAGAAGCTTTCGTTCCCACACCTTTGCTCTGGTCACCGGACTGTCCTCTTCCGTTGTCTTTGCCCGAAGAGAAGTATCCAGTTCCTTCGGTGCCGCAATTCCTAATGTATTTTCCGAACCATCTACAGCATCTGCTGTCATCTCTCTTTGAGAATTTATATCCTCCAAACGAACCGGTATGGGCCGAATACCACTTCCTCTGGAACGCTGAATATCCATTACACACTCAAATTTAGCCGTCTCTCGCAGATGGTCTTTTCCATGCTTTAAAGCACGTTCAAAAGTCACCTGTTTTCCTTCGGTATAATCCGTACATTCAAGAAGCAGAACGCTTTCTGCACCATCTACGACTCGTTTCTCAAGAGCAGAAATATCATCCGTCACACAGTCAGCAAAGGTCTCCTCTTCCAGCCAGCAGCCGACAAACGCATGGCCTTTCTGGAATACCAACAATGGATACAGCCCTGCTGCCTCCAGACAGGAAGCATACAAAACCGCCAGATCCAGACAGGTTCCCTGCTTTTGTTCCAACACGGTATGAGACATACGAATCCGCTGACCAGAATCCTCAAAGCTGGCCGGCGCACCTACATACATGATCTGCTCTGCTTGAAGCGCAGCATAGATCGCTGCCATCTGGTATTTCACCTGATTCGGATTTCTTGTCTGATATCCGGTAAATGCAGGCCTTTGTTCCCACTGTTCCAGATAAATCGATGCCTTACGCAGAACTTCACTCACTTTGGGATGATTCGGTGTAATAAACGCACCAATAATCTCCGGCATTGTAAGCAGTCCACTCCACTCATCATATGCCAGAATTTCAATCTCCTGTACCTGCTCCTGAATCAGATCTTCTTTTTCATAAAGACAAATCCGAACAGTTCCAACCATCTTTTCTGTCAAAGAAAAAAGAAATTCCGTGGATAATGAAATCCTGACAGGATTGATCTCCACAGCTTTCCCTGCTCCAATCTCCGTGATCGTATACAAATACTCCCTGGCAAATTCCGGTTCAAATGTGATCTTTAATGTAAGATTCTGAAGCTTTTCCTCTGATTCATTATGTAGGACCAGGCTGCGGATAACCGGCACATAATTTTGCTGCATTGCAAAATTCACTGTCCGATTGACCAAGCCTGTAACTGTCACATTCTTTTCCATACAGAACTCCCTGTCAGACTATTTATCACAAATCAACTCAATCAACATTCCATCAGGCATTGCAAACCAATGTGCTTTTCCTTCTGCCGGTTGACAGCCGTATGCTCCGATCTTACTTAAAATCTCTTCCTTGTTGTCTACATGAAGTGCCAGATGATGAAACATGTTTTTCGTCTGATCGTATTCCGCTACTTCGTTCAATTGAATTCCCTCATTCATCCAGAGTTTTCTCTTTGGAGCCTCTCCCTTCACTTCCTTCACGGTCATTCCAAATACATCCTCAAAAAACTTAACACTTGCCTCAAGATCTGTTGTTACAAATCCCACATGATCTACATATACTCCCATTTTCGATTCCTCCTGTGTATCTATATTATCTTCATTATACAATATTGCCCATGCTCACGCTATCATTTTAAAAGAGCGTTTCCAAAATCAATTCCCCTTTTGAACCGCTTCTTTCATTTCCTCTGACAGTAATCGCATTCGCTCCTTTTCCACCTTACAAACTTTCCGGTCATAAGTATAAAGTCCATTGATCTCATCCTCCACATCTGACAGCTGCGTATAGATACAGCCACAGATTCCCGCTGGAATACCGGATAAAATCATCACCCGATACATATGCTCTATCCGGTCTGTCAATTCTCCGCTGTTTCTGCAGGTACCATAGCCATACTGTTTGTTCGGATTATAACAATGCTTTTCAATTTTTAATGCATAGCCGCCACATTCCGTCACAAACAGAGGTCGATTTCCAGGTGTTAAAGTTTTGACTCTAAAATAGATGTGTTCACTGTCAAAATCATTTTCATTCTGTGCAAACCATCCTGAAGTAGAATCCACCAATCGTGTAGAATCCCACTTCTTTACCATCCGGAACAATTGATCACTGTGAAATTGTCCCCAGCCCTCATTAAAGATCGTATATGCCACAATGCACGGATAATTATACAGATGATGTATTGTCTCTTCTGTATGTTTGATAAAAATCTGCTGTTTCTGACCATTGATATTTTTCCGATTATCACATTTTTTCTTCATACCCAAAGTAGGAAGCACTGTGTCCCGAATATAATGATAAGATCCATTATTCACCATGTCCTGCATGACCAACATACCCAGACGATCACATGCCTCATAAAAACATGGAGGTTCAACCTTGATATGCTTACGCAAAAGATTGTACCCCAGCTCTTTCATGCGAAGAATGTCTCTCTCATACTCTTCTTCCTCTTCCGGCAGATAAATTCCGTCCTGAAAATATCCCTGATCCAATACGCCATGCAGAAAAATCGGTTCTTCATTCAGACAGACTCTCTGGATTCCCTGTTTATCTTCTATCGTAATCGTACGCAGTGCAAAATAACTCTCCACCTTATCTTCCCCTGCCGCAATCACAACCGGGTACAGCACCGGATCATCTGGTGTCCAAAGCTTTGGAGAATCCATCTGTATCCTTCCATTCCCTCCCTGGAAGAACATGTTCTTTTTCTCCCCATCCGGTAATACAACACATACTTTAAATTCCTCCACACCTTCCACTTCCACATCAACACCTTGAAGGTCCGGCGTGAATCTTACACTTTTTATATATTGATCTGGTACATTCTCCAGCCACACACTCTGCCAGATTCCGCTTACCGGTGTATACCACATTCCTCCGCGTTTTTTACACTGTTTTCCATAAGGATAACGTGTATCCAAAGTATCCGTCACTTCTACGCGAAGACTATTCTTTCCTATCCGGTGTACTGCCTCTGTAATATCAAATGAAAATGGCAGATAACCGCCTTCATGTCTTCCCACCAGTTGATCATTCAGCCATACTTCCGCTATCTGATCTACCGCACCAAAATGAAGAAGAATCCGACACTTTCCAAAATCATCGGGAACTTCAAATATTTTTTCATATGTTAAATGATCTTTTGTCTCACCCAGATAACCTGACAATTCCGACTGCGGCGGATAAGGTACATTGATTGCTTTTCCATTTAAGATCCATCTGCCATTCAGAGAATACCAGCTTTCTCTTTTCATCTGCGGTGCTGGATGTTTATTCCACATTAATACTCCCCTTTCCGTTTTTTTCAGTTTATCATGCCTGAAAAACGCATGCAACTCATATCATCTTTCCTGTCATTCAGGTATTTCCTCAAGGACAACATGAACTTCTTATTGCTTTTTAAAGCAGTGTCGTTTAAACTTAATAGTAATATTATCGTGAAATCCTATAATATAAAGAAATGTGAGGAAAATTCAATGAGATTAGTTACGCGATCTGATTTTGATGGTTTAGCATGCGGCGCGCTGTTACTGGAAGCAGGCATTGTCGATTGCTGGAAATTCGCACATCCAAAGGATCTGCAGGATGGTCTGATTCCTGTTGATGAGAATGATTGTCTTGCCAATGTGCCGTTTGTAGAAGGCTGTGGTCTGTGGTTTGATCATCACTCCAGTGAATATGAAAGATTAGAACTCGAAGGCAAATACAAAGGAGAAAGCCGTATTACACCTTCCTGTGCCAGAATTATCTATGAATATTATGGAGGAAAAGAACGTTTTCCTCAGTTTGATGATATGATGGCGGCAGTTGATAAAGTCGATTCCGGAAATCTGACAATTGAAGAAGTTCTGAATCCTACCGGCTGGGTTTTGATCGGATTCCTGATGGATCCAAGAACCGGACTTGGAAGATGGAGACAGTTTTCCATCTCCAATTATCAGTTAATGGAAAAACTGATGGAAGCCTGCAGAACCATGAGTACAGATGAGATCATTGCTCTGCCGGATGTTCAGGAACGTATCGAAGTATACAACAAACAGACTGAGCAATTCAAAGAGATGGTCAAAGCTCACACCAGAGTCGAAGGTAATGTCATCATTTCTGACCTCCGTGGTGTTGATACGATCTATACCGGAAACCGTTTTATGATCTACAGTATGTATCCGGAACAGAATATCTCTGCATGGATCGTAAGCGGAAGAGGCGGCGCTGGCTGTTCTGCTGCAGTTGGCTACAGCATCATCAACAAGACCTCTGATGTCAATGTAGGAAAATTGATGCTCAAATATAAAGGCGGCGGACATCGAAAAGTAGGTACCTGTCAGTTTACGGATGAAAATATGGATACCGAACTTCCGAAAATGTTGGCAGAACTTTGTGAACTTTCTAACAAATAATACACGAGGGACAGGCGATACGCCTGTCCCTATTTCGATGCACAGATTGCGCAGAAAATGCAGCTGCCTTACTCTACTGCAATATCTACAAGTCTACCCGCGCATAACTTTATGTTTTTTTATACATAGATTATCGAAAAGATATTCGTTATAACCATCGATATATTTCAAAAAAGCTTTGATACCGATTTCCCCTTTCCAGCTTTTCCGTTTTGCCAATGATGAATACTCCAAAAAACTGGTTATTCCTTCTATCCAATCTTTTCTCTTCTCTTTTCTCTCAGACATTGTTTCATCAATTACCTTTTCAATATTCGGAACACATATATATACAAGAAAATAAGAAGAATTAACCTCGTAGAAAAGTTTTGTATAATATTCTACAAGTTCTATTCTGGACAATTCATAACACCCAATCAAGTCATATTCCGTTGTATGTATTAGCCCATCGATTATGATCGTATCTTCAACCGTGTTCATCAGCAGATCTTGAAACATCCTTTTATTTTCTTGAAAATATTCTTTCACATTCTCTTTGATAGTGGGTCTAACTCTATCACCATGTATTACTAAAATATTTTCATTGTCAAAAGTATTTTCGATTCTATTTTTTATATATGTGGATTTTCCTGTTCCCGATAGACCTTCAACCAATATTATTTTTCTATTAAGCATTTAACGTGATCCTTCATATTCATCTCTTCAAAATACATCTGCAAATCCTTTGCTTCCTGCTCCATATGAATCACTATCTTTATTTCCCATATCCACATATGTATCAGGGATATCTCGTTTTGCATTTTCTTGAAACAGATTAAAATCGCTATCTTTTAATTTTCCTCAAGCCACGGAATTGAAGCAAAATGAGTCTTAAAATCATCCGTTAATTTATCAGAGTTTTCCGATATTTGTATAAGTCTAAACATAACAGAGTCTACAAGAATTTCATTATTCTCAAGTTCATCTTGTGTCAAACCTTCTGTGTGGTCAAGAACAAACGCCAAATCCGTGACAATTTTCTTGATATAATATCGGTTGTCTTTTCTGTTATCCATATATCTTCACACCATCCTTTAGTATCTCGTTCATTAAATCAGGGTTTCCGTTAAGTTGCTCACTTTTCAGCACATCAACCTTTTTCTTTAATCCTTCTCTGATAGATTCCACTAAATCGTAAAAACGCATACCGGAAATAGAAGTTGCTATTAAAAGGTCAACATCACTCTGCTCTGTAGCCTTACCCTTTGCATATGAACCAAATAAATAGCAATACTCAATATCAAAATCAGAAAAAACAGCTTTGCAAACATCTGTAATCTGTTCAACACTTAAAACACCATGGGTTTCATCTACGAACCCATACTCCTCCAATTTTTGCATCATAAATGCATACTTCATAGAGCCTGCTTTTGATTCATCTGTTTCATAATTCTGATAAGTACGAACAGGAATTCCCAGATATTTGGCACATTCAATCTGAGTCATTTTCTTTTGCTTACGCAGTTCTTTCAATGTCAATTTTCATCACCTCGATAATGATTATATCATGAAAAATAAAATACGCAATATAAACACGCAGTTTTTGCGTATTTTCAAAATAGGTAACACGCAATTTTTGCGTATTTTATTTTTTATAGTATATATCATTTCGAGATAATTATTCTACAGAGAAAGAATGTTTTCTCTGACATATCTTGAGCTGAGTCGGTATATTATTTCAGAGATTATCAAAATCAAATTTATGCACTGAAATGCAGAAACTTTTATAATTTAACGTGTTGTGCTATTACAATGAATGCTTCTCTTTTTTGCAAAAAAGCCCAAAAGATCCCCTTGATAATTTGAAAGATTAAAATTTCAGAAAATAAGATGCTTAATCTTGCAAATATCACATGGTTCATGAAAAATGCTGTTAAATGCCATACACAGGTTATGTCCCAGAATTTTATTCTCCAGTCGGGTACATAAGCCATGAAAACTTTTGGCAACTACCTTTTCCGCATTTAACTGTTCACTTAACTGTGAGAATACCGTTTCTATCCTTCTCCGGAAACGAAAAATCAACTGCCGGATTTCTTTGCACCAGTTGTCCTTATAATTGGAAGGTTTCAGTGACATAAGACATATCCCTTTGGCATGCATATCCTCTAAAAGATTTTTTCCGGTATATCCTTTATCACCAAGTATGACCAGACCAAGTCGATGTTCAGCAAAATCTCTTAATCCTTCGCGATCATCCATGGAAGCAGGGGTAATTTCAAAAGCGGTTATATAACCTTCCAAAGTAATCAGGGCATGTACTTTAAAGCCGTAGTAAGTTTCTTTTTTCGAAGGACATTTTCCATAATTCGCGCCATCCGTACGGAAAGAACGACAATAACGGGCTCTTCCAAATTTGCATACGGCAAGAGGGAAGCTGTCGATCACAAAATAGCGGCTTGTCGGAATTGGAAATGTAAGAGAAAGCTTCTGCCGGAGAAGTTCTGTCACCTGCAAAAGCGACCGCCTGGTACGGTTGAAGCGGGTTCTGCTGCAAAGTTCTGGGAAAAGATGCCGATAATTTCTTTTCACAAAAGCATACCAGGCATTTTCCGAATCAATTCCCAGGAGTTCACCACAGACACTTAAGGTAATAATTTCAGAATCTGACAGGCGGGCATTCCGACAGTTGCGTCTTGTGGAAACAGATACTGGAGCAAACTGCTGATACAAATCATCTATAACGGTATAAACCAATAAAATAAAATCTTCAAAAGTGCCTATAAGAGTGGTATAATCTTCTTGAAGCTTCAACATAATTATGCCTCCTTCCGTATTTGTTTTGCTCTACAAATAGGATAGCATATTTTGTTGGAGCTTTATTGATCAATTCACTGATTTTCTTTATTCTGGAACTGCTTCTTTTATAACCAAAAACGGTAATGCATGGTACAACGATGGGCCTGGCAAAACTGCCAAGCCCATCTATTATTATCTCTTATTAAAACATCATTCCGTCATTGTCGTTAACAAGTTCGAGATCTTCTTTGTTATTGGAAACTTCATTAATTATTCCATTCTGGTTGTTTTCAATTTCGTCATCGTCGTTAACATCCATTGCCCGGGCTTCCATTTCCAGGTTCAGCCTATAATCGAAAGTGCCGTTTTTGGATATTACTTTTCCAACCGTTTTTTGTTCGTACTCTAAAACTTTCTGAATTCTTTCTTTTGATGCATAACAGTCCATATATTCTGTTGCTGTACCGCAGATGTCAAGTGCAGCGTCCATACGGTCTTTACCAAGCTGACTGGACTGCAAACCAACACCTTTGGCGTGTACATATTTCATGGATGCTGCCTGCATTACTTCAAGGCGTTTGCCAAGTTCGTCATCAGTCATATTTCCCCAAAGTGCTTCGCCCACAGATTTTACCGATGCTGTCATCTCTTTAAATTCGGATGAGTTTACATGCAATGCTGAGTCTGCATTTTTCAGCTTTTGTGACAATTCCTGTATTTTTCTTTTCAAATCTTCCCTATCATTTTTTTCAGGTTTTCTTACCATTGGCAACGGACGTTTTAAAACCTCTTTTAAGGTTGTACCTGCAAAGGTACCTTTTTCCAGACAATTCTGATAGTACTGATACTTTTTCAGGTCATTGTTAAACATCATATCAGTAAACTTCTTCATTGCCTTTGCGCCGGCTTTATTCATCCAGTCCGCACTTTCCAGAGTAAAGATATTATTATTTTGGTTACTATAAGTTGTATAAATTAAATCTTCCAGAATTTCCTTATCAATAACTTTCTTATCAGTAGATTTCTTGTCCCCAAACAACGCAGCCATTTTTTCACCGTGTATTCTCATAGGAGCATATACTCTGTGATACCCTGCTTTGATAGCTTGCATTCTGTCTCCCAGTTTTCGTCCCACTTTATTCTCATCGTCGATGACCACACTATCATCATCCAATTCCTCTCCGTTTTCGGCTTTTTCGGCTTTCAGCCTTTCCATTTCTTTTGCATATGCTTTCCTCGCCTTTGCCACTTCTCTCTCGTATACTTCTTCACTGCCAATTTCTTTTTCCAAGAATTTTATAACATGAGGTGCCCCCTGTATATATCCCTGTATTACTGTAGGTTTATTTTTTGCCATAATCTGTATCTCCTTGTTAATATATTCTGGCCAACTTATGTTTTGGCTGTATTTATCCGTCTTTTGACCATATATACACGGCAAAACGGTTCTTGTTACAAAAAACAATCAAAATTTCTTCAAAACTTTCAAAAAGCAATTGTGATTGTTCAGCGTTTATTTTTGTTGTGTTGTTTTCCTGCATTTCGCGTTCAATGAAACTGACCTTAACCAGTAAGATTCGTACCATGCCGGGCACACAAACAAATCAACGGACAGTTCATGTTAACTGTCTTGAGTTTCCGCAAACTGTAATAAAAGAACGAATATGTTTGCCTAAAGTGCCAATCCGCCAAATTCTGAAAGAGAATAGAACAGCGGTCTTCTGAATAGAGGCACTTTAATAAGCCCCGTCGGAACCGGACTTTGGGAGACATATTCTTTTATCTATTCAAACAGCCAGCTTTAAGCAGAGTTGACGGTATGCCGGACGTTTTGTCCGGAACCAGAGCCTGATGCCCTCTTTTGCATACGATAGTATGCCGGAGATACCTTTAGCCAGCCGGTAATAGCTGAATGCTATTTTTTCTTTGATTGGATTTGCAGCCTGTATAATGGCAACTTTCAAAGCATTGGTTTCTGATTTCATGGAAATATGATTCAGAAATGCCATGCACATGGTGAGGTGAAAATTTAAAGCATTGATAGCTTTAAGCTTCCGAACCCGAAAGTTTTCAAACTGGAACATCTGCTTTTTGCAG
>JAFYTM010000043.1 GCA_017558865.1 Lachnospiraceae bacterium
ATGTACAGGAGTTTATGCGAAAAGTCTCTGAGAAATTTGAGATCGAACTGCTTGCTGGTCAGAAAAAGCCGGAGTACAAGGGACAGATCACCATGTATCTTCATGGTTTATGGTATGGTTTGACTGTTCGTCCGGAATACATAAAGAATGATCCGGTAGAAGGACTGGATGTTGCCTATTTGCAGAGAGAACTGCTGGCTCCGGTTCTTGGTATTGAAGATCCACGAACAGACCGTAGAATTGATTTTGTGGGTGGAATCCGTGGGATTGGTGAATTAAAACGTCGTGCAGACAGTGACATGGAAGTGGCATTTGCTATGTATCAGACTTCGATTCAGGAGCTTTTTGAAGTGGCTGATGCGGGTATGCTGATGCCGCCAAAATCTACCTGGTTCGAACCGAAATTAAGAAGCGGATTGTTTATACATCAAATATAAAAGATGAAGACTCCCGTAGGTCGAAAGACCTGGGAGTCTTTTGTTTAACAAGGCTGAAAAGCAAACAGATAATCTTTTTTCTCGCCGGCTGGAAGATACTGCACATATTTTTTTTGGAGCATGTCTGTGCATGGAACCTGATCCATTGTACCGCCGCACCACGGTTCGATGCAGAGGAATGGAGCGTCTTTTTTGATTGGAGTCCAGAAAGCAACGCTTAAATAATCCGGGAAATCAAACCGGATACCTTTTTTGGTGTCCTGGTGAATTAGTTTGACTGTACGATGTTCCAGATTTTCATATAAAATTGCGTCATTATCAAACATCGGATACTGCAGATGCAGATCTGGAACATTCTCATCTTCGAAATGAAGCATATATTCTGTAAAATGTTCGCCGTCTTCCATTGGACAGAAGAAAGCAGGATGTCCGCCAATCAGGTAAGGCATCTCCTGTTCGCTGTTGTTTTGTACCCCATAGATACACTGAAGAGATGGTCCATCCAGACGGAAGGTAACTGTGAATCGGAATTCGTATGGATAGATAGATCTTAATGTATCGTTGGATGCGATTGCCAGTACAACATAGTCTGAGCCTTGCTCGGCTACTTCAAAATCCTGATCCTTGGCAAAGCCGTGACGTGGAATCTGGTAGTCGACACCATGGATGGTGACTGTCTCCGGTACTGCACCGATGTATGGGAAGAGGACAGGTGATGTCTTTGCCCAGTAAGCCGGGTCTTTCTGCCACATATATTCCTTGCCTGCGGCTGTCTTGTAGGACAAAAGCTCTGCACCAAGGGTCTGGCAGGTGACGGATACGTATTCGTTCTGAATTGTGATGTTCATAAAAACCCCCTGAATCGTTAATCTAAACTTAGTATAGCAGTTTTGAAAGAGAAATGCTATACTATTGAATATGTTCTTCAAGCAATAAAAGGAGAAAGAAGATGAGTACAGCAACAAGCTGCGAGACCTGCAGAAATTATGTATATGATGAGGATTATGAATATTATGTGTGTGAGAGGGATCTGGATGAGGATGAGATGTATCGTTTCCTCACCAGCTCGATGAAGAGCTGTCCTTATTATCAGCTTGACAATGAGTACCTGATTGTACGAAAACAGATGTAGGAGTTGGATATATGAATTCCGGGATGAAAAAAGTGGATGATCGGTATCAGCATGTGGAGCATACCTTTGAACCGATTTATGATAAATATTCAGAAATTTTGATTCTGGGAACATTCCCTTCCATAAAATCCCGGGAACAGGATTTTTATTATGGACATCCCCAGAATCGGTTCTGGAAGGTTTTGGCGAATCTGACGGGTGAGGAGATTCCACAGACCGTAGAAGAAAAAAAGATAATGCTTTTAAAACATCATATTGCGATCTGGGATGTGGTGCAAAGCTGTGATATTATCGGTTCCAGTGACAGCAGCATCAAGAATGTAGTTCCGGCAGATCTGGAGCGTGTGCTTGCAAACAGCAGTATTACAAGGATTTTTGTAAATGGTGAGAAAGCATACAAATTATATAAGAAATATTGTCAGGCAGCGACTGGGAGAGATGCGGTGAAACTTCCCTCTACAAGTCCGGCGAATGCAGTATTTACCCTGGAACGTCTGATTGGCAGTTGGGGAGAATTGATCTACGAACAGAAAGAGGAGAAAAATGGCATTTGAAAAAGCAAAAGAATATTTAAAACAGTTTGGACTGGACAGTCATGTGATGGTATTTGATGTATCCAGTGCAACGGTGGAACTGGCAGCGCAGGCGGTGGGATGTGAACCGGAGAGGATTGCTAAGACCCTGTCTTTCCAGGTCGGTGAAGAAAGCATACTGATCGTGGCTGCGGGGGATGCCCGTATTGACAATGGAAAATACAAGGCACAATTTCATACGAAAGCGAAGATGCTGGCTTTTGAGGAAGTAGAGGAACGCATTGGTCATGCAGTGGGTGGAGTGTGTCCATTTGGTGTCAATGAAGATGTGAAGATCTATCTGGATGCATCGATGAAACGTTTTGAAACGGTTTATCCGGCGTGCGGAAGCGGCAACAGTGCAGTGGAGCTGACGCTGGAGGAACTGGAACGCTGTTCAGGGTATGAAGCATGGATTGATGTGTGTAAGTAAAGAAAAGGGGTGTACAAATGAATTATAATGATGTAATCAAAGAAGCAAGAGGAAATATCGGTGCATATTGCAAAGCATGTACTGTATGCAACGGAATAGCATGTAAGAATCAGATTCCGGGTCCTGGTTCCAAAGGTGCAGGTGATACAGCTATTCGTAATTATCAGAAATGGCAGGATATTCGTGTCAATATGGATACGCTGCATGAAAATCGTCCTGTGGATACTTCGCTGGAATTGTTTGGAAAGACTTTTAAATATCCATTTTTTGCAGGCCCGGTAGGTGCAGTGAATCTTCATTACAGTGATAAGTATGATGATCTGAGCTATAATAATACATTGGTGGATGCCTGTGCAAAGGCTGGAATTGCAGCATTTACCGGGGATGGTACGAATCCAAAGGTGATGGAGGGCGCTACCGCAGCCATTATGGCAGCACGGGGGATGGGAG
>JAFYTM010000044.1 GCA_017558865.1 Lachnospiraceae bacterium
ATATGCACACCGAGCACATAGTTTTCACCCTCTCTTGCCAGCGAAACTGCATCATCCAGGTCTTTGGCATCCTCTCCATCAATGGTCACCATCTGCACATGACGCAGATCCATTCGTCCCTGCATGTCTGCTTCACTGATCTGTTCCGGGGTACGCTCCGCCTGATTCATAACCTTCTCCGGGAATTCTACCGGAAGATCATAGCTCTTTACAATAGAAAGCACATCGGTACCCGGATCACTGACATGACCCAGAATCTCAATCACCTTTCCTTCCGGGCTTTTTTGTTCCGTGCCGTAGCCGGTCAAAAGAACCACAACCTTATGTCCATTCATAGCTCCTTTGGAATACTCCTTCGACACAAAAATATCTCTCGTATAACGATCGTTGTCCGGAATCACAAAACCAAAATTTTTGCTTTCCTGATAGATGCCGACCAACTGCGTCGTGCCTCTGGTCAGAATCTGCATTACCGTACCTTCCCGACGTTTTCCGCTTTGTCCAGGTTTCAACAAAATCTGCACCACATCCTGATGCATCGCTCCATGAATGTTATCCTCTCCGATAAAGACATCCTCATCCATGCCTTCCACCGTCACAAAACCAAAGCCTCTGGAATGCGCAGTAAACACTCCTGTTAAAAATTTGCCTTTTCCTTTGCTGTATTTCCCTTTTGAAGAGACTTCCACTTTTCCTTCCAGCAGCAGTGCATCCAACACTTCCTGAAGCTCCTGTCTCTGCTCCTTTGGAATCTGTAAAAAAATCGCCAGCTCCTTCAACTTCATCGGAACATAAAAGTCACTGCCAAGCAGTTCATATACTACCTTTTTCCGTTTTTCCAACTGTTCACCTGTCATCCTGTCACCCCACTTCACCTGACAAATTACTTCTGTTTACAAAAAGGGCACTCTTCTGCAAGAGTGCCCGAAATCTGCGTAATTAAAAATTCAGATTCAAAATAATCGCGAGAACAAAAAAAGCTACCACAATGATAATCGTCCATTTCACAAGATTACCTTCCATGGAACGTCCTTTATTTTTACCCCAGTAACTGTCTGCGCCTGCAATAGCGCCAAGTCCTGCGTTTTTACCCTCTTGAAGTAATACTAATATAACCGCCGCGATACATACTAATACGAACATAATCGTAAAAAAGATTCTCATCTCCACACCTCCTATGTGTCAAACAGATACATTTTAGCATAAATAACAAGACGATTCAAGTAAAATTATAAGACTTTTCCAAGAAAACTCTTCAACCTGTCACTCTTTGGATTACCAAAAAATTCTTCCGGATTATTCTGTTCCATCAGGATACCATCCTCCAGAAAAACAACTCTGTCAGCCACTTCTTTTGCAAATCCCATCTCATGGGTAACAACCACCATGGTCATGTCTTCTTTTGCAAGATCTTTCATAACCTGAAGTACTTCGCCTACCATCTCAGGATCAAGTGCAGAAGTCGGCTCGTCAAAAAGCATCACTTCCGGCTCCATACATAAAGCACGTACAATTGCGATACGCTGCTTCTGTCCACCGGACAACTGGTTTGGATAAGCATGAGCACGATCAGCAAGTCCTACTCTTTCCAGAAGCTCCATCGCCTTTGCTTTTGCTTCTTCCGGACTTTTTTTAAGAAGTTTCTCCGGTCCAATCGTCATATTGCGCAGAATATCCATATGCGGGAACAGATTAAAATGCTGAAATACCATACCCATCTTCTGACGATGAACATCAATATTGATCTTTTTATCTGTAATATCCACATCATTAAAATAGATATGCCCGCCTGTTGGAACCTCCAAAAGATTCATACAACGAAGAAATGTACTTTTACCAGAACCAGATGGTCCGATAATTACAACCACTTCGCCTTTACAAATCTCCAGATCAATTCCTTTCAATACTGCTTTTTCCGAAAAACTTTTGCAGACACCTTCTGCACGGATCAGTACATTATCGTTCACTCTGACGCAGCCTCCTCTCCAGTATAGAAATCAGTTTGGTAAAGCCAAGCACCATAACCAGATAAATGACAGCCACGGCGAGAAGCGGGAAAAACGCATCGTATGTACGGCTCCTGATAATATCGCCGCCCTTTGTCAGATCCTGAAGTGCGATATAGCCGGCTACGGATGTCTCTTTTAAAAGTACAATAAACTCATTGCCCAAAGATGGAAGTACATTTTTAAATGCCTGCGGCAGAATAATATACCACATTGTCTGTGCATAACTAAAGCCAATACTTCGTCCAGCTTCTAACTGTCCGATATCAATAGACATGATACCTGCACGACAGATCTCTGCCACATATGCACCCGAGTTAATACCAAATGCCAGAACCGCAACGATTACTTTATTGATATCTACCGAACCAAAGATGACATAATAAATAATCAGCAGCTGTACCATAACAGGTGTACCACGAATCACTGTCAGATAAAGCTGACAAACTGCATTGGCAATCTTGAATTTGCCTGTACGGTCATAGGTAGATCTTATAATCGCCACCAGAAATCCGATCACAATACCAAGAAGTGTTGCGAACAGGGTAATCAGCAAGGTTACTTTCAGACCATCCAGCAGATACAGCCAACGGTCATCCTTTATAAAATTAAGATAAAAACGATCCTGAAAACTCATATGTCATCCTTTGCTCAAAAAACGCTGATTATTCAGCAGAAATATATTTGTCTACGATTGCTTTAAGGGTTCCGTCTGCTTCCAGCTCAGCGAGTGCAGCATTCACTTTCTCAAGCAGTTCTGTATCCTCTTTTGCGATAGCGATCGCATATTCCTCATCTGCATAGGTCTCATCCAGAATCTTGATACCCTCTACCTCAGATACAAATACCTTTGCAGGCTCACTGTCGATCACAACTGCATCGATTTTGCCCTGGCTCAGAGACATTACAGCCTCCATACCTTTTGCAAAACGCTCAATGGTAGCATCCTCTTCGGAAGCATACAGGTCACCTGTAGTACCCTGCTGTACACCAATGGTCTTGCCGGTCAGATCTGCCACACCTGCAATCTCGCTGTCCTCTGTGACAATGATCACCTGTCTTGCGGTTGCATAAGTATCAGAGAAATTTACAGACAGCAGACGATCTTCAGTTACCGTCATACCTGCCACACCCATATCTACTTTACCGGAAGTCAATGCAGGAATAATTGCATCAAATGCCATATCCTCAATCTTAAGCTCCATACCAAGCTTCTCAGCTACTGCTGCTGCCATCTCTGCATCGATACCAACAACCTTATCACCCTCAAGATACTCATATGGTGGAAACTCTGCGTTTGTACCCATTACCAGAGTGCCGCCTGCTGCTTGCTCTGCTGGTGCTTCGGTCTCAGTCTGTGCCGGAGCAGCTTCTTCTTTTTTGCTTCCGCAACCAACCATCATAGTTGCTGCCATGGCAACGCACAACATCATGCTTACAATTTTCTTTTTCATAATGCATCTCCTCTTCTTAATCACATATTCACACGAATCCTCTATGGAATCCAATGTTCTATTATAAAGGAAACTCCCGTTATTGCAAGCTTTTTTCGTCTTTTTCTGTATATTTGTGCATTTTTTCTGTATATTTTCTCACATTTGATATTCCATGTACACTTCTCCATCCAGATTTTTCCACAGGAACACCCCATCCTCATACATCATATAACTGTGTGCACTGTTTTCTTTCGGAATGGATACAGAACCGGGGTTCAAATATACATAATCTTCATGCTCTCTGCATACCGGTACATGGGTATGTCCATGAAGCAAAATATCTCCCTTTTTCAGCATCGGAAGATGACTTTCGTTAAATACATGCCCATGAGTCAGGAAGATCATGTGTTCCTTCTCATACAAAAATCCATAATCTGCCAGAATCGGGAATTCCAGCACCATCTGGTCTACCTCTGTATCGCAATTGCCGCGCACACACAGAATATCCTGCTTTAAAGGATTCAACATAGCAATCACCTCTTTTGGTGCATACTCCTTTGGAAGATCATTGCGCGGTCCGTGATACAGAACATCTCCTAAAAGAATCAGTTTTTCTGCGCCTTCCTTCTCATAAGCCTCCAGTAACTGTCTGCAGTAATATGCAGAACCATGAATATCAGATGCGATCATCAGTTTCATATAATTCCTCCATTTTTATCATTTGTTTTCGTAATCGTTCTTCTTCATTTTTGTGTTTCAACAGATCATCAAACTCTGGCCGTGTAAATCCGCATGCTCGATAATCTCCATGATTGCGAAGTCCGGAAAGCCAGTCTGACAATTCCAGATCTTCACCAAATGCCTCCAGTAAAAAATCTGTCATCCGATGCAGAAAATATCCCAGCTTTTCTTTTTTCTGTTCCAGATCACTGTGCGGTATCGGTTCTGTATTTCCAAGCAAAAGACCTGGAAGTTTTTCATCCAGAGCTTTTTCCACCATCTCTTCCCACGGCTTTAAGAGAGCATTTTCTCTTTTTACAGAAAGTGCATGGTTTCGTTTTTCAAGAAAATCTTCCAGAGTTCCTTTCGGAAAACTTTTGCAATAGGATATATACTGTTCCTGTATCTGCTGCTCCCGTTTAGAAATCTTCAGACAGATTCCATAACCTTTCATCTGCTCAGAAGCAAACGACAGCAGATGACGTACAAACATACAGCGTACATCTCCTCCTGCATTCTGAAGCTTCTGTATCAGCTGTATCTCTTCCTGGCGGCTCAGCTCACCGTCCGCCAGAGCTTTCATCTGGTACTGTCCCAGACAATGTCTGCAGATCTCATAATATGCCGCAAAATCAGCCGCAATCTTCGGGATTCTTAAAAATTCTTCTACAAAGCTTCTTCCCACGGACATCTTCTGTCTCTCATATTCATACAATACTACAGACAGATCTTCCCAGCCCCTCGCAGTCACAAATTCCTGCTTATCTCTTGTCAAAGTCACCTTATAAAAATGCTCCGGGTGTAGTTGCAGATATGACAGGATAGTCGGATGAATCTCTCTGCTCTGTGCATAATCTCTCCATACCGTAAAATCAGCCTCCACATCCAGCGTACGGACACGGTCCAGTGCTGCCATATCCAGTTCACGAACCGAACGGTTGCATTCCGGCGGATTGCCTGCTGCCACAATGATCCATCCTTCCGGCACTTTATGACTTCCAAAAGTCTTATATTGTAAAAACTGCAGCATGGTAGGCGCCAATGTCTCGGATACACAGTTGATCTCATCAATAAATAAAATGCCTTCTCTATGTCCGGTACGTTCCTGATATTCATAAACAGACCCCACGATCTCACTCATCGTATATTCTGTCATTGTATATTCTCTGCCCTCAAACTGTCTTTTCACAAGCTGCGGAAGTCCTACTGCACTTTGTCTGGTATGATGTGTAATCGTATACGC
>JAFYTM010000045.1 GCA_017558865.1 Lachnospiraceae bacterium
CGGATATAGCTTTCCGGATCATCGATCATGACCTCTTCAAAAAACACATCCCGCATCTGATTATTCGCACATTCATTAAAGATCTCATATACTACTTCATATTCCTTCATATAGACCTCCTTACTCTCTGTCATCCACCTGCTTTTTCAGATACCTTCCTACCACATGGGCAAACGTCGAGATATCCCTGATATAGGCAAAATCCTTTCCAAAAATCCTGCGTTCTGCCATCAAATCCTGTTCCTCTCCTGCAAACACACCCAATACAGAGATTCCCTGGCTGCGAAGCCTTCTGACTTCTGCCGCTGTATCCTTTACAGCATACTCTCCGGTATAGACTGCCGGATTCTTCACATTCGGACGGTTGACGACCTGATCATTAGGTCGTCCATCACTGAGTACAATCAATATTTTGTTTTCTTCCGGGCGTGCCAGAAGACCATCTGCCGCTGCCCGCAGTGCCAGTCCATCCCGGTTATTGGCAGAAGACACGAACTGCATCAGTCTCCAGTCTGCTTCTCCCGGATCATCATACTCCCGGAATCTTCGCATGACGGTATAATCCCAGAAGGTACAAAATCCAAGCACCCGATGAGGGATTGACGCACGGGAAAGAGCTGACGATAAAATATATCCCTGCAGAGCAATCAGATGCTGCCTTTCCCTCTGGGATCCACTGGCATCAATCAGCACATCCACCACAAAATCGCTATTATGCTTTTTCATTTCCCTCATAAAAAGACGTGGATCTTCGCTGCGTCCCACCTTCCAGAGCTTTCGCGGGATAATCATACCATAAGAGGCTTCCATCCGATCATCTTCATTTCTCGCCTGCAGCGACTGTTTCAGAATATCACCCAATGCCCGGATATTCTGCCTTGCTACTCTAAGATTCTGCCGATAAAAGCGCTGGTTCATCTCCCATGTACGCTGCGCAATCACGTAAGTATTGTTTTCCCGTACACAACTGTCAACAATCCCATCCGTAAAATACAGCTTACAGTCTGCATGGACACCTCTGCAGATACGGCGATTCAGAGATATCTGTTCCCTTTCACTCATATAGGAGCTTCCATAATTCTGCTCAATATAGGAATACATCTTCTGTGCGGCCTCTTCTGTAACAAGAAGTCTGCCGATCCGTTCTTTGCGCTCTTTTTCATTTTCCTCCAGAGGCTCCACGCTGCTGTTTGCATGAAACATGATCTCTTCCAGAGATGCTTCTGCATTCTCATTCAGAAAATCCTGCCAGTTGAATTTCTTCAAATCTTCTGCAGTGACCGCCAGCACCTGTTCCAGATCTCCGTGTGTTTTTTCAAAATCCGGGTCTGCAAGCCGGTTATAAAAGACATCTACCTGACGGATTACATCCATCGTATCCGTCATGTCCCGCACCGCAAGCAACGCTTCCATCTGTACCTGTATCTTTTTCTCCGCTAGATAGGAACCCTGAATCCCCTGCTGCAGCATCGCAATTTTCATACGTCCGATCAGATTCCCCGGAGAGGAAAGTCTGTCAAAATCCCGTTCCAGAAGATCTTCAAATGCCTTTTTCCTAAGAATTGCAACCCCTTTTCTTTCTTCTGTGATCTTATTCACAACTGCCTGATCCACACACATCTGAGCGATCGACATCAAAGGCATCTCCTCTGCTCCCAGATACAGTTTTTTTACCAGATACAACCCAAAATCATCCTTGGAAAAATATCTTGCAAATGCGCCCTGCTTCACTGCATCGTACAACGATATGTATTTGGAACGCTGAAAGGAATCCAGATCCAACTGTACATCCAGCTCATAATTTCCACTGACTGTCCAGAACAGATTTTTCATTCTGTTTTCCAGTTCATAGCGATATTCCTCCGCCGTATAATTCAGCTCTGCTTCCTGCATCAAAATACCTGCTCCTTTGTCCAATCCTCCGGGATCCTCGTCATCACCATATCTGCAATAATCTCCCGTTCAAAGATATCAAATGCTTTGTTGGTAATACCCATCTGTACTGCCTGCCACGGCTTCAGACCAATCTGTACTGCTCCAAGAGCCGACAAAAGTCCTCTTAAATCCATCGCTTTCGTGGAAATCTCACTGTTCTGTGCTTTTACCTGAAGATCAAGAAAAAGTCCTCCAAACGCCTGCAGCGCATCATCTTTGATCTTCGGATAGTCATGCCGGATAATTCTGTGAAGATTGACCTCCGTAAGTGCCGGCATATCGATCACCAGAAAACGGGACACCAATGCCTCATTCAACTCCTTCGTCCCGGCATATCCATAATTCATCGTTCCAATAAAACGTGCCGCCGGATGCAGATCGATCCGGTCATATCCCGGCACATCGATCATACGGCGATGATCCAGGGTCGCATGAAGCACACTTGCTGCATCATTTTTCGCCATATTGATTTCATCAAATATACCAAAGCCGCCTTCTTCTGCACAGCGGTATACACTTCCCTTACGAAGCTGAACTTCGTTATCCTTAAAAGTATCCGTTCCGATCAGCGAACTGCTGTCCGTATTGACATTGAAGGATATATTATAGGAAGGTCTTCCAAAGATCCACGCCAGATTTTCCGCCAGTATATTTTTGCCAGTCGCTTTTGCCCCGGAAAGCAGCAGATTGGACCCCTGTAAAAGTGCCGCCATTGACATTTCCAGAATCTCTTTCCCATAAAATGGAATCGGCGGTTTTGCCACACGATTCTTCACTTCCTCACTGACAGAATATTCCCTTCGAAAATCCTCTGCCTTCTCGATCAGAAGGCTGTCCACACCCTGTTCCTCTAAAAAATATAATTCTTCCTGCATTTGTATCCTCTTCTATTCATCTAAAAATTGTGCCAGTACATAATTACTCACATCAATTCCCTTTTCTGTCAAACATATTTTACCATCTTTTTCTTCCAGAAGATGTTGCATTTGTAACCGCTGGATCAATTTTTCATAATAATTCTGATAGATTCCCACTGCTACTCCCTCGGTCTTGCGAAGTCCCAAAAAAAAGTATTCCTCCCGAATTGCCTGTTCCGTCAAAGCCTCTTCAGTACCTGAAAAATTGCCATCCAGATATTCAAACAGTTCTGTCTGATTGGAAGTCCTTACATCCGAAAGAAGTGATGCTGCTCCCAGACCAAAGCCTTTGTAATCGGTACGATCCCAGTATCCCAGATTGTGCCTGCACGCATAAGCAGGCTTTGCATAATTGGATATCTCATACCGTTCATATCCCTGTTCCTGCAGGATACGTTTTGTATCATAATACATCTGCCGTTCATCTTCTTCTGAAGGCAGCAATTCCGGATGTTCTTCATAACGGTCATAAAATGGTGTCCCCTCTTCTATGATCAGACTGTAGGCAGAGATATGCTCCGGCTGTAATGCCAACACACTTTCCAGTGTTTCACGAAAGCTCTCCACCGTCTGACCCGGAAGTGCTGACATCAGATCAATATTAATGTTGGTAAATCCTTCCTCTCTTGCCATCCGGTAACTTTCCAGAAATTCTTCCCATGTGTGAATTCTTCCCAGCAGACGCAGTTCCTCGTTTTTGGCAGACTGCAGCCCAAAACTGATACGGTTGACACCCGACTCACGATAGTTCCGAAGCTTCTCACGATCCACGGTACCCGGATTTACCTCTATCGTAATCTCCGCATCCTTCCGAAAAGTAAATATCTTTTTCAATGCCGATAAAATTTCCGCAATCCATTCTCCTGGCAGAATACTCGGCGTTCCTCCGCCAAAGAAAACGGTACTCACCTCATATTGCTCTGCTAACTGCTCTGACTGCTGTATCTCCTGCAGCAATCGTTTTACATAGCGATACTGTACGCTTTGTTCTGCCGGACCTGACAAAAAATCACAATACGCACATTTTTTTACGCAAAATGGAATATGAATATAGATTTCCAGATCCTTTTTCATGATATTCTCCATAACAAGAAGCCCGAGGCTTATTTCCCCGGGTCTCTTTCTTGTATCATTTTAATTCTCATCAAGTTTCAATACACTCATAAATGCCTTCTGTGGAATCTCTACATTTCCGATCTGACGCATACGCTTCTTACCTTCCTTCTGTTTCTCCAGAAGTTTTCTCTTACGGCTGATATCACCGCCGTAACATTTCGCAAGCACGTCTTTACGCATCGCTTTTACCGTCTCACGCGCAATGATCTTACCACCGACCGCTGCCTGAATCGGAATCTCGAACAGATGGCGCGGAATCTCATCCTTTAACTTCTCGCACATCTTACGTCCGCGCTCGTAAGCAGAATCCGCATGTACAATAAAGGAAAGCGCATCTACTTCTTCTCTGTTAATCAGGATATCCAGCTTCACCATAGGAGCCTGTACATAACCCTTGAAATCATAGTCAAAGGATGCATAACCTCTGGAACGGGATTTCAGTGCATCAAAGAAATCGTAAATGATTTCATTCAATGGAAGATCATATTTAAGCAGCGCACGGGTCTCTTCCAGATACTCCATGCCCAGATAGATACCGCGTCGTTCCTGACAAAGCGTCATAATCGAACCAACAAACTCTGTGGTCACCATGATCTCCGCCGTCACCATCGGCTCTTCCATATATTCAATCTCAGACGGATCCGGCAGGTTCGTCGGATTTGTCAGTTCGATCATCTCACCATTGGTCTTATGCACACGATAGATAACACTTGGCGCAGTCGTGACCAGATCCAGGTTATATTCACGTTCCAGACGCTCCTGAATGATCTCCAGATGGAGAAGTCCCAGAAAACCGCATCGGAAACCAAAACCAAGTGCAATCGATGTTTCCGGCTCAAAAAACAAAGATGCATCATTCAGCTGCAGTTTTTCCAGTGCATCTCTCAGATCCGGATATTTTGCTCCATCAGCCGGATACATACCGCAGTACACCATAGACAAAACTTTTTTATAACCTGGCAGCGGTTCTTTACATGGATTGGAACGGTCTGTAACCGTATCACCTACACGGGTATCCTTTACATTCTTGATACTTCCGGTAATATATCCTACCATACCGGCACTCAGTTCTTCACATGGAATAAACTGACCTGCACCAAAATAACCTACTTCTACGACATCTGCATCCGCACCGGTCGCCATCATTCGGATCGGCATACCTTTACGAATCGTACCTTCTTTGATGCGGCAGAAAATAATAACACCTTTATACGGATCATACACAGAGTCAAAGATCAATGCCTGAAGCGGTGCATCCGGATCTCCCTGCGGAGCCGGAATCTTTTCAATGATCTGCTCCAGCACTTCATCCACATTCTGTCCTGTCTTTGCAGAGATACGCGGTGCATCCTGTGCTTCGATACCAATGATATCCTCGATCTCATTGATCACACGCTCCGGTTCTGCACTCGGCAGGTCAATCTTATTGATGACCGGCATAACATCCAGATCATGATCCAGTGCCAGATAGACGTTTGCCAGAGTCTGTGCCTCAATACCCTGCGCCGCATCTACGACCAGAATGGCACCGTCACAGGCAGCCAGACTTCTAGACACCTCATAGTTAAAGTCTACATGACCTGGGGTATCGATCAGGTTGAAAATATATTCCTCACCATTCTTCGCTTTATATACGGTACGGACGGTCTGTGCCTTGATCGTAATACCACGTTCACGCTCCAGATCCATATTATCCAATACCTGAGACTGCATCTCTCTGCTGGTCAGAAGACCTGTCTTCTCTATAATTCGATCGGCCAGGGTTGATTTACCATGGTCGATATGTGCTACAATACAAAAATTGCGGATTTTGCTCTGATCCACTGTTGCCATCTTCGTTCCTCCATTTGTACATATTCCATTTAATTCTATCATGGATTGAATACCTTATCAAGCACATCCGACAGCGGTTCCATCGTATTTAACATCTCTTCCAGTGTATTTGTCTGTGCTCCCGCTTCAATCAAAAGTGCCTTATCCGACAGATGAAGATTGTACCGAAGACTTTTCAGATAAATATTCCTGGAAAGCCCCGGATAATACTGCTCTGTCATCAGTTTCAGCTGCAGAGTCAATGCCAGATTATCCTGAATATGCGGATTATACAGATAATCAATGGCTCCATTCTTTTTCGTCCGGCTGAGACCATTAAAAAACATGAATTTTGCCATCTGTTTTCCATTGATTTCTTTGACCAGATGTGTCCCTTCCTGCACTCCATCCCGATGAAGATCAATAACAGACTGAATCGATGGATAAGCTTTCAGAATCGCACTGATTTCTTCTTCCGCTTTACTGTACGCTTCATTTCGATCTAATTTTCCATCAACCAGATCATATACACTGGTCACATGCATGACCTCATATCCTTTTTCCCTCAAAAGTTCTGCAAGTCTTGCACCTACACCTACGATGGTCGTAGAATTGTCTCCGGGAATTGAATCTACAAATCCTTCCTGCGAATGCGTATGGTAGATCAATATCTGCGGACCATCCACATTTTTATCAATACTCATATCCTTTGATAACAATATCTCTGCATTAAGATCTGCAGCTGTAATACTTGTATTATTCTCCATGGTATAAAAATGACTGAACAGGAAATCAAAATCCGACAGCTCTTCCAGACTGTAAATCGTTCCCGCAGCAATCGTCTCTATACCATTTTCCGGCTGCAGTCCTGCCTCTTGTTCCTGCTGAATCTGCTCCTGCTCTGCCCGTCTCTTTGCCTCCTGTTGCAACTCTGCTGCCTGTGCATTTTCAGCCTGAGCAAGAGCTTCCATATCTATCTCTGTACTCTGTTCTGCTTCGTTCTCGTCATGCACACCTCCCAGAATCAGCATTTCATATGTAGCTGTGTTTTCCAGTCCATTTATTTTCTTTGCGCCATACTGAAGTCTGTAAAGCGGATGCATAGCCATAACCCGCTGTATATACCAATCCATAAGAGAATCTGCTTCTGCATCCTCTTCATATTCTAAAAACAACCCCGGATACAGACAACGTGCGACCGCTCGCTGGCACACACGCTGTAATTCTTTTTTTGTGCTTAACCATATATCCAATCTGTTATCTGACAGCAGCCTCTGCCCGCCTACGATCATAATATAACATCCTGCTGCCAGAAACAGACTCCAAAACAGACGATTCCATAATCTCGATAAACGTTCCATATCCTTATCCCCACCCATTTATTATATGGAACACAAATCCATCCTATGACTTCTCTCTGATCTGAAATGCTATATTCAAAGCCTCCGACAGTGTAAAACTCAACTGTTTAATCATCTCATCAATATTTTTAGGAGTCACAAACATACCATTCAGATGAGGCGGAAGCTGTTCACTGCTTCCCTGTGCATCATAGACTATCGCTGCTGCTTCCACGACCGTAGGAACACCTATGGCTATGACCGGTATTCCAAGACTCTCCTCTGTGAGACTGTTTCTGTGATTCCCCACACCGGAACCCGGCTGTATTCCCGTGTCTGTTAGCTGTATCGTACGGCTCAGCCGTTTCGTACTCCTTGCTGCCAGTGCATCAATGACAATCAACAGATCCGGAGAGGTCTGCTCTACAATTCCCTTGATAATTTCTGATGTCTCCATACCCGTCTGTGCCATCACGCCAGGAACAATACCACTGATCTGATTACACTGCTTGGTGCCCATGACCTCTTTTCCGTATTCTCGAATCAAATGCCTGGTAATCAAAAGATTAGAAACTGTCTTGGGTCCCAGGGCATCCGGTGTTACATCCCGATTGCCAAGTCCAGCCACCAGAATCGAGCGTTCTTTTTCTTCGCCGATCAATTCCCGCAGATGTTGTGACAGAACCTCCGAGATTTCCCGGTGATAATCCTCATCCGGTGCTGCCATGCCCGGTGCTTCCAGTGTCAGATAATTTCCCATCGGCTTTCCCATCTCCCTCGCCCCACGTTCAGATACGATCTGTACCCTGGTCAGCCGGATATCCCGCTGCTCATCATAGGTTTCTTCTACAATAACTCCATGAACTTCCGTATCACTTCCTTCAAAGCTTTCTCTGGCTTCAACTGCAAGGTCTGTCCTTATTCTCATTCTTTCCATATTCCACACTCCTTTCTCCTATTTTTCCTAAAAAAAGTAAATTTATGTATTGACACACCGTCACGTTTCTACTAAAATATATTCGTGTGTTTCCATGCAAAGCATTACCGTGTCTCGCTTTCATGACGCACGTGTTTGTAAATCAAAAGGAATCAAAGGATATATTTGGAGGTGCACAATAATGGCTAATATCAAATCCGCAAAGAAAAGAATCTTAGTTACCGAAGTAAGAACCGCTAGAAACAAAGCAATCAAATCTGAAGTAAAGACCATGATCAAGAAAGTATACGCTGCTATCGAGGCAAATGACAAAGAGGCTGCTAAAGAAGCTTTCAAAGCTGCTGTTTCCACTATGAACAAAGCAACTTCTAAGGGTGTATACCACAAGAACACTACTTCCAGAAAGATTTCTCGTCTGCAGAAAGCAATCAACGAGATGGCTTAAGCTTTATATAAAGAATTATAATCCCGATTGGTACCGTCATGCCAATCGGGATTTTTTATATCGTTATTCTATTGAATATCCTGTCTGCATACCATTTTCAATTACCACTACACAGGAAATTCCATCATGTTTCCAATATCCAACAATAGGCAAACCATTGTATGTTTCTGGGCTGTCTCCCACCCCGTAAAACTCACCACCATCATTTATAATTGTTCCATTCTTGTTGATACATAACCATCCACCCTCTTCGTTTTTTAACAATGCTCCACCATCAACAGATAAATATCCATAATAACGACTATCCAATACATCATTCCCTTCTAAATCAATATATTTATAAGTATCATTACTACTATAAATAATTGCATTTTCGAATACATTTTTACAATGTGCAGACCCTTCTACAACTGGACTCATTTCACCTGTTTCATAATTATATTTCCAAAGTTCAATGTCAGCACTAGGTCTCAAATCTTCAAATATTGCTATTTTTTTATCTTGGATAATACCCACTATTTCCAAATCGCCCTTTATTAAAGCGCCATCCATTATATAATCACTGTTATTGACACTATCATAAAATCCAATATCATCCCCTTCATTACTAAAATTGGCATAACTGGAAGTATGGCAAAAAACATCATCAAACAAAAAAACGCCTCCAAAAGGTCCCGAAATTATATTATCATTTGAATCAAATATATATAATTGATTATCATTCTTAGCACGATCTGCATAAGATCCACTACTACTCTCCTCAACTGAATACTCTTTCAATGAACTCACATAATGTATATTTCCATCATTTCTTAACGAAAAATAATATGGTAATGAAAGTTCAGAAACATCATATCTATTCTCGTTGATATCTATAACATATCCCTCTCCCTCATATTCAACACTAAAATAAGGAACTTCTTCAGAACCGCAATATTCCATATCGTTAAATTTTGCCTCAACAATAAACTTACCTTCATAATCAACAATACCATACATACCAGTAATATTATTCTGCACCATTGAATATTCTGCTGTTACCTCTAAAGGTATATCTATATATCCGCTCCTGATTATTTCCTGTATACACCTAACTGAATTCCAGTGTTCAGTATATCCCTCAGGAATTGTCCTGGACATATTTCTACTAAAAACTTTTCGATTACTCTCAGCAGTATCTGCATCCAATTCTTGATTCGTATTCCCAGAACTATCGTCCAGAAAACTATCGTCTAATTTTTTCTCTGTTTCCTGCAACTTTTCATCAGCACACATTTTACCACAGGATGTAAATACTACTGTGAGCAAAAGCGAGAAAACAACAACTACATTTTTACACTTTATCATTTAAGTTCCTCCTTATTTTGACATTCAGTGAATGTCATTTTTTATAAAGAATAGCACAAAATATACTATATGACAAGCACTGAATGTCATTTGATTTTGGTAAGGAGAATTACATGTTTATAAATAAGACTATAGACGGAAAAAATAATCTATGTGGAGAAAAAATTACAATTCTAAGAACACAACTGGGAATTTCTCAACGTGAATTAGCTGACAGACTCCAAATTATTGGACTCGACATTGACAAAAATGCAATTCAACGAATTGAAGCAGGAAAAAGATTTGTCACCGATATAGAACTCCAGAAAATATCATACGTCTTTAAAATCAGTGTTGATAATTTACTTAATTGATTTAGAAAAACAATGTAAAAGCGAAATTTCTTGACAAAATCTCATGTATCTTTTAGTATATTTATATAAGAAATGGGTTTACACCGTACAGTATTTTACTCAAGCGGGCTGCTCGTTTCTTTTTTTATTGCCAGCAGATCATATAGATATTTTCTGCCATCTGCATCATGGCGCACCAGCATTCGTGCATAGAAAATATTATAACGACAGACTTCGCCACTTTTATCATCATAG
The DNA here is from genome assembly GCA_017558865.1 of Lachnospiraceae bacterium. Taxonomy (GTDB): domain Bacteria; phylum Bacillota; class Clostridia; order Lachnospirales; family Lachnospiraceae; genus Hominiventricola. Next base: position 10,437 of record JAFYTM010000045.1, read on the forward strand.
ACCGGCAGTGCAAACCTTACATCATATCGATACCACCCATATTTCGCATCTTTCTCATGCTTCTTTTTTATGTTTTCTGAATATTCCATATTCGTGGCAATCTGAATCAGCTCTGGAATTCCCTGAGCAGCATTAGCCTTAGCTTTTGCTGCTGCACCTTTCAAAGCAATCCTGCTTTCCGATCCTGCATATTCATCTGGGAAGCTACTGGATATAAATATTTTTTCAGATGTTTCCTCAATCTCATAAAATTCTCCCACATATTCTTTCAGGTAAATTTCTACATCTTTCCAATCTTCTTTTTTCTTCCCTTTAAATCGAATATCGTTGATTAAGACTATCTTTTCTCCGTTAAGTCCTACAATGATATTTATGTTTCTGTCCATACTGCCTGACCTCTTACCTTTATTTCCTACTGTATTTGATAATCAACAATTCCACACTGATCTGATCGTCCATCTGACCAGTCTTCACCTTTTCCTCCGTCTCCACACAGTCCTCTACCGCACGGCGAAGCTGCTCTGTTGAAAACTTCCGGCACTGTGCCTGATATTTCCCAAGCGCGAATGGCGGAACTCCTGCTTTTTTCGCAAGCTCAGACTTATCCAATCCCTGTCCCGAAAGACTTTTTAACTGCAGAAGCTGATTGAACTGTCTTGTAATCAGATACAAGATACGCATGGGCGGTTCTTTCATCGCCAGTAAATCTGCATACAGATCCAGTGCTTTTCTCTGATCCTTCTCTGTGATCGCCTGTACCATGTCAAAGATACGATTTTCTGTCTGTTCTGTACAAACGGCTTCTACATCCATAGTCGTGATCACATCCCGCCCCAGAGTATAACACAGAAGCTTTTCCAGTTCTTTTTCGATGTTTTCCATATCGGAACCCGTCCTACCAAGAAACAGATGCATCGTCTCTTCTGTGATATTTTTACCCTCTTTTTTGAGCGTCCCCAATACCCAACGGGCAAGTGTACGTTCATCCTGCCGCTTAAATTCTACTACCCTGCCTATATTCTTGATATTCTTATAGAGTTTACCCCTCTTATCCACTTCAGACTCTATCAGGATCAGGCAGGTGCTTTCCGGGATCTCTGGAATATATTCTGCGAGCTCCGGACAGGTATTCTTTACAAATCCACTGTTCTCAATCATAATCACCCGGCGTTCTGCAAAAAACGGCATCGTCTCTGACAGATCAATGATCTCTCTGGGATTGATCCCCTTCCCTTCAAAAGAAGCTGCATTCATCGTATCCTCCGGATCAAGCAATGCGTTTCTAAGACGCTTTTTATACTGATTCCGCAGATAGAGTTCTTCCCCAGTCAGGAGATATATATTTTTGAACTGACCTTTTTTGATGTCTTCCATTAGCATTTTCATGATGTTTTACTCCTACACTTTTTGTTTTGGCACAAATTCAATTTTCAAAACCATATCCATGCCTTCCGCAAGTCTTTTCAATAAATTCAGAGATGGATTTCGAGTTCCATTTTCCAACTTACTAATATCTGCCTGATTAATTCCTGTTCTTTCTGCCAACTGTTTCTGTGTGAGATTTTGAGATATCCTGGCATCCACCAATGCACGGATTACATCCATCTCCGGCTGAATCTTTTCATACTCTTTCCGAAAACCATCTTCTTTTAATTGTTCTTCTATGAATTGATTTAATGTTTTCATCTTTTTCACCATTCCTTTCGCTTCGCTCTAGGCACAAACAAGTCATGAAAAAGTGTTGTGCCATTTTCCTCTCTCATCTATACTTAAATTAGGAATAGCAGTACACTACAGAGCACGGGAGGAGGAGTGGCGAATTATTTTCGACCCC
>JAFYTM010000046.1 GCA_017558865.1 Lachnospiraceae bacterium
GTATGCTATACCGGATGTATACCCGTTGGGCAGATCGAAAAGGATTTTCGGTGGAAGTCCTGGATTATCTGGACGGAGATGAAGCTGGTATCAAGTCTGTGACCTTCCAGGTAAATGGAGAGAATGCATACGGATATCTGAAATCAGAAAAGGGTGTTCATCGACTGGTACGAATTTCGCCATTCAATGCTCAGGGAAAACGACAGACATCGTTTGTATCGCTGGATGTTATGCCTGATATAGAGGATGATATTGATATCGAGATCAATCAGGAGGATCTGCGTATCGATACGTATCGTTCCAGTGGAGCAGGAGGTCAGCATATCAATAAGACTTCTTCCGCGATCCGTATTACACATCTTCCGACGGGAATTGTGGTACAGTGTCAGAATGAACGTTCTCAGTTTCAGAATAAAGACAAAGCCATGCAGATGCTGAAAGCAAAGCTGTATCTTCTGGAACAGCAAAAACAGGCAGAAAAGCTTTCTGGTATTCGCGGTGAAGTTAGTGATATTGCGTGGGGTAATCAAATCCGTTCGTATGTCATGCAGCCGTATACACTGGTGAAGGACCATCGTACCAGTGCAGAGGTCAGCAATGTAGATGCAGTCATGGATGGAAAGATCGATCCTTTTATTAACGCATATTTAAAATGGATCAACCTTACGCCGGAGGAGTAGAAGATGGCACAGAAAAGCAAGTATTTTGTATTGAAGCAGAAAGCAGTTCCTGAGGTACTGTTGAAAGTAGTAGAGGCAAAACGGCTGCTGGAATCTGAAAGAGTGATAACTGTTCAGGAGGCGACAGAACGTGTCGGCATCAGCCGAAGTTCTTTTTACAAATATAAAGATGATATTTTCCCTTTCCACGATGATGCGAAAGGGAAAACGGTCACCTTTGTGCTTCAGATGGAAGATGAACCGGGACTTTTGTCCATGGTTTTGAGTATTGTAGCAGAATTTCATGCCAATATTCTGACAATCCATCAAAGTGTACCGATCAATGGTGTAGCATCATTGACACTAAGTATTGAAGTGTTACCGACCACAGGGGATGTGTCTGTGATGATTGAAAAAATAGAAGAACATCCGTCGGTTCATTATTTGAAAATTTTAGGCAGGGAGTAGTGCAAATGATAAAAGCAGCGATTATGGGATATGGCACCGTAGGTTCCGGTGTTTATGAAGTAATTAGAACCAATGAAAAAAGTATTGATAAAAAAGTAGGAGAGGAATTCAGAGTAAAATATGTTCTGGATCTTCGTGAGTTTCCAGGTGATCCTGTGATGGATGTTTTGACTCACAATTTTGAAGATATTCTGAATGACGAAGAGGTAACGGTTGTAGCAGAGGTCATGGGAGGACTTCGCCCGGCTTATGACTTTACCAAACGTTGTCTGGAAGCTGGTAAGAGTGTCTGTACTTCCAACAAAGAGCTGGTGGCAAAGCATGGTGCAGAGCTGATTCAGATTGCAAGAGAACACAATGTAAATTATCTGTTTGAGGCAAGTGTCGGCGGCGGAATTCCGATTATTCGTCCGATTAACACTTCTTTGACCGCAGATGTTCTTTTGGAGATTTCCGGTATTCTGAATGGTACAACGAACTATATGCTGACCAAGATGGCGAATGAAGGTATGGATTATGCAGATGTGCTGAAAGAAGCACAGGCAAAAGGCTATGCAGAGCTTCATCCAGAAGCAGATGTGGAAGGTTGGGATCCATGCCGTAAGATTGCGATTCTGACTTCTCTTGCAAGCGGTAAACAGGTGGATTTCGAGGATATCTATACAGAAGGTATTACGAAGATTACAACAGAAGATTTTGCATATGCAAAGAAAATGGACTGCGCGATCAAGCTGGTTGCATCCAGTAAGAAAGTGGGAGATACCTATTGTGCGATGGTTAGTCCTGTGATGATTCACAGAGAGCATCCTTTGTATATGGTCAATGATGTATTCAATGCAGTGTTTGTCAAAGGAAATATGCTTGGAGATTCTATGTTCTATGGAGCAGGTGCAGGTAAACTTCCGACAGCAAGCGCAGTAGCAGGCGATATGGTAGAAGCAGCAAGATATCAGGGTCAGACATTGCCTGTATTCTGGGATGCTGAGAAACTGGAACTTGCTCCGGTGAGTGAGACTTCCCGTCGTTTCTTTGTACGTGTGAAAGAGGGTACAGATGTATCTGTGTTTGGTGATGTACAGACAGTAGACGGTGGTATTGCAGGTGAAGTGGGCTTTATCACTCCTGTTATGACCGAGGCAGAATATGTTGCGAAAGCTGAAGCACTCACAGTCATCAGCATGATCAGAGTAGAAGGCTAATTGGAGGACGTTATGGATATTGTATGTTTGGATCTGGAAGGGGTATTGGTTCCTGAAATCTGGATTGCGTTTGCTGAGGCGAGCGGGATTCCGGAATTAAAAAGAACCACTCGCGATGAGCCGGATTATGATAAATTGATGACATGGCGACTGGGAATCTTAAAAGAGCATGGTCTTGGCTTGAAAGAGATTCAGGAGACGATTGCCAAGATTGACCCGCTTCCTGGTGCAAAAGAATTTCTGGATGAACTGCGTTCGATTGCTCAGGTTGTGATTATCAGTGATACATTTACAGAATTTGCGATGCCGCTGATGAAAAAACTCGGATGGCCGACACTTTTCTGTAATTCTCTCGAAGTAGCAGCAGATGGCGAGATTACCGGATATAAGATGCGCGTGGAGAATTCCAAGTTATCAACGGTAAAAGCACTGCAGTCTGTAGGGTTTGAGACGATTGCAGCAGGTGACAGTTTTAATGATTTGGGTATGATTCAGGCAGGAAAAGCGGGATTTTTATTCCGCAGTACCGAGCAGATCATTAAGGATCATCCAGAGCTTCCGGCATTTGAGGAATATGAGGATTTCCTTGCGGCGATTAAGAATGTGCTGGCTTAGGATGATAAGATAGTTAGAAATATGGGGCAGGGATGACGCAGACAGGTTGTCCCTGTCTTTGTGTAAGCAGAGGAGTTATTATGGATATATTGCAGAAACTGACTGAAGAATTACAGGTAAAAAAATGGCAGGTGGAAGCTGCCGTGACTCTGATTGATGAAGGAAATACGATCCCGTTTATCTCCCGTTACCGGAAAGAGGCAACAGGAGCTTTGAATGATGAAC
>JAFYTM010000047.1 GCA_017558865.1 Lachnospiraceae bacterium
CACTGATTTCTAATTGAAACCAATGCTTTTTTATAAACTATTTTTTATGAAATTAAATTACATTGTAGTATCGCAGTGCTTCTTTGATATACTCTGCTTTCTCTTCTGTACACCTTTTAATAGCTGGATTCTCTTTCTTGGACTTGTTGTAGCAATCTCTCATATTCATACCACAAAAACGTTTCACTTGAGCTATATAGCTTGTGTGAACATCTACACCAAACTTATCATGTACAAACTTTTTAATATTTGAGTAGGTTGCTTTTTCTTCTTTTGCTAATTCACCACTTTCATCGCAATGTATGGGTATATCTATTTCCACTTGATATCCACCACCACTTTTTCGGGTCAAGAGAACTACCGTTTCTACATTCGCAGTCCACGGGAACATATCCACACAGCATGCCTTCACCATACGGTATCCACACTCCTGCAGCATCTCCAGATCCCTCGCAAGGCTGGTTGGTTTACAGGATATATACACCATCTTCTCCACACCATAATCAATGATTTTCTTCAATGCCTTTGGGTGAATACCATCACGCGGCGGATCAAGAACAATAAAATCTGGTCTTTCTTCAATTGTATCGAGCATCTTCAGCACATCTCCTGCGATAAATTCACAGTTGGACAGACCATTTAATCTTGCATTCTCCTTTGCTGCCTCTACTGCTTCTTCTACAATCTCCACACCAATGACCTTTTTTGCTACCGGTGCCAGAATCTGTGCAATTGTTCCGGTACCGCTGTACAGATCAAAGAGAAGCTGATCCTTCGTGTCTCCAATATAACCACGAGCAGTTTCATAGAGCACTTCTGCTCCCAGTGAATTCGTCTGAAAGAAAGAGAACGGCGTAATACGAAAACGAAGGTCTAAAAGTTCTTCGTAAAAGAACTCCTGACCATACAGCACTTCTGTACCATCATTCTGGATTACATCTGCCAGACTGTCATTGCTGGTATGCAGAATACCTGCCAGTTTTCCTTTTAACGGCAGTTCCAACAAAAGATCTTTCCATTCTGTCAGATCTGCCTCCATCTGTGTACTGGTTACCAGATCTACTAAAATCTCTCCCGTCTTTACTGCCTTACGCACCAGAAGATGACGCAGATATCCTGTGTGCTGCATTTTTCTATAAAACGGCACACTCTTCTCCCGGAAATAATTCAATGTTGCTGTTAAAAGCATCCGGAAATCCTCATCGGCAATTCGACATCCATTTACGGTCACTATATCATAAAAGCTGCCTCTTTTGTGCATACCAAGTGCCAACGGTCCATCCTTCACCTCATCGCCGAAGGAAAACTCCATCTTATTCCGATAATCATAGTGACTGGGACTTTCCTTGATTCCTTCAAAAATATATTCATATCCATATGGACTCACTGCATCATCCAGAAGTGTCTTGACCTGCTCCTCTTTCAGATGAAGTTGTTCTTCATACGGCAGATTCTGGTAAGTGCATCCTCCACAGTCAACGAAATGCTTACATACTGGTTCGCACTCCAATGGTGATTTTTTCAGCACTTCTAAAATCCGACCTTCTGCTTTCCCTTTGCGCACTTTATTAACTGAAAAACGCACCATTTGTCCTGGCACACCATTTTTTACGATTACGGTTTTCCCATCTGCCTGAATACGGCACTTATTTGGAAATGCCACATTCTCTATCATACCTTCATAAATTTGACCTTTTTTCATATATCCTCCTCTTCAAAAAAGGGCTGTCTTACGACAACCCTTTCCAGTTTTTATTCTTCTGTAAAATCATCTGCTGCATCATCAAAATCTTCGTCATCATCATCAAAGAAATCGTCATCAAAATCATCATCAAAATCTTCATCGAAGTCTTCCAGATAATCTGGTGTAAAGAAACGATATACTGCATATGCAATACCCGCTACAGCAATCACAGCACCGACAGCGATCAGAATCCACATCAATACATTCTGTTTCTTCTCTTCTTCTTTTTTAATATGAAGCAGTTCTCCAAGCATATCATTGGTCTTCGCTGCATTGATAAGTTCTTCTACACGGCTCATGGCGGATACCTCTTTTCTATTAGATTATGCTTAGTATATCATATTTCCCGATAAAATACTATAGACTTTACACTTTTTTCAACTTTGCAAAAGAAGCAAACATCCTTTTGACTCCTGCTCTGTCAAAATCCACTTTTACTTCATAATCACGTCCGCCCTCAACAATTTCAAGAACTGTACCCATGCCAAATTTCATATGAGACACGCGATCTCCCATCGTATAATCCAATTTATCTGCTTTTACTACCTTAAACTGCTGCGGATCAAATGTCTTTGCTTTAAAAACTTCTTTCGCTTTTGTATAGGAAGTGTTCGCAGGCATCTGCTCTACTTTGGGTGCCGGTGGAACCGGAGTTTTTCTTCCGATCAGTTCCTGCGGTATTTCGCGTACAAACCGGGAAATATTATTAAACATATTCTCTCCCCGAACCATACGCATCCGGGCAGAAGTCAGCGTCAATTCCTTCATTGCCCTTGTAATCCCCACGTAACACAGTCTGCGTTCCTCCTCGATCTCCTCCGTTGGATTTTCTGCTGTAATGGACATATAACTTGGGAAAATCCCATCTTCCATACCAGCCAGAAATACAAATGGAAATTCCAGACCTTTTGCGCTGTGCAGTGTCATCAAAAGCACACGATTGTCACTTTCTTCCAGACTGTCAATATCGGCGACCAGTGCGACCTCTTCCAAAAATTCACTCAGATTTGCATGTTCTGCCGCCTCTTCGTAAGCGACCACTTTACTGATCAGCTCATCAATATTTTCCAGACGCGCTTTTGCTTCATCTGTATCTTCATCCTTTAATTCCTGTGCATAACCGGTTCGATCCAGAATCTCTTCCATCAACTGTTCCAGACTGATTTCTGACAGCTTTAAGCGCAGTTCATGGATCAAATGAACAAACGGCTGTATTTTCAAAAGTGCTTTTCCAAGTCCTGGTATCTCATTCGCCTCTTCCATTGCTTCAAAAAAACCAAGTCCCCTGGAGTCCGCATATGCCTGCACCTTATTCAGAGTCACTGCACCAATGCCACGTTTGGGAACATTGATAATCCGGCGCACAGCCAGATCATCTTTTCCATTATTGATCGTCTTTAAATAAGCCAGTAAATCTTTAATCTCTTTACGCGAATAGAAATTGATGCCGCCAATCAGTTTATACGGCACATTTGCCATCAAAAATTTCTCTTCAAACAGACGGGACTGTGCATTGGTTCGATATAAAATCGCAAAATCCCGATATTCTGCCCCGCCGGTACGAATCTTTTTCTGGATCTCTCCCGAAATATATTCTGCTTCTTCATAACCATTCTGAAACTGCTGAAAAACAAGTGCATCTCCTTCTTCATTCTCAGTCCAGAGTGCCTTTACTTTTCTTCCGCGGTTGTTGGAAATGACTCCATTGGCAGCATTCAGGATATTCCGTGTCGAACGATAATTCTGCTCCAGCTTAATTACCCGGGCTTTCGGAAATACTTTCTCAAAATTCAGGATATTTCCTATATTAGCACCACGGAATTTATAAATGGACTGATCATCATCACCTACCACACAAAGGTTTTGATATTTTTTTGCCAGAATACTGATCAATTTAAACTGTACCGTATTCGTATCCTGATATTCATCCACCATGATATAACGGAAACGTTCCTGATAATATTCCAGCACATCTGGACAGGACTGAAACAGTTCAACCGTTTTAACGATCAAATCATCAAAATCCAGTGCATTGTTCTTCTTTAACTCTTTTTGGTATTCCAGATAAACCTCTGCAATCTTCTGCTTCCGATAATCCCCTTCTGCTTCCAGCCTGAATTCATTCGGAGATATATATTCATCCTTTGCATGGGAAATTGCATTCAGAAGCGCACGTTCTTTATACATTTTTGTATCAATCTGCAGGCGGCTGCAGACACTCTTCATGGTCGTTTTCTGGTCTTCCGTATCATAAATGGTGAAATTAGTATCATAACCGAGACGGTCAATATATCTTCTTAAAATGCGTACACAAGTCGAGTGAAAGGTGCTCACCCATACACTCTCGGAACCATATCCTACAATCTTATCCACTCGTTCCCGCATCTCACCTGCTGCTTTATTAGTAAATGTAATCGCCAGAATATTCCAGGGATTGACGCCGCACTCATCAATCAAATGTGCAATTCTGTACGTCAAAACTCTGGTCTTGCCAGAGCCGGCTCCAGCCAGAATCAAAAGCGGTCCCTCTGTACACAGAACGGCTTCTCTTTGTTCTCTATTTAAAAGTTCCAGATCACTCATTCCTATCCTTCTCCTTTGAAAACTCATTATGCCTATCTTATCACAAGAACAGGTGTTTGACAAACATTTTAGAGGTTTCTCTCCTGCACCAACCATTTCCACCTGCATATATTAGAGTATAAATTATCGCAAAGGAAATGAGTCTATGAAAAAATGGATTTCCGCAATCCTTGTCTGTCTGACCATCCTGATGACTGGATGCGGCAGCGGACAAAAATCTACTGCTGAACTGACCCCGGTTACATTAAACGAAGTCGCACATTCTATCTTTTATGCCCCTCAGTATGTCGCCATTGAAAATGGTTATTTTGAAGAAGAGGGAATTGATCTGACTCTGGTAACCGGATTTGGAGCAGACAAAGTTGCCACTGCACTGGTATCCGGTGACGCAGATATCGGATTCATGGGGAGTGAATCCTCCATCTACATCTACAACCAGACACCGGATGACTATATTGTCAACTTCGCCCAGCTGACTCAACGGGCAGGCAATTTTCTTGTATCCAGAGAACCGATGAATAATTTTTCGTGGGAGGATCTGAAAAATACTTATGTACTGGGAGGACGCAAAGGCGGTATGCCTCAGATGGTCTTTGAATTTATCCTGAAAAAGAATGGTATCAACCCGACAACAGACCTGACCATCGATCAGAGCATCGACTTTGGCTCTACTGCTGCCGCATTTACCAGTAATGATGCAGATTTCACGGTCGAGTTCGAACCATCTGCCACTGCACTTGAATCTGAGGGCGCCGGATATGTAGTGGCATCCCTTGGTGAAGCATCCGGTTATGTGCCCTACACCGCATACAGCGTCAAACAGAGCTATCTTACAGAACATCCGGAGATTCTGCAGGCATTTACCAATGCACTCCAGAAAGGTATGGAATATGTTCAGACCCACACACCGGAAGAGATCGCCAAAGTGATTCAGCCACAGTTTGAAGAGACAGATCTTGAGACCATCACCACGATTGTTACCCGCTACCACGAGCAGGACACATGGAAAGACAATCTGATCTTTGAAAAAGAAAGCTTCGATCTTCTGCAGAATATTTTGCAGGAAGCAGGAGAACTTCCTGCATGGACACCTTATGAAGACCTTGTAAATACGGATTTTGCTAAAAAAGCTGCCGAATAAAATATTTGTATGCAGGATGGTTTTATAATCATCCTGCGCTCTTTTACATTGCCAAATGCCTGTCCTTCCCTTATACTGAACATATCACTTTAAGGGAGGCTTACATATGTCTGCAATAAGCACTCGCAGAGAATGGTTGATCCGTCTCTGCTTTCTGACTCTGGGTCTGATCATTGCACATCTTGGTGTTACACTTTTTCTGATCAGTGATCTGGGAACCGATACTTTTACGGTATTTGCATCCGGTATTTCTCATACAGCCGGAATTTCTGTTGGACTATGCCACAGTGGAATTCAATGCATCTTGATTATTTTAATGATTCTGTTCACAAAAGGCTATATAAAAACCGGCTCCTTTATATGCTGTATTTTAGGCGGACCGATCATTGATATTTTCAATTGGCTGCTCGGACGATTTGTTTCTTCTGCTTCACCCATGCCGATACGTTTTGTCACCATGACACTGGGCTGTGTAATTCTTTCTATCGGTATGGCTCTGGTGATTGCCTCTGATGCCGGTACGGGACCTAATGATCTGGTCGCCGTCATATTGACAGATAAACTGAAAAAATTTCAATTCCGCACAGTACGTATTTGCTGTGATCTGTTTTTTATCACTGCCGGTTTTTTATTGGGCGGAACTGTAGGGATAGGAACGATCGTTGCGGCCTTTCTGGTCGGACCCATTGTACAGATCTTCCGACCCATCCATGAAAAAAATATCCAGAATCTATTTATGTAGTTTTCAATACTGCTTTTCTTGACATTTTAGTACAGATACCCTATAATTTTTTTGAATATCAAAATAATTATAGGGTTTTTACATACCCGGAAAGGGATTTTATGAAGATACAGCCATTACAGATTGGAGATTTAACAGCAAAATTACCACTGCTCCTGGGCGGTATGGGTGTTGGCATCAGTCTCTCCGGACTGGCTGGTGCAGTTGCCAGAGAAGGCGGCGTCGGCATCATCTCCAACGCACAGATTGGATACAAAGAACCGGATTTCTATACAAATACAAAAGAGGCAAATCTTCGTGCCATGAAATCGGAACTGGAAAAAGCCAGAGAACTTGCGAAAAAAGAAGACGGCACCTGTGACGGTATTCTTGGATTCAATATCATGACAGCTGCCCGTGAATATGGCGATTATGTGCGTGCTGCAGCTGAATACGGCGCAGATATCATCATCTCAGGAGCCGGTCTTCCAGTCAGCATGCCGGAATATGTAGCAGGAACCAACACAAAGATCGCACCGATTGTCTCCTCAGAGAAAGCTGCCCGCATCATCCTGAAAAGATGGGATAAACGATACAACCGGACAGCTGACCTTGTGGTCATCGAAGGCGCTCATGCCGGCGGTCACCTCGGATTTAAAAAAGATGAGCTGGATCGTATGTACGAGGAAGGATACGATGCCGAGTACGATGAAGAGATCAAAAAGATCATCGCCTGCGTCAAAGAATTTGCTGACAAATACGAGACCCATATTCCAGTCATCGTAGCAGGCGGTATTATGAACGCAGAGCAGGCTGCTCATGTCTTTGAACTGGGAGCAGACGGTATTCAGGTGTCCACTCCATTTGTCACCACAGAAGAATGTGATGCCGCACCGGAATTTAAACAGGCATACATCAATGCAAAAGCTGAGGACATTGAGATTGTAGTCAGCCCGGTCGGTATGCCGGCACGTGCAATTCACAATCCATTCCTGGAGAAAGTAAAGGCCGAAAAAGAACAGATCACCAGATGCTTCCGTTGTTTGGATCATTGCAATCCAAAAGAAGCACCATATTGTATCACGCAGGCATTGATCCGTTCTGTTCAGGGAGATATCACGAACGGCCTTGTATTCTGCGGAGATAACGCACAATATCTGGACCGTATCACAACCGTTCATGAAGTCATTGAAAATTTATTCCATTAATACCAGAGGGACCTCCTGTCATGGGAAGTCCCTCTCTTATGCTCATCACTGCGCCGCAATCCGGTCTGCCAGATCACTCAGATACAGATAACGTTCCATCTTCTCTTCCAGAAGCGCCTCCTGCTCCTCTTTTTCTTTTGTCAGTTGATTCAGTTTCACAAAATCCGTAACAGAACGCTCGATCTGCTTCTCAATTTCTGCAATCTTATCCTCGATTCCTGCAATCACATCTTCGATTGTTTCATAATCCTTCTGCTCCTGCCAGGTGAATTTGAGTTTCGTTGTTTTTACTTTCTCGGTCTTTTCCGAAGCTGCTCTGGCTGTCTTTTCCATAACCGTCTCCGTCTGACCTTCCCTTTGCTTCACTTCCAGATAGTCTGAATAACCGCCTTCATATTGCCGGAGAACACCATTCCCTTCAAATCCAAAAATACGGTCTACTACCTTATCCAAGAAATAACGGTCATGAGACACAGTAATCAGGATACCCGGAAACTTCTCCAGATAATCCTCCAGTATTGCCAGTGTCTGAATATCCAGGTCGTTGGTCGGCTCATCAAGAATCAGAATATTGGGAGCCTCCATCAGAACCTTCAGCAAATACAGTCTTCGTTTCTCTCCTCCTGACAGCTTCTCGATCAGAGAATACTGCAAGGTTGCATTGAACAGAAAGCGTTCCAGCATCATAGATGCAGAGACACTGCCATCTTCTGTCTGTACATATTCTGCCGTGTCGCGAATATAATCAATGACTCTCTGCTTTGGATTCAAATATTCACTTTCCTGCGAAAAATATCCCAGTTTTACGGTTGGACCAATGATCACTTCTCCATGATCCGGCTGTTCCAGTCCCATAATGATCTTCATCAATGTGGATTTTCCACATCCATTCGGTCCCACAAATCCAATGCGATCCTGCTTGCGGAATGCATAACTGAATTGTTCGATCAGCTGCTTATCACCATATCCTTTCGATATCTCTGCCAGCTCCAAAGTCTTTTTACCAAGACGGGAAGATACGGTATTCACCTCCACTTTACCGTCCTGTACAGGTGCTTTCGTGATGTCCCGCAGTTCTTCATAACGCTGAATATGGGCTTTCTGCTTCGTAGAACGTGCTCTCGCCCCTCTGCGCATCCACTCCAGCTCTATACGCAGAATATTTTTATTTTTCTGATAAGTAGCAAGCTCCATATCCTCTCTTGCCGCTTTCGCTTCCAAAAATCCCGCAAAATTCGTCTGATAATTATACAGCTTTCCTTTGTCGATCTCTACGATACGACTGCATACTCTGTCAAGAAAATATCGATCATGTGTCACCATGACCAGCGCACCTTTTCTCTGAATCAACGCATTCTCCAGCCACAGAATCATATCACTGTTCAAATGGTTGGTCGGCTCATCCAACAGAAGAATATCACAGGAAGCCAACAACGCGGCTGCCAGCGCAACTTTTTTCTTCTGACCACCTGACAAATGATCAATCACTTCATTTTCATCCTCAAATCCCAATTGATTCAGCATCGCCTTACTGTCTCCGGCAATACTCCATTCATTGTCTTCGGTCATATTGGCAGTCACCACATAGTCATAGATCGTCATACCCTTTGGAAACTCCGGATTCTGCGGAAGATAACGCACATAGACTTTATTTCCCTTAATCACTTCTCCTTCGTCCGGTTCCTCTGCTCCTGCCAGAATCCGAAGAAGTGTCGATTTTCCTGTTCCATTGATTCCCACAATACCAACTTTGTCTCCATCCTCTATGCTGAAATCCGCTTTCGTAAATAATTTTTTATCCGTATAAAGCTTTGTAATCTCTTTCGCCGTTAATAAATTCATTCTTCTCTCCATATCCGAAAAAGGCCGCCGCATAGCGGCAGCCCTTCTGTCTCTTAGTCTACAAAATCATCTTCACGAAGCAGATGATTACCAAATTCATCCACACTTTTCCTGGTCAGTTTTTCAAAGAAATGCTTCACACTTCCTTTTTCTGCATGAGCAATTGCTGCATCGATAATATCTTTTACCTCTGCTACTGTTACCAGATGATCATTCGTCTGACGGCATCCGATCCGGTCATAAAGTGCCAGCACTCCGAATTCATCAAATACATACTCCTGCTCCAATGCATAGGATTTACCAAACGCAACCAACTCATCATTTGAAAATGTCGGTATATCAATGGTATGATCAAACTTGGATGCAAAATTTTTATTCTTATGGAATAATCTCTGAATCTCCTCTGAAGAGTCCTCCAGAATAACCAAAAGCCCGTTGGTATCTCCCTCCATAGCAAGGCTCAGTGCCATCATTGCAGCATCTGTAAGTCCTCCTGCACTCTCGATGATCAATGCACCGCCTTTCAGCTTGCCGAGAACCTCATGGATATCCTTCATACTGAGCTTCTGTCCGCTGATCTTTGCCAGACGTTTTCCTTCAATTCGATTCTGCTTCTGCAAGGCTTTTACAATATCGATCGCAAGTGTAGTCTTACCGTTACCCTGTTTGCCAGTGACTACCAGATTACCGCTGGAAGAATTTTTCCTTCCAATTCTGGACTCTCCCTTGAACAGAACAGATAACTGCTGACTCATGCCCTTCACAGAAGTAAAATATGCAAATAATCTTGCCTGTTCCTTCGTCAGATGTCCTGCACTGACCGCCATCTCTGATACTTCTTTTTCCAGAAAACTTTCCAGATCACGAATCATGGAACCCGTATCTCCAGATACTCGACTGCGTTTCACTGGCATCGCTTCCTCTTCCTGCTTTGGCTCTTCAGGTATAGAGAAATCTTCCAGTAAAATATCTTCTTCCTCCGAAAGTTCCGGAAGATCCGGTTCTCCCATAGACGGAATGTCATCTTCTGTCTCTATCTGCGCAAACTGCTCCTGTGCTTTCTTTTCATTATCAATCTCAGTCAGAATCTTCTGTACATCTTCCGGAATCTCAGCAGAAAAACCGGAGATCAACTTCATAAGCTCTGCTGTTTCCTGTTTTACGCGTTCTTTTCGTTCCTGCTGTCTGATCGCATTTGCTTCCAGAATCGCTTCATTCTCTGCTTTTTTATTTTCCAGTTCAAGGAGAACCTCTTCGATTGTCATCTGACCTGTAATCTGCTTCTCCACCATAGAGTCTTCCGGCAACTGAATTTCTTCAACTACTGGCACTTCATCCTCAACCGGCAATTCCTCGATCACCGGAATCTCCTCCTCTATTGGCAGTTCCTCGATCTCTACAGACAATTCTTCCGGTAATTCCA
>JAFYTM010000048.1 GCA_017558865.1 Lachnospiraceae bacterium
GAAACGCAGAAGTAGTCACTCTGACTCAGGAAATGGAAACCTGTATCCCGGATGAGACCAGGGAAAGAGAATTGGATTCCAGAGAACTGGGACGGATTCTGGATGCATTCCTGCGGACACTGAGTGACGAGAACCAGATGGTTTTCCTTCGCCGTTACTGGTATGTGGATACCATCGCAGAGATCGCCGTCCGGTATGGGATCAGTGAAAGCGCTGTGCAGATGCGACTGATCCGGACGAGAAGCAAACTGGCAGAATACCTGGCAAAGGAGGGCATCAAGGTATGAACGGAAAAGATATTTTTCTTGGACTGAAATATGTAGGAGATGATCTGATTGAGAAAGCTGAATATGGTCAGTTTCCTGCAAAAGAAGAAAGTACTAAGACGACAGGAAATAAGAGAAAGCTGATTCGCAGGCCCTTCCTGGTCGCAGCAATCATTGCTATGATGCTGCTTCTGGTTGGCTGTGCAATCGTATATGTACTAAATCTGGACGGACTGAAACTTGGCGATCAGACTGCAACCCAAGATGTATATGAGTATGATCCCAATAGCGGTGAAGCAATCGCGTATGTTGGACAGGAGACCTACACGCAGCAGGTTTTGACTCTTGCCGGTCTGAATGGAACACCTGCATCTCAGGCTGCACGGGAGTGGTATGCATTCTGTGAGAGCTACGATCCCGACAGAGAAATCCAACGTTCTGTCTGGGGAAACTATCCGGAGTTCCCAGCAGAATACAATGGCTACGGGCTGTACACCCAGGAAATGAAGGATATGTTGGATCAGATTCTGGAAAAATACAATCTGAAGCTGCGGGGCGCAAAAATTGAATTCCCGACAAGTAAACAGCTGTTCCGGGCTCTTGGGATAGAATCCATTCTCCAGTCTGGTAGTACGGCACAAATGAAAATCAATTATTCCAAGTATTACGAAAACGGGAATCTGGATTTGTATTTTGAAATAACACTACCCGAGGAAAACGGCGTAAATGCAAACGGCTATCTGTTTTATCGCCCCAAGGATTGTCTGATTCCGGATACAGCTGTGCTTACAGAAGCACAGTGGGAGGAATGGAATTATACCACAGTTTCCGGCGCAGAAGTTTTGATCCTTCGATCCGAAGAGGCATCTTCTGCGTGGATCTTCAGTGATATGCAAAATCATACTGCATCGGTACGACTGGATGCGGTTCAAAAGGTGTATGAAGAAACAAAAGACGGAACTCCTGCAGCACAATTTGCCGTGCTGACAAAGGCACAGCTGGAGCAGATCGCGGATTCTATTGATTTCACGCTGGAACCCAAACTGATAGATGGATGGGAAAATCTCCCGGATGATTCTGTCCCAGCTGGTCAGGAGATCAACGGCTACTGCATCGAACCTGTCTCTGCCTTCACTGACGGTTACGCTTATCAGATTGTCCTGCGGATTACCGCGCCTGAAGGTGTGGTTCTGACGGACCCCGAGGATCATACAGCCCGCACAGAAGCTGGAGCTGGTGTCTACGGTTACTGCACAGAAGATGGAGACGGTAAACTGAATACCTGTCACTTTATCATTTCGGAAGCCCTCAGAATGAGTGAATGCCCTGATGATGGCACCTGTCCCTATCCTGAAGGAAGTGTGATCCCGGTCTACTGGGAAGATCTGTATTTCCGTCGGTATGACCTGGCAAAAAGCGAAGCCATAACAACATTGCTGACGGAAGGAACCTGGAAGTTCAATATCTCTTTGAATACATCCGATACACGTGAAATCGAATTACTTACCCAACCAATAACAGCAAAAGCATGTGTTGGCTGGAAGATGGATGGCACAGATGTTCTTGAGGAACGAGAAATCACTTCCATCAAGCTCCGTTCTCTTGGTATCGATTTGGTCTTCGAAGAAACTCATGCAGCTGCGGATTTCCTCTGCTTTACCGGCCAGTTCTCCTATATCGTCATGAACGATGGTACATGGGTAGAGTTTGCATCGTATGCTTTCGATAAGCCCATCGATCTGGATCAGGTTGCCTATGTACAGCTGGCAGATAAGACCATCATCCCTATGCCCGGTGTTGATGCCGAAACTGTGGAATTGATCGCTGAGATGGTACAGGCCGAGTGGGATGCCGTATATGTACCGGCACCTGTGTTTGCCGATGGCATTGAACTACTGACCGAACCGATCACTATGAAAAGTCTTGGCGGATACGTTACTGATCCATCCGGATATATGGAACCTCTTTACGAATATCTTACGATGACCTCCATCATTCTGCACCCGGATGGGCTTGCCATTCTGGGACCTGCAGCGTTTGATTCTCCTGATAATCAGGCAACTGTGGTAATGAGAGACGGTAGTGAGATATTACTCACTGGCATGGGCGGAAGTCCTTATTGTGATGAACCTATGAGCCAGTTGAAAGCAGAATCTATGATTGATCTTTCTCAGGTAGATCATGTTTTGCTCCCAGATGGAACTAAATTGATGGTTGTACACGCTTCATAAAATACTATCGACACCTATTTGAATACACAAAGAGCCTGTTCCCTTTAGGGATCAGGCTCTTTCATTTGTTTTTTCTCTATGGTATAATTTTTTATAAATTATGTGAGATATTTCCTCTCAGAATCGTACTGTATAGATGTAACGGAAAGGATGTGACCCATTTGAAAGATCATGAAATCATTGCTCTGTTCTTTGAGCGCTCGGAGCGGGCAATTACAGAATTGATCAACAAATATGGAGCGGCTATCAAGAACGTGGCATCTAATATTCTGAAGGATGCGCAGGACGCAGAAGAAGCGGCCAACGATACATATCTCACAGTCTGGAATCGGATTCCGCCTACCAGGCCAAAGTATCTGGGCGCATATTCCTGCCGTATTGCCAGAAACTTAAGTTTGAAGCGGTTCTATGCGAACGCTGCAGAAAAACGTAACAGCTACTACGATGTAGCTCTGGACGAACTGGAAGAAACCATACCTGCATTGTCTACTGTGGAATCCACTTATGATGCCAAAGAACTGACTGTGTATCTCAACCGGTTTTTGAAAAATCTGAGCAAAGAGGATCGCTACCTCTTCATGCGCAGATACTGGTACGGGGACAAGATCAGTGATATTGCAGAGACCTTGAATGTCACGCCTCATAAAGCATCCGTCCGTCTTTTCCGTTTGCGGCAAAAGCTGCAAGACTATCTGAAGAAAGAGGGGATGATCGCATGAACCGAAAACTGATTTCCAAAGCCATCAGCGATATTGATGATTCTTTTATCGCAGAATCCATGTACCCACCGGTGGTGAAAGCCGATC
>JAFYTM010000049.1 GCA_017558865.1 Lachnospiraceae bacterium
TGTTCCATTACCTTACGGATACTTCCGCCATAACCCTCATAACGTTCTGCCAGATTCCGAAGGGATTCCAACCTGGACGCTTCTCTATGATATGCAGTCTGTCCATCCTCCAGACGCTTTCGACAGATTGTAATCTGCTGCTGCAGATCCTGGATGCGCCTCTCTACTACGGAACGTTCATCCAGCTTCTTCTGAAGTTCCTCCTGAATTGTCAGAAGTTCAGCCTCATGTGTACGAAGAAGCTCATCCTGACCAATCTCCGTACTTTTCCTGTGAATCAGCTTCTGATTCACCTCTGCCTTACGGATCTGAATCTGTTCCGTCATAGCATCATAACGCTGGATCTTTCCTTTGATGGAAGATCTCTGGTTCAAAAGTGCGATGATGTCATTCTTGCTGTTCTCCATGTTGGTCTGACTGTCCAGAATCCTCTGCTGAATATCTGCAAGCTCATCCTCCGCTTCCTTCTGTACCTTTTTCGCCTGAGAAAGCAGAACATCCAGTTCCTTCTTTTCTTCCAGAACCGTATGCTTTTCCTGCTCTCTCTGTGCCTGTTCCCGGGCAATGCTTTCCACACGCTCCTGATAATGATCACTGCTGGCTTTTGAGGACTTCACCTGTTCTTTCAGGACTGCGATCTGACCCTTCATCTGCTGCTTCTTTACACGGCTCTTTGATGCTTCTTCCTTCGATGCATCAATCTGCTGCTCGATCGCTTCCAGTTCTTTCTCAATCCGTTCATATTCCAGCTTTGTATTTTCAAAAGCCTCTGTGGTATCTTTAAGATCTCCCTGCGTGATTTTCTGCGTCTCCTCCAGCTTCAAAAGCTGTTCTCTGATACGCTCCATCTCCATCAGGAAAATATGAATCTCATATTCTTTTAATGTTTCTCTTTTTTTCAGATATTCTTTGGCTTTTTCTGCCTGACGTTCCAATGGTCCCAACTGCTTTTCCAGTTCGGACAAAATATCATTGACGCGGAGCAGGTTCTGCTTCTCATCTTCCAGCTTTTTCTCTGCTGTCTTTTTTCTCTTTTTAAACTTTACAATTCCTGTTGCTTCATCAAAAAGCTCACGGGATTCTTCCGGCTTTGTACTTAAGATCCGGTCAATCTGTCCCTGACCGATCAGAGAATAACCCTCTTTGCCAATACCGGTATCATAGAACAGCTCCTGTACATCCTTCAGACGACAGGTTGTTCCATTTAAAAGATATTCACTCTCTCCGGAACGATATAACCTTCGCGCAACCGTTACTTCTTCATATGCCACAGGAAGCTGATGATCCGAATTATCCAGTGTAATTGCTACATACGCATAACTCAAAGGCTTTCGGTTCTCCGTACCGGAAAAAATGACATCCTGCATCGTACCGCCTCGAAGCTGCTTCACTCGCTGTTCTCCAAGTACCCAGCGGACAGCATCGGCTACATTACTCTTGCCGGAACCATTCGGTCCTACAATACCCGTGATTCCATTGTGGAAATCAAATACGATCTTGTTTGCGAAGGATTTAAATCCCTGTACTTCTATACTCTTTAAATACATCTACATTTTCCTGTTCTGTTTACTCGTCAATGCATGATAAGCAGCCTGCTGTTCTGCTGCCTTCTTGGTTCGACCGCTTCCTTCACCAATCACGCGGTCTCCAAGCATTGCCTGGACTATAAAAAGCTTTTGATGATCCGGACCTTCCTCCCGGATCAATTCGTAATGAAGTTTTTCTTCATGCTGCGCCTGTACCCGCTCCTGTAAAATGGTCTTACTATCAAAAAAGAGTTTTTTATGCTCCAGATCGTTCAACACAAACTTCAATATGAAATCTTTTGCGTTAGTAAAACCACCATCCAGATAGATTGCTCCAATCAATGCTTCAAAAGCATCCGAAGTAATCGATGGACGTTCTCTTCCACCGGTAACCTCTTCTCCCTTTCCAAGCAGAATATATCTGCCCAGCGGCAGCACAGATGCACAATACGCAAGACTCTGCTCACATACAATACTTGCCCTTGTCTTCGTTGCATCTCCCTCCGGCATCTGCGGATATTTTTCATATAAAAATTCACTGGTTGCCAGTTCCAGCACTGCATCACCTAAAAATTCCAGACGTTCATTACACTGCAGTCTTCCAAGATGCCTCTCATTAGCATATGAACTATGACACATTGCCCGTTCAAGCAGGGAAAAATCCTGAAACTGATATCCGATTTTTTGCTCCAGTTCTTTCAGAAGTTTCTTTCCTTCCATGATTTCAGTCTCCATTCAGACCAAAAAGGGTTGCTCATGCAGCAACCCCTCCAGTCAGTTCTTTTAGTTTAATGCATTTTTAATCTGCTCTACAACATCTCCAACGGATACAATCTTCTCAGCATCCTCGTTCTCGATCTCGATATCAAATTCTTCTTCGATGCTCATAATAATCTGAAATACATCCAGGGAATCTGCTCCCAGATCATCTACGAACGTTGTCTCCATTGTAATCTCGTCCGCATCCACATTTAATACTTCTGCAATGATTTCCTGTAATTTTTCAAATTCCATGATTTTCAATTCCTTCCTGATTTTCTGTAGCCTGAATACCGGCTCTGATTTTCTCATTCATCTGCTGTTCTGTAAAAGTTACACACTGAAGAATGGAATTCTTGATCTCAACCGCGTTAGAACTTCCATGTGTCTTTACTACCAGACCATTCAGTCCCAGCATCGGAGCTCCTCCATGGGAACTGGTATCAAAACTCTTCAAAGTCTCTTTCAGTGCCGGTTTTACCAAAAGTCCGCCAATCTTCCCACGAAGACTGGACATCATCCCCTTCTTCACCATAGAGATCAGCGTCATGCCAACTCCCTCATACAGCTTCAAAATTACATTTCCTACGAAAGCTTCACAGACAATGACATCTGCATAACCTGTCGGAATGTCACGCGCTTCAATGCTTCCAATAAAATTGATATCCTTACATTCCTTCAAAAGCGGGAATGTCTCCTTCACCAACGCATTGCCCTTTTCTTCTTCCGCACCATTGTTCACAATCGCAACTCTCGGATTCTGAATCCCCATAATATGTTCCATGTATATGGAACCCATCTTCGCAAACTGCACCAGATGGGACGGACGGGCATCTACATTAGCTCCGCAGTCTATCAGCAGTGAAGCTCCCTTTTCCGTCGGCAAAAGAGGTGCAAGAGGTGGTCTTTCCACTCCTTTGATTCTTCCTACGATCAACTGACCGCCTACCAGAACTGCTCCCGTACTTCCTGCGCCAACAAACGCATCTGCTTCTCCATTCTTCACCATCTTCATGGCTACTACAATTGAAGAATCCTTTTTCTTACGGATCGCCATCACCGGCGGTTCTGCCATCTCAATGATCTCTGTAGCATTCACAACCTCGACTCTGGAAGAGTCATACTGATACTTCTGTAACTCTGCCTTCACGATCTCTTCCTGTCCAACCAGGAATACCTTGATATCCTTTCGGCTGTTCACTGCATCTACTGCACCCTTCACAATTTCAAACGGTGCATTGTCTCCTCCCATAGCATCGACTGCTACTCTTATCATTTCCTGCATCCTTTTTCCTCCTTCTCGTCTATATCATAATACGAAAACCGATTCTCGAAGTCAATACCCCTCATAGAAAAAGAGACGGATTTTTATTCCGTCTCTTAAA
>JAFYTM010000050.1 GCA_017558865.1 Lachnospiraceae bacterium
CAAATCTCCCGGTGTTGCGGAAAGAGTTGGGCGTACCAGTCCTTCTTCAATACGATTCACAGTACTGCGCCGTCCGCGTACCAGATCTCCAAAACGCTGAACGATCACACCGCCTCCCAACATATTAGACAGGCGTGCAATACTTTCTCCATATCCGTTGCTGTCCTTAAATGGCTCCGAAAAATGCTTTGCCACAAGAAGTGCAAAATTTGTATTCTCTGTATGCTTCTTCGGATCATCGTAGCTGTGACCATTTACGGTAACAATGCCATTGGTATTTTCATTTACCACTGCACCATAAGGATTCATGCAGAATGTACGGACATTGTCTTCAAATTTTTCCGTCCGGTACACAATCTTGCTTTCATAAAGCTCATCTGTCAGATGGGAAAATATGACTGCCGGAAGCTCTACACGCACTCCTATGTCCACTCGATTAGATTTGGTTGGAATCTTAAGCTCCTCACATACAGACTGTATCCATTTACTGCCGATTCTTCCTACTGAAATAATACACTTTCTACATTCACAGGTGTGATCCTTACAATGTACAGCATATCCACCCTCTTTGATCTCCAGTCGTTCTACCGGAGTATCAAAATAAAAATCAACAGATTTCTTTAATTCCTGATACAGATTTTCAAGGACAATATAGTTGATATCCGTGCCCAGATGGCGTACGGATGCATTCAGAAGCTTCAGTTTGTTCTGAAGACAAATCTTCCCAAAGGAGGTTCCGGCAGTTGTGTACATTTTGGTACCCTCTCCGCCATAAGCCATATTGATCTCATCCACATACCGCATCAGCTCCAGTGCCTTTGTTTTTCCGATATATTCATGCAGTGTGCCGCCAAAATCATTCGTGATATTGTATTTTCCATCCGAAAAAGCACCTGCACCTCCAAAACCACTCATAATAGAGCAGCTTTTACATTTGATACAGTTTTTTACCTTTTCTCCATCAATCGGACATTTTCTCTTATCAAGCGCATGTCCCGCTTCAAACACACCCACCTTCAAATCCGGATTTTTCTTTATCAATTCATAAGCCGCAAAAATCCCTCCCGGACCTGCTCCTACAATAATAACATCATACTTCATATACCAACCCCCTTTTTACCCTTTATTCCTCAATTTTTTCCAGATCCATATTTTCCGGAAGAAACAGATTCAATACAATAGACACTACAAATACGACTGCCACTACATTCGCAGAAAATACAGACTGTATAATTTCCGGAAAAATATGCCACAGATCAATCTCACTCGCAGAGGTAAAACCGATACCCACAGATAAGGATAATGCCGCAATGATAATGTTCCTCTGGGTAAATCCGGCTTTTGCAAGCATCTGAATACCAGAAACCATAATCGTTCCAAACATCATAATGGTACATCCACCCAATACTGATTCTGGAAGGGACGCAAAGAAATTGCCTACTGGCGGCAACAGACCCGCCAGAATCATACATCCTGCTCCAGTTGCAATCGTAAAACGGTTCACAACCTTCGTCATATTGATCAAACCAACATTCTGAGAGAAAGAAGTCACCGGAGGACATCCCATAAATGCTGAAAACATCGATGCATATCCATCACATGCCAGTGAACCGGAGATCTCTTCTGATGTAATCTCTCTGTCCAGACCTCCAGATACCATAGCTGTCGTATCTCCAATCGTCTCAGCCGCAGATACCATAAAGATAATCGCTACTGAAAAAACAGCTCCTATATGAAATTCTGGTACATATGGAAAAAATGCAGGTAATGAGAGTAAACCGCCTGAAAATATCACAGACAAATCCACCTGTCCCATGACCATAGCAGTCAGATACCCAACAATCAGACCTGCCAATACGGATAACTGCTTCATATATCCTTTTGCCATAATATTCCACACAAGACAGACAAACAGTGTAACCGTTCCTAAAAACAGATTAGAAGCAGAACCAAACTCCTCTGTATAACCGCCGCCAAAGGATCTCGCACCTACGTTAAACAAAGAATATCCAATTGCAGTAACAACAGACGCTGCTACCACCGGAGAGATAAGTTTCCTCCAGTATTTTGCAAAAAGTCCCAGAGTACCCTCAAAAACACCTCCGCAGATCACCGCACCTATTACCGCCGGATAACCATAGTTCACTGCTACAGTGCTTAATACTGTCACAAATGTAAAACTGACACCCATAACGATTGGAAGGCCTGAACCGATCTTCCACAGTGGGAAAAGCTGAATCAATGTAGCAATACCCGCAACAAACATCGCATTCTGCAATAAAATCGCAATTTGTGACTGTCCCAGGCCACCTGACGCTGCAATGATCGTGATCGGAGTCAGATTTGCAACAAACATCGCCAGAATATGCTGTAAGCCAAACGGGATTGCTTTTGCTACTGGAACTCTTCCGTCAAGCCTGTAGATGTTATTCACGCTACACGTCTTGTCCTTCATCATAAACACAATCTCCTTTTTCTTTTGTACTGTCTCTACTATATAATAACTAATCCAGTTTCGCAATGCCTGCATTCACCAGTTTTTGTAAAGACATCAATATTCCGAACTTTGCATGCTCCCAGGTAAGTCCGCCCTGAAAATATACCGCATACGGAGGCTTGATCGGTCCGTCTGCACTGAGTTCTATCGAAGACCCCTGTACAAATGCACCTGCTGCCATGATGACATCACTGTCATATCCCGGCATCGCCCATGGTTCTGGTTCTACAAAGCTGTCTACCGGTGCTGCCGCCTGAATTCCCTTACAGAATTCGATGACTCCCTCCGGTGTCCCAAAAGTAATCGCCTGAATAATATCATGACGGCTTTCCTGTCCATTTGGAAGTACATCAAAGCCCAGACGTTCATAGATATTCGCTGCAAAGATTGCCCCCTTTAAAGCTCCTGCTGTCACCGTCGGTGCCAGGAAAAATCCCTGATAAAAGGACTGCATCACTCCAAAGGTCGCTCCAACCTCTTTTCCAAGTCCCGGAGAAGTCAGACGATATGCACAGTTCTCTACATATGCTTCTTTACCTACAATATAACCACCCGTCGGTGCCAGACCGCCTCCTGGATTCTTGATCAGAGAACCTACACAAAGATCTGCTCCCACATCTGTTGGTTCAATCCTTTCTACAAATTCTCCGTAGCAGTTATCCACCATACAAATGATATCCGGCTTGATTTTTTTTACAAATGCAATTGCCTCTCCGATATCCGTTACTGACAGAGTTCTTCTTGTCTGATAACCTTTGGAACGCTGAATATGCACCATTTTTGTATGCTCGTGAATTGCATTTTTGATACCTTCAAAATCAAAGCCATCCTCTGCAGTCAGATTCACCTGACGATATGTCAC
>JAFYTM010000006.1 GCA_017558865.1 Lachnospiraceae bacterium
ATACAAAAAGAATGCCCGTTTAAAACAGCTTCGACTGCAGTTTAAGGATCTGCTGGAATCTCTGACCGCGTCCTATTCTGCCGGAAGAAATACACCGGATGCATTTGCAGACGCAAGAAATGATATGCAGTCGATCTATGGGGAAGAGTCAGATATTGTCAATGAACTTCAGGTTATCTGTATCGATCTTGCCAATAACATCAATATCGAAGAGCTTTTGCTGGATTTTGCACAGCGTTCAGAGCTGGATGATGTGATGAGCTTTGCAAATGTGTTTGAAGTGTGCAACCGACAGGGAAGTGATATGAAGAGAATCGTATCGGATACCAGGGAGATCATCAATGACAAGATCGAGATTGAGATGGAGATCGACACGATGCTGTCAGGCAATAAAAATGAGCTGAATATCATGATGGTCATGCCGGTCGTGATCGTGCTGAGTTTGAGCGGTATGGGAACGATGACGATCGTATCCAATTCTCCGGTGAATCTGCTCGTAAAGATCATCTGTCTTGGCATCTTCGGGGTGGCATATATAATAGGAAGAAAAATTGTAGACATCAAGATTTAGAGAGGGGGAGAGGCTGTGACAATTGGAAGAATTGCACTGTTGGCAGTGGCGACTGTATGTGTAATTGTTTGGGTCGTGCTGGCGGTAAAGGATGCGGAGCAATATGAATCCATCATTTCATCCATTGATGGGGAAAAATACCGTTACCCGGAGCTTTTCTGTATCGGCTTTTCAATTATGAATCTTCTGAAGATCAATACGAAAAGCAAATCTGCGAGAAAAAGGATCAAGGAGATTGCAGAGGTTCAGGGAAAAAAATATGCAGAATATTATTATTACATCATCAATGGAGCCAAATGGACCTATGGTCTTACGGTTCTGATATTTTTCAGTATCTTAAGTGCGCTTGGCGGTTCTGCAATGTCGTTGTTTTTAGGTATTGCACTGGCAGGACTGGTTATGTGGTATATGGAAGAAGTGATGAACGACCAGTTGACGGAGAGAAGAGATGAACTGCTGTCAGATCTTCCGCAGATGCTTTCCAAGATGACGCTTCTGGTCAATTCCGGCATGATCATGCGGGAAGCATGGGCAAAGGTAGCATTTGGAGGAAACAGAGAATTGTATAAGGAGATGCAATTGACTGTTAAGGAAATGCAGAACGGTGTATCCGATCTGGATGCGTACCGGAATTTTGCGGATCGCTGTGCAATCAAAGAGATCCGAAGATTCTCTTCCACCATGATCCAGAATATGCAGAAAGGAAATGCAGAGATCTCGTATTTTCTGAGAGAGATGTCAGACGAGATGTGGGAGGAAAAGAAACATCTGGTGAAAAGAAAAGGCGAGGCAGCCAATTCCAAGCTGCTGATGCCGATCGGGATGATATTTGTGGGGATACTGGTGATGATCATCGTTCCTGCATTTATGAATATGTAGTTCCTGAAAGATGTCTTAGGAACACAGATAAATTATTTATTAAGAGACAAAGGAGAAAAAAGTTATGAGAGAAGCATTGATTGCAGGTTACCTGAGAAGAAAGCTGGCATGTATGGAGGCACTGGAACAGTTTGCCAAAGAGGAAAGAGGGGCGTCTGACATTGTGGCTATCCTTTTAGTGGTTGTGATTCTGATTGGTGTGGCAAGTGTATTCGGAGATAAATTGACAGAGGCGGTTACTGCGGCATTTGATAATCTTTTAGATTTTGTGAAATAACCTATGAAAACTCCTGCCACTTTCCGTGGCAGGAATCCCTATGGAGAACATTATGAAAAGAAAGTTTTCTGAAAAAGGTGCGGTCATGGTGGAGGCGGCTATCTATATGCCTCTGGTTTTATGCACAGTCATGGCATTGATATATCTTGCACTGTTCAATATGCAGGAATATATGATGATGTATCAGGTTCAGCGTGTGGCGGCGGTAGCAGCCCGTGAGGAAGCCTATATTGGATATGAATATTTCGGCATGGGTGCCGATCAAGAGATAGATTTTGACTGGGGAGAAGGGAACTATCCGTCAGCAGAGAATGTTACGGCTTATTATAAAGAACACAGCAACAAGGTTTCGAATATGTACCGGGAGCTGACCGGGTGGTTCACAGATTCCAGCGGATCATATGAAGGCAGATTTGCAAGTGCGGCGAGAGATGCTTCTCTTCTGGCTCTTGGCAACATCAGCAGTCCGGAGGTGGAGATCGACAAAGGGTTATTGGGAACGAAGGTGACAGTCACGATCACCCATTCCCTTCCGATGCCGGGGGTAATCCGCTATCTGGGACTTTCGGAACAGTTTACCCTTCGGACGGCAGCATACACCTATTCGGTAAATCCTGCCGACTTTGTGCGGAATGTGGATCTGGCGGTGGATCTGACCTCCTATGTATTAGAGAAACTGGGATGGAAAGATAATGTGAATGGTTTTTTTGACAAGACAAAAG
Organism: Lachnospiraceae bacterium; assembly: GCA_017558865.1. Lineage (GTDB taxonomy): Bacteria > Bacillota > Clostridia > Lachnospirales > Lachnospiraceae > Hominiventricola. The sequence continues at coordinate 2,450 of JAFYTM010000006.1, forward strand.
AGATTCTGGGAAAGATTCTATAACGGGAGGATAAGATGCTGAATTTTTGTGATCAGAATAAAGGTGCCATATCCGTTTTTTTGACGCTGATACTTCTGCCGGTACTGCTTCTGGGAGGGCTCACTACAGATGCTGCCAGAATCTATACCTCCAAGGTGGTAATCTCTGATGCAGGCGAGATGGCGATGAATGCGGGACTGGCACAGTATGAGGAGACACTCCACGATGAATATGGATTGCTGGTCATGGAAAAAGACCCGGAATCCATCTCGGGAGAGCTTGAGAAGCTGTTTGAACGTTCCTTAAATGGCAGTGGACTGCCGAGTGCGGATGAATACCATAAGATACTGGATCTGGTAACGGAGCAGTTCGAGGCGATCAATCTGGTCGGCTCTGAAATCTACCGGACAGAGGTAGAGAAGCAGCAGATCGTGGAGTATATGAAATATCGTGCTCCGGTCTGTCTGACGGAATTGATCATTGAGAAGCTGAGTGAGCTGAAGGATACAAAGAAGATGGCAGAGGCGATGAATGCTCAGATGGAATTCAGCCAGAAGATGGAAGAATGTCAGGATTGTATGGAGGAAGCAAAGGTAGCATTGGATGAGCTGAACTCCCTGATACAGTCATATCCATCTCAAAATGATATCGAAACGGAACTGCAGTATACAGAACAGGATTATACGATACATGTATCCAGATGTCTTTTGATGATTGCTGCTATTTCCCATTATACAGGAGCTGACGGCAGGAATGATGCAGAGGAAAGTGCGAAAAGTTTTATCGGAGCAGCCGGCGGTGTAAACATGGGAGATTCTGCACATAGTCCGGAGAGCTTCAACAGCTATATAGAGTGTCTGTATTATCAAAACGGCGTAAACAATGCCAGTAAAAGTCTGGATGATTTGATTGATGAGCACAAAGCAAATGAACCCGACGAGGATGATTCGGACTACGATGAGTGGGAAGAACGGCTGGATGAGCTGGAAGAACTGGAGCAGGATTATAATTCTGCAAAAAGTTCGGTAGCAGGTTATTCCAATCAGCTTCGGAATATCGCTTACAATGGCTATATCGTTCCTCATACCAATACATTGTCAGGATATTGGGAAAAATCTGAAAAGGGAAGAGTTCTTGCAGAAGATGCGTATGAGAAGCTGGAAGAGGTGCAGAAAAAGCTGAAAGAGGCTGGCGAGAAATGGGAGGTCTGGTCAGCAAGAACGGATGAACTGGAAGCTATCCAGGAAGGAAAGTCCGGTGGGATGAAGGAATCTGTCGCTGATTATGGAAAATTTTTTGATACCGGGGATGGTTCAAACGATATGAATAATCTGGAACTATTGAAGGAGGATGTGAAGACGGACAAACTGTACTTTAATGAAATGCGGGATATTCTGACAGAGGAAAAATTCTTTGGTCAGTCTATAGCAAGAGTGGACAGTAATACCCAGTACCGTACCTATTTGAACAATGCGAATGGAATGATCGATTCAGCTACGGATCAATATGACCTGATAGAAGATAAGAGGCAGACTTATAAGAACAATTATGTACATACAACAATTTCGACAGCTTATGTTATGGAAAGAATCCATGATGATCCATTTTACAAGAGACTGCAGGAATACTGCAGCAATCTGGATACACCAGAATCGGAAGCAGAAAAGCAGGAAGCCAACGGAAAGCTGGATGACAGCAAGGAAGCTGGTGAGGAGGCAAAAAGTGAAGCCGGATACCCGGATTATGCATGGACAATGGATGAGGGAATGCCGTCTGTCTTGCTTGGACTGGTTGCAGCGGATGGTGCGAATGACAAGATGGCAACGCTTGATGGAAATGTTAATAATAAGTCTGGCAGAAAAAATGCCTTGACAAAGTTCAAGGAGTCTATTAACGAAGCGACTTCCTTTCTGGATGGGCTGGATCGGATTATTTCGGATAATCTGGAAAACCTCTATGTGGCGGAATATGCCATGCAGATGTTCTCCTATTATACCGTAGACAAAAAGGATGGAGAAACGATACCGGACGAAGAAGTGTTAAGTCTTAGTGGATATAAGCTAAGTGAACATAAGGCATACCGGGCAGAGGTGGAGTATATCCTCTGGGGAAATCCTTCTTCTAAAGCAAATGTACGGAATACTGTCATGACAATTTTTGGAATCCGAATGCTGTTTAATTCATTTTTTGCATTTACGAATTCGAGAATTATAAGTACATCAAGAAATATGGCTACGGCAATAGCGGGTGCCGCACCGTATCTGATACCGGTTGTACAGGTGTTGATTGAATTGGGATATGCAGGTATTGAAACAGCAGATGATATCGCTAAGATCAAAGACGGGTATGGTGTTACGATTGTAAAGCAGCAGAAGTATTGGAGAACAGGCGGCTTTGGTGGCAACAATACGGAAGGGATTACTTTGAATTATGCAGAATATCTTCGTATTTTTTTGAACTTGAACATGATGGGGGAAGAAAAAGCAATGAAAAAGCTGGCTAGGATTGCAGACTGTATTCGGGTAAATACCGATTATGATATGAAAAATGGCTATACGATGCTGGCAGTTGAAGCGAAGGTAAAGGCACGAACGACCTTTATGAAAAAAATATCCGATATGGGAGATGGAGGATGGACGCAGCCGGACAATCACTATACGATACGCTATCAAAGTATTCTTGGATATTAGGTATGTTATTGGAGGATGGAAGAATGATGAAAAACAGGATTTTATCACTTGTAATAATCAGTGCATTTATAAGCATGACAGGATGTGGAAAAAAAGAACAGCAGGAGCCGGTCGTACAGCCAGTTCAGGATAGTGAAGAAGAAATTACTGAACAGGAGATGACGGAGGCTGATATTTCTGGAAAGGATGCATTGGCAGGGGTATATCTGAATGGTGGGAAACTGGTATCTGTTCCAATGGGAACTTATTATCAGGAAGGGCAGATGGTTTTCTGTAATATAAAAATGCCTTCGGATTACGTATTCAGTGCTATTTACACCATAGATGGTGAGGATGAGACAAGTAATGAGGAAATATCCGGGATGAAGCTGTCATTGGCAGAGGAAAAAGGATTGAAGAATCAGCAGTTTGCAAGTAAATGGATTCATATATTGTCTGCCGAGAAAGATGCCACAACGCTGGTATGGGAGGTTATGACTTCTGATGATGCAACGATGGAAAATGTAACGGAGTACGCAAAAAATGAAGTGGAATTTGGAAGTCAGGAACATCCTGCCATCTACTATGTGGCTCATGATGAATATGCAACCGCAGACCTGAATGTATGTTATTCCATCAATGAAGATATTTTGTTATCTATCAGCTACGAAGGACCGCTTGCCGATGAGCTTGGTCTGGAGCAGCTTGCCCATAATCTCTACGATCTTGTGGAAGTAATTGAATAATACGGGGAATATAGAATGAAAGCAGGAGATACAAAAGAAACGAGAGAACGCGGGTCGTTGACTGTGGAAGCACTTTTGTTCCTGATCCCGTTTATGTGTGCGTTTTTCACGTTGATCAATGCAGCCCGTTTTGTACAGGCGGAGATGCTGCTCCATCATGCCGTAACACAGACTGCGAAACAGATATCGACTTACAGCTATATCATGACCAAGATGGACATTACAAAACAGATGCAGGAAACGAATGGCAAAAGCAAAAAGTTTATCTCTGATACGGAAGAAACGGTCAATTCTGTGATGGATTTTGTTGGTGCATTTGGAGAGCTTGGAAGTGGGGATGATCTGGCAGCAGAGGTACAGAATACTGTTCAGAAAGCACAGGCAGCAGGAGATGCGGTGACGGAATATTTCAGTGATCCGAAGGATATTTTAAATGGTGCATTGGCGGTTGTAAAAAGTGGGGGAAGACAGATTGTGTTGACCTGGGTAGTCGGCGGAATTACCAGAGGATGTATCAAAGAATCTCTGGAAAAGGTAACCGATGACCCTGACCGGTATCTGAAAAATATCGGAGTCATAGACGGTATGGCAGGACTGGACTTTTCCCAATCGGAATGGATGACCAACACGCCAGAAGATGGTAAGGGCAATGTAGATATTGTGGTGACCTATAAGCTGAAAAATCTACTGTTTCCTGATTTTGACTTTGGGGAATATGAATTCTGTCAGTGTGCATCCACATGCATTTGGTAATGGAGAGAAACGATGGGTGATGTAATTGGATGGTTGGAAGAACAGTGGAAGCAGAAAGGATTTCGGGTATTTGCCGTATTTACAGCAGTATTGACGGTGATCATGGCAGTCGAATTTTATCTGTTTGCATATGGAATGTTGAAGATATGCCGGTATCTGATTCTTCTGTGGGTTCTTTTCGGCGTTGCC
>JAFYTM010000051.1 GCA_017558865.1 Lachnospiraceae bacterium
CACTTCCTTACTCAAACTCCACCGTTGCCGGAGGCTTGCTTGTAATATCATAAAGAACACGATTCACATGGGGAACTTCATTCACAATACGGCTTGACACCTTATCCAGCACCTCATATGAAATCCTTGACCAGTCTGCGGTCATAAAATCCTCTGTTGTCACACTTCTTAGTGCAACTGCCCAATCATAGGTACGTCCATCTCCCATGACACCTACTGATTTCATATTAGTAAGCACTGCAAAATACTGGTTCATCTGTGTTTCCAGCTTCTCTTTTGCAATTTCCTCACGGAAAATAGCATCCGCATCTCTTAAAATCTCCAGCTTCTCTTTTGTAATATCTCCTATGACACGGATGGCAAGCCCCGGGCCAGGAAATGGCTGCCGCATTACCATATACTCCGGAAGACCAAGCTGTCTTCCCAGTTCTCGTACTTCATCCTTGAACAGCAGCCGAAGCGGTTCTATGATTTCTTTAAAGTCCACAAAATCCGGCAAGCCGCCCACATTGTGGTGACTCTTTATGGTTTCTGCATTTTCCTTCCCGGATTCGATCACATCTGGATAAATGGTTCCCTGTGCCAGGTAATCAGTTTTTCCAATCTTTTTGCCTTCTTCTTCAAACACGCGGATAAATTCTTCTCCGATGATCTTACGTTTCTGCTCCGGCTCTGTGATGTCTTTCAGTTTTTTTAAGAATCTTTCTTCGGCATTTACACGGATCAAGTTGATATCCCACTTTGCAAATGCTTTTTCTACCTCATCACCTTCGTCTTTTCTAAGAAGCCCATGATCTACGAACACGCAGGTAAGCTGAGAACCTACTGCTTCTGCAAACAGTGCTGCACAGACCGATGAATCCACGCCGCCTGATAAAGCCAGTAAAACCTTCTCTTTTCCCACCCTGCTTCGGATTTCTCCAATGCATCGCTGCATATAGCCTTCCATCGTCCAGTCTCCCACTGCACCACAGACTTTGTATAAAAAATTCCGAATCATGGCAGTTCCGTTTTCTGTATGATTGACTTCTGGATGGAACTGAACACCATAAAATTTTCTCTTTTCATCACAAATGGCTACATTCGGACATTTCCCGCTATAAGCTGCCAGCTGAAAACCATCTGGTACACGCTTCATAAAGTCTCCATGACTCATCCATGAAATTCCTTCTTGCGGAAGTCCGTCAAATAACAGACAGGAAGTATCATAAAAAGTGCGTGTTTTTCCATACTCTCTGGCATTTTCCTGTTCCGCTGCCGTTACAAGCCCACCAAGATGATGAGCAAGTAACTGGCAGCCATAACAGATACCCAAAATCGGAAGCCCTAACTCAAAAATACCTTCTGCCGGATGATAAGAATTATCTTTATATACACTGTCCGGTCCGCCGGTGAAAATTATTCCAATAGGATCAAATGCCTGAATTTCTGAAAGTGTCATGGTATAAGGCTTGACTTCGCAATAGACATGACATTCCCTGACTCTCCGTGCAATCAGCTGATCATACTGACCGCCAAAATTTAAGATTAATATTTTTTGATTTTCCATAGGCTCTCCTTTTAGAACATCTTGATATAAGCATCACGTTCTGCTCCGACAGACACATACTTAATCGGGCACTCGATTTCTTTCTCAATATAGCGGATATAGTCCAATGCCTCTTTAGGAAGATCCTTTGCGGTTCTGCATCCACTGATATCACACTGAAATCCCGGCAGATATTCATAAACTGGTCTTGCAGCATTCAATTCCTCAATACCGGATGGAAATACCTCTACTCTTTTTCCATCAATTTCATAAGCTACACATACAGGAATTTTTTCCATATAAGAAAGCACGTCCAGTTTTGTAAGTGTTACATAAGAGCATCCCTGCATTTTCGTTCCGTATCTGGAAGCAACCACATCAAATCCTCCGACTCTTCTTGGTCTTCCGGTTGCAGCTCCATATTCTCCACCGGCTTCACGAAGTCTCTCTGCTCCTTCCCCAAACAATTCACAGGTAAATGGACCTTCCCCGACACAGCTTGAATAAGCTTTCATGATCCCGATGCTCTCATCCAGCTTTGCAAATGGAACACCTGAGCCAATCGGTGCATAGGAAGCAAGCGTAGTAGAAGCAGAGGTATACGGATAAATTCCAAAGTCGATGTCACGAAGTGCTCCTAACTGTGCTTCAAAGAGAATGGATTTTCCTTCTGTGATTGCTTTTTCCAGATATTCTGTTGTATTGCAGACAAACGGAGCAAAAAACTCTCCATAGGTTTTCAGCCACTGATACATTTCTTCTGTTGCCACCGGAGCATGACCATAGCCTTGTTCCACGGTCAGATTTTTCCACTCTATAATGTCATCAAGGCGTTCCTTTAAGGTGTCCAGATGAAGCAGATCACCCATACGCAATGCTTTTTTCATGTATTTATCTGCATAAACAGGAGAAATTCCTCTTCTGGTGGATCCAAATTTTTTATCCTGCAGTCTGTCTTCCTCCAGACAATCCAGCAATTTATGATAAGGCATACAGATAGTTGCCCTGTCACTGATTTTCAAATGCCCTGGTGTCACCTTCACACCTTTCTCTTCCAGTTTCTGTACTTCCCCATATAAATGTTCCAGATCGATCACAATGCCAGGTCCCAAAATATTCACCGTGTCCTCACGGCAGATTCCGGATGGCATCAAATTCATGACAAATTTCCCTTTTTCATTGATTACCGTATGACCCGCATTATTTCCGCCCTGATAGCGGACGACAATCTCATAATTTTCACTGAGAAGGTCTACCATACGGCCTTTTCCTTCATC